>CP157796.1:1947500-2247500 GCA_040112665.1 Oceanicaulis sp. | reverse complement strand
CTTTGGCTGTGGGTGACGGTATTTCTTTGAAGTCTAGGATCATGCCCCCTACTCCCACTCGATCGTGCCCGGCGGCTTGCTGGTCACGTCGTAGACGACCCGGTTCACGCCGCGCACTTCGTTGATGATGCGGGTCGCGACGCGGCCGAGGAAGTCGTGGTCGAAGGGGAAGTAGTCTGCGGTCATGCCGTCGGTGGAGGTCACGGCGCGCAGGGCCAGCACGTTGTCGTAGGTGCGCGCATCGCCCATCACGCCGACGGTCTGCACGGGCAGAAGCACGGCGAAGGCCTGCCAGATGGAGTCGTAGAGGCCAGCCTTTTTGATCTCCTCGATATAGATCGCGTCGGCCTTCCTCAGCACGTCCGCCTTCTCCTTGCTGACCGCGCCGGGAATGCGGATGGCCAGGCCCGGCCCCGGGAAAGGGTGGCGGCCGACGAAAGCGTCGGGCAGGCCGAGCTCGCGGCCCAGCGCCCTCACCTCGTCCTTGAAAAGCTCGCGCAGGGGCTCGACGAGCTTCATGTTCATGCGCTCGGGCAGGCCGCCGACATTGTGGTGGGACTTGATCGTCACCGAAGGGCCGCCGTCGAAGGAGACGGATTCGATCACGTCGGGGTAGAGCGTACCCTGGGCCAGGAAGTCCGCGCCGCCGACAGATCTGGCGTGCTCCTCGAAGACGTCGATGAAGAGCTTTCCGATGGTCTTGCGCTTGGTCTCAGGGTCTGTTTCGCCGGCGAGCGCGGTGAGGAAGCGCTCCTCCTCGTCGGCGTGCACCAGCGGGATGTTGTAATGCTCGCGGAACAGGGTGACGACCTGCTCGGCCTCGCCTGCGCGCATGAGGCCCGTGTCCACGAACACGCAGGTCAGCTGGTCGCCGATCGCCTCGTGGATCAGCACCGCGGCGACCGAGCTGTCCACCCCGCCCGAAAGCCCGCAGATCACCTTGCCCGAGCCGACCTGCTCGCGGATCTTCGCGATCGCCTCCTCCTTGAAGGCGGCCATCGTCCAGTCGCCCTTCATCCCCGCGATCTCGTGGGTGAAGTTTCTGAGGATCAGCGCGCCGCGCGGCGTGTTCACGACCTCGGGGTGGAACTGAACGCCGTAAAAGCGCCGGGCCTCGTCGGCGATGGCGGCGAAGGGGGCGTGCGTGGTCGCCGCGATCGGGTGGAAGCCCTGCGGGATCGCGTTCACCCGGTCGCCATGGCTCATCCAGACCCGCTCGAGATGGCCGACAGAGCCCAGCCCGTCGAACAGCGGGCTGTCGGCGGTGATCTCGATATCGGCGCGGCCGAACTCGCGCTCCTCGGCGGCCTCGACGCTGCCGCCCAGCTGGGCGCACATGGTCTGCTCGCCATAGCAGATGCCCAGCACCGGCACGCCCAGCTCGAAGACTTTCTGCGCGGCGCGCGGGGTGCCTTCGCCGTGCACGCTCGCCGGCCCGCCGGACAGGATAACCGCCCTGGGCGCGAACCTGTCCAGAAACGCGTCGTCGACCCGGTTGAAGGGGTGAACCTCGCAATAGACCCCGCTTTCGCGAAGCCGGCGGGCGATGAGCTGGGTGACCTGACTGCCGAAGTCGATCACCAGCGCTTTTTCATGATGGGCGGGAATCTCGGTCATGATCAGCGCATAGCGCGGATCAGGCGTTTTGCGAAGCCGGTTCCAGCCGTCCCTGCGCCTTCAGATCAGCATGCAGCGCCCGGACTGCGAGCACGCCCCTACCCCGCCTTCTCCAGCACGCACACGTAAAATCCGTCCGTGCCGGTCCGGAGCGGGGTGAGCTGGATCGCGCCCCAGCGGCCTTCCAGAGCGGCGAGGCGTTCTTTCGCGCCTTGGGCGAGGCGGCCGGATGCGGCGATCGCCTCGCTGGCGGGCACAGGGGTGAAGTCGGTGCGGCCTTCGAGGAAGGCGCTGACGCGCTCCTCGTTCTCCTCGGGCAGGACCGAGCATGTCACGTAGACCATGCGCCCGCCGGGTTTGACGTAGACGGAGGCTTTTTCCAGCACCTCGTCCTGTTCGGCCATGCGGCGTTTCAGAGCTTCAGACTTCAGCTTCCACTTGCTGTCCGGCCGGCGCCGCCAGGTGCCCGAGCCGGTGCAGGGCGCGTCGATGAACACGAGATCCATCGATCCTGCGAGATCGCCCAGCGTCTCGGCCTCCTTGCCGTCACGGACCTGCACGTTGCGTGCGCCCGAGCGCTGAAGGCGCGGCCAGATCGCCTTCAGCCGCCGTCCGTCCACGTCCCAGGCGTAGACCTGGCCTGAATTGTCCATCAGGGCGGAGAGCGCCAGCGTCTTGCCGCCGGCCCCGGCGCAATAGTCGAGCACCTGCTTGCCGGCCGCATCGCCGGCGGCGAGCGCGGCGATCTGAGAGCCCAGATCCTGCACCTCGATCCAGCCTTTTCCATAAGCGGGAATGGCTTCCGCGCCGGGCGCCTTGGCGCGCGGGTCGGTCTCGGGGATGCGCAGCGCGCCGGTGACGAGATCGCTCTCCTCGACGGCGGCAAGCTTCGAGCGGACTTCCTTGAGCGCGCGGGCGTAGTCGGTCTTCAGCGTGTTCACGCGCAGATCGACCGGCGCGCGCCCGGCCATGGCGAGGCCTTCGGCGGCGGCTTCCGCGCCGAAGGCCTTCTTGAAGGCGAGCTCGAGCCATTCGGGAATTTCCGCGGCGACATGCAGCGGCGCCTCGCCGTCGCCCGACCGGATCAGCCCGCCGCGTTCGGCCGCGGTCAGGGGTTCGGGCGCGTGATCGTCGCCCTCGAACATTGCGGCGATCTCGTCCGCGCTCATCCCCCAGGCGACGTGCAGCGCGCCCAGCGCCAGCGCGCGCGGATCGTCGGAGGCCATGGCGTCGCGGATCGAGGCCCGGCGGCGCAGCGCGTCCAGCACCAGGCCGGAAATCCAGGCGCGGTCCTTCGAGCCTGCGAAGCGGCGCTGCTTGCCCCAGTCGCGCAGCGCCTCCTTCACCGGCTGGTGACGGTTCAGCACGAGGTCGAGCACCTCGATCGCACCGGCGACGCGTGCGCCTTCCTTCATGGGTCTTCTTTCCCGCCTAGTTCGGCGTGGGGTAGTTCGGCGCCTCGCGGGTGATCGCCACGTCGTGGACATGGCTTTCGCGCAGGCCCGCATTGGTGATCCGCACGAAAGTCGCCTTGTCCTGGAACTCGGGGATGGATTTCGCCCCGGTGTATCCCATCGCGGCGCGCAGCCCGCCGACCATCTGGTGCAGGATCGGGCCGATCGGGCCTTTATAGGGCACCTGGCCCTCGATGCCTTCTGGCACCAGCTTCATCCGGTCGGTGACTTCCTTCTGGAAATACCGGTCCGCCGAGCCGCGCGCCATGGCGCCGACGCTGCCCATGCCGCGATACGCCTTGTAGGAGCGGCCCTGATAAAGGAAGACCTCGCCGGGCGCTTCTTCAGTACCCGCAAGCATCGAGCCCATCATCACGCAGTCCGCGCCCGCCGCGATCGCCTTGGCCATGTCGCCGGAATACTTGATGCCGCCGTCGGCGATGATCGCGCCGTTAAAGCCCTCCTTGGCGCGCGCGCATTCCATGATGGCGGTCAGCTGGGGCACGCCCACGCCCGCCACGATCCGGGTGGTGCAGATCGAGCCCGGCCCGATGCCCACCTTCACCGTGTCCGCGCCCGCGTCGAACAGCGCGCGCGCGCCGTCGTAAGTGGCGACGTTGCCGGCGACGACCTGGGTGGCGTTGGAGGCCTTCTTGATGCGGCGGACCTGTTCGAGCACGCTCGCGCTCATGCCGTGGGCGGTGTCGATGACGACGACGTCGACGCCGGCGTCCATAAGCGCCTCGGCGCGCTCATAGCCCGCATCGCCCACCGTGGTGGCCGCCGCCACGCGCAGCCGGCCCTGATCGTCCTTGGCCGCGTTGGGATGGGCTTCGGCCTTCATCATGTCCTTGACGGTCATCAGGCCCACGCAATGGCCTTCGGAGTCCACCACCAGCAGCCGCTCGATCCGGTGCTTGTGCAGCAGCCGCCGCGCTTCGGCCTGGTTCACGCCGGGCTGGACGGTGACCAGGTTCTCCCGGGTCATCAGCGTGCTGACCGGCTGGCTCAGATCGTCGGCGAAGCGCACGTCGCGGTTGGTGATGATGCCCACCAGCCGCCCCGTGGGGCCGCCGTTCTGCTCGACCACCGGAATGCCGGAGATGCCGTTCGCGTCCATGATCTCCTTGAGGGCGGAGAGCGGCGCGTCCGGACCGATGGTGATCGGATTGACCACCATGCCGCTTTCATAGCGCTTGACCCGGCGGACCTCCTCGGCCTGCTCGGCGATGTCGAGATTGCGGTGGATGACCCCCACGCCGCCGGCCTGGGCCATGGCGATGGCCAGCCGGGACTCCGTGACCGTGTCCATGGCGGCGGACAGGATCGGCAGGTTCAGGGCGATCTGCGGGGTGAGCCGGGTTTTCACGTCGGCGTCGGCTGGCAGCACTTCCGACGAACCGGGCTGCAAGAGCACGTCGTCGAAGGTGAGCCCCTCAGTGATCTGCATCGGGCGGGCCTCCTTCTCTCTTGCGGGGCCGCTTTAGCAGGATTCAGGAACGGGGCAAGAGGGCCGGGCGGTTCACGCCGCCTTCGCGGTCACCGGTTCGGGGCCGGTCCAGGCTTCGCGGGTGGCGATGTAGAGTTCCGGGCGGCCCAGATCGAGCCGCTTGCGGGCGTCGTCCAGCTTCAGGGGCAGAAGCTCGAGAAGATCGAGGGAGGCGAAGGTTTTCGCGCCGCGCGACAGGGCCACCGCCTCGTTCATCATCTTACCCACCGGCCAGGACGGGATCTCCGCGCGGATCCTGAGGCCGGCCATCGCGCCCAAGAGCCGCGAACCGCGCGAGCCGGTCTGGCAGCCGGTGAAAACCAGCAACAGCGCCTCGCCCAGCGGATCGCGGCCGTATCCGGTCAGCACGTGATAGAGATCGTGGGTGAGCGCCATCATGTAGGTCAGCGCGTACATGTGCGGGTAGCGCTCCTGCAGGGTCGCCATGTCCTGCGGCGCCTGGGCCCAGTGGGCGTCATGCACGCCCGTCGGGTGCAGCCCTTCGCTGTCGAGATAGTGCAGATACGCCGCCGCGAACGTGCCCTCGCCGTAGCTTTCAAGCGTCTTGCGGTCGGTCAGGACCCGGCCGATGCGCTCATGATCGGCGACGACGGACTGGCCGTAGTCCGAGGCGAAAAAGCGATCGAACCAGTCTTCCTGCGACCGGCCGTTCACCGCTTCGAAGAAGGCGAAGACATAGCGCGTGTCGTCACGGTCCTGCGTCAGCCCGTAAAACGCCTGAAGCGCCTTGAGCGGCCTTACGGGTCGGTAGGGATAGCGCGGCGGGGTCCGGGCCATGGCGGGCCTTGCTTCGTTGCTTCACGGCAAAAAAGTGAACATTGTTCACTAATCGCGTCAAGGGGCGTATCGGTTCCGCGATTTCTCCTCACATGGCGCCACCTTTGGTCACATATGGGCGTATAGCAACCCATAGGAGCATGACGTCTTCCATCCCGGTCTGGAGGCGTCATGCGCGGCGTTCTTGTTCTTTTCTCGCTCATCCTCGCCGCCCCGGCGGCGCTCGCGGCCGACTGTCCGCAGCCTCAGCCCGAAACCACGCGGTTCACCACGACCGAGCTGCGGCTCAGAGCCGCGCCGTCCGAAACCGCGCCGGTCCTCGCGGTTCTGCCGTCCGGGACGCGCGTCGAAACCCAAGAGGCCAGCGAGGACGCGAGCGGAGGCTGGGCGGCGGTGCAGGTTCCCGCGACAGGTCGCTCGGGCCATGTCGCGGCGCGCTATCTCACCCGGACCTGCACGCCGCCGCGCGCCGCACAGCCCGCGCCAAGCGACGATCAGATCGCCGACATCCTGATCCGGCGGAGCATCGCGAACTATCCCGGCGCCTGCCCCTGCCCCTACACCACCGCGCGGAACGGGTCGCGATGCGGCCGCCGGTCGGCCTATTCCAGGCCCGGCGGACACGCCCCGCTCTGCTATCGCAACGACGTCACGCCAGAGATGATCGCGCGCTATCGCGGGCGATAAAAAAAGGCCGGGGAGGTCGCCCTCCCCGGCCCAGTCGGTTTGCAATCGGGGTCGTGGTTTAGAACTCGGCGCTGATCCCGGCGTAGAAGGACCGGCCCTGCACGCCCACCGGCGTCGAGGTCGAGCCGATGTCGGGCAGCTGGTTACCGAGATTGTTCACGCCGGCGTAGAGCTGGATCTCGTCGGTGAAGCCGTAGCGCACCTGGAGATCGTGGGTCCAGCGCTGGTCGAACATGATGTACTCGGGCGCGACGAAATCCGGATCGGCTTCGAGACGCTCGACCGAAACCCGGCGGGTCTCGTCGTACCAGTTGGTGCCGTAGTTCACCGTCCAGCGGTCCATGTTCCAGGTCACGTCCAGCGTGGCCTGCCACTCAGGAGCGCCCGGATCGCCGGCCTGCTCGTCGGGCTCTGCGTCGGGCAGGTCCTGGAAGGTCAGGCTTTCCAGGTGCGAGCCCGCGAGCGTCACCGCGAAGGTGCCGATATCACGCTCGAGCCCGAAATCGGCCGGATCGATCAGGTACCGCGCCGAGAAGTCGACGCCGGACGTGGTGTAGGCGCCCACGTTGACGAAGTACTGGCGGAAGAACTCGATCGTGCCGTCGGCCGGGTTACGTTCGACCAGGTCACAGAACTGGTTGGGACGCGGCAGGTCCACGCACTGTTCGGCGATGGTCTGCGGGTCGACGCTGAGGATCGCGTCGGCCAGTTCGATGTCGTAATAGTCCACCGCGAGCTGCAGACCGTCGATGAAGCTCGGGGTCAGCACCACGCCGTAGGTCACCGTATCGGCGGTCTCCGGCAGCAGATCCGGGTTGCCGCCCACCAGGCCCTCGATCGAAGAGGAGGTGGTGTCGGTGTAGGTGTTCGGATCGAACCCGAGATCGGCCTGGCAGTTCTCGTAGCGCAGGTCAGACCCCGCATCGACGTTGAGCTGGTCGCACGGATCGTCGATGAACGCGAAGGTCTGGGTTTGCGGCAGGAACAGGTTGGTGATGTTCGGCGCGCGGACCGCCTGGGCGACCGTGCCGCGGAACATGACCTGATCGTTGACCCGCCACAGGCCGCCGACCTTCCAGGTGTCGGTCTGACCGGCCGTGGAATAGTCCGACCAGCGATAGGCCGCGTCCACGGTCAGCTCCTGGATGAAGGGCAGATCGACCAGAAGCGGGGCTTCGACCTCGCCGAAGAATTCGGTCACGTCGAACGAACCCGAAGAGTCCGTCCGCTGGCCGATCCAGCTGATGTCCGACCCGATGGCGGCGGACTGCTCTTCGATGTCCGAGGCGAAGGAGCTGGACTCCTCCTCGCGGTATTCCGCGCCGAGCACCCAGGCGATCGGGCCGCCCGGCAGGGAGAAGAAGGTGTCGGTGTCGCCGGACACGAAGGCCTGCACCACGGACTGTTCGATCTCGTCGGAGTAGGACTGGGTGTCGGTGATCCACGCCCGCGCTTCAGCCGAGATGTCCTCGCCGAACACGTCGGCGGGCACGCAGCCCGAGTTCGCGCCCGGGGTGAAGGTCTGGCCGAACACGGCCGGGTCGAGACCGCCCGGCACGGCGGTCGGATCGAGATCCGAACGGCAGACGATCTCGCCGGAGACGGGATCGACAACGGAGTCGATCGCCGCGAAGAAGCGGTCGTTCAGCCGGTCGCCGTAATACTCGGTGTCGGACTGGGTGCGGCCGTAGGTGTAGGACGCCTCGTAATTCACCCCGCCTAGCACGTCGAACGCGCCTTCGATCCCGGCGACGCCGCGGAAGGTGCGCCGTTCGATGTCGGTGCCGGTGTAGCCCAGGTCGAAATTGTCCCGGTTGAGATAGATCGTGCCGCCCGGCGCCGCGTCACGCACGCTCTGCGGCACGAAGGCGACGTCGGTCATGACCGGAATGGCGAAGTCGAAGGTCGGCTGCGCCTGGAAACCGGTATGGGTCTCGACGTATTTCAGCTCGCCGAACAGGGCGTGCCCGCCGCCCAGATCATAGCGCTGGGTGGAGTTGAGCACGAAGCGCTCGTTATCGGGCAGCAGCTCGTCGACGAAGTCGTCCAGACGCGTGCCGGAGCCCCCGATCGTGACGAAACCGCCCGCATAGGTGCCGATGTCCCACACGTCGCCGTCGCCCTCGAATTCGGGGGAGCCGAACGGCGAGAAGGTCACCGTGCCGCCGCGGCCGGTGTCGATATAGCGCGCGTCGCGCACGAAGATGCGGTCGGGCACGTTCGGATCGTCGACGGCGCGATCGTCAGGGTTCTGAACCAGCGTCCAGCGCTTGCCGGCCGAGGTGAAGTCGCGTTCCGAAGCGGCGAGCCCCTGGTCCATCGCGTATTCCGCCGCGAGGGTGAGGTTCAGCTTGCCGTCCAGGAAATCACGGCCGGTGAGCGCGCTGAGGAACAGATTGTCCGCTCCGCCCGCTTCGGTCGTGCCGACCTGAGCGCGGACCTGGTTGCCGACGAAATCGTCGCGCAGCACGAAGTTCACCACGCCGGACACGCCGTCCGCGCCGTAGATCGCCGAGGCGCCGCCGGTGAGCACTTCCACGCGCTCGACCAGGCCGACCGGGATGGTGTTCACGTCGACCGCCGAAGAGCCTTCGGACTGGGCCACGTGACGCCGGCCGTCGACCAGCACCAGGGTGCGCTGGGTGCCGAGGTTGCGCAGGTTCAGAAGGTTCAGGCCCGCCGAACCGGAATTCGCCGTGTCCGCGCTGTCCTGGCTGTCGAACGAGTTCACCAGGGCCGGGAAGTCCTGAAGGAAGTTCGTCAGGTTGGTCGCGCCGGAGTACTCGATGTTCTCCGCGTCGACCGACACGACGGGGTTGGAGGCGGTGAAGTCGTCGCGGACGATCCGCGAACCGGTCACCGAGATGACGTCGGTGACTTCGGGCTGGGCTTCAGTCTGCTCGGCGTCGGCGTCCTGAGCGAAAGCGGCGCCGGAAAGCGCCACGCCGGCCAGACCGGCGAGCATGGTGGTACGTGCGAGGCGGGATCTGAGATCGCGCATACGGGCAGTCTCCTCACGTGTCTTTTTGAAGTGATGAGACGGAACCTGCGCAGGGTTTTCGCGCCGCACAATCGCTCGCGCTGCGCTCGATCGCGCAATCACTGCTGTCGCATTTTCGTGTGTGATAAAACCGTCACGCATTATGGCGCAAATGTGATTATTTAAGTAAAAATAATGACTTGTAATTCATCTATGCGCATCATCATATTTCGACATAGGTTCGTTAATTTGCAAACTCCGCTGCGCTGCGCTGCGGAACGAAGCGTCTTTGTACGGAGAGATTCGAGCGCACGCCGGCGCACGGCGCGTGGCCTTCGCCGTGCGCCTGCGGTCCGGCGAAGCCCGGCTTTCAGCCCTTGAAGCCTGTCGCGATGAGGAAGGTTTCCGCGCTCTCTGCGCGGCTGGCCGGCGGCTTGTAATGGCGGACCTTCTCGAAGCGGTGCTTGAGAAGCTCGAGGAGCTCGCCCGTAGCGCCGCCCTGGAAGACCTTGGCGACGAACCCGCCGCCGGGCTTGAGGACGTCCAGGGCGAAGTGCGCCGCCGCCTCGACCAGCGCGACGATCCTCAGGTGATCGGTCGCCTTGTGCCCGGTGGTCCAGGGCGCGAGATCGGACAGCACCAGATCGGCCGGTCCGCCCAGCGCCTGTTTCAGCGTCTGGTCGGCCCCCGGCTCTGTGAAGTCGAGTTCGAGCAGGATGGCGCCGGGGATCTGCTCGATCTCCAGAAGATCGATCCCGGCCACGTGCGAGGCGCCGCGCTTGAGCGCGACCTGCGTCCAGCCGCCCGGCGCCGCGCCCAGATCGGCGATGCGCATGCCCGGCTTGATCAGGTGGAATTTCTCGTCGAGCTCGAGGAGCTTGTAGGCGGCGCGGCTGCGATAGCCTTCCTGCTTGGCGCGCGCCACGTAGGGATCGTTGAGCTGGCGTTCGAGCCAGAGCTTGGAGGACATCTTCCGGCCGCGCGCAGTCTTCACGCGGGTGTGGAACTGCTTGGCCGCGCGCGCGTCCCCGCCCTTCTTCACAGGGCCTGAGCGCCGCCGGCGGCGTTCGCCCTCACCGCTTTCGTCATCGCCGCTCATGACGGGTCTTTCTTCTGGCGCGCGCGCCGCCCGCCCGATCCGCCGCGCTTGCCGCGCCGGCGGCGGGGCCGCATCAGGTTCAGAAGCATGCCCTCGCGAAGCCCGCGATCGCCGATGCGCACCTGAGTGCACGGCCAGGCGTCGAGCACGGCTTCGTAGATGGCGCAGCCGGCGAGCACGAGATCGGCGCGCTCCTGGCCGATACAGCCTTCCAGCGCGCGGCCGTCGCGATCGCGCGAGGCGAGCCGCTGGCAGGCGGTGCGCGCTTCCTCCGCCGTCATCCAGAGCCCGTCCACCTTGTCGCGGACATAGCGGGGCAGATTGAGATGCACCCCGGCGACCGAGGTCACCGTGCCCGAGGTGCCGATCAGGTGCGCCCGGTCCTCGTTGAAAAGCGGCTTCAGGCGGCGCGCCCCGCGCGGGGGCTTGAGATGGGCGGCCGCGAAGGCCTTCATCTCCTGATACCAGGCCGCGCGCGCCTCATCGCCCTCAGGCTCGGGGAAGCGCTCAGACAGGGTCACCACGCCCAGAGGCATGGTCGACCAGCCGCGCAAGGGCGGCCGTCCGCCGCTGGCGAGCCCGCCGCGCTCGCGCCATTCGGCGAGATCGACCCAGCATAGCTCGGTCGACCCACCGCCTATGTCGAGCACCAGGGCGGCCTCGTGATCCTCGCTCATGAGGTCGAGACTGCCGTGAACGGCGAGCCGGGCTTCTTCTTCCGCGGTGATCAGCTCGAGCGGCAGGCCGGTGACCTCGCGCGCCCGGTCGATGAAGGCCTGACCGTTGGAGGCGGCGCGGCAGGCTTCGGTCGCGATGCAGCGCATGCGGGTGACGTTGCGCCGCTTCATGCGCTCGGCGCAGACCGACAGCGCCTCGATCGCGCGATCCATCGCGGCGTCGGAGAGCGCGCCGCTGGCGGCGAGCCCCTCGCCCAGCTTGACGATGCGGGAATACGCGTCGATCACGCGGAAACCGCTCCTGGCGCGGCGGGCCAGCAGCATCCGGCAGTTGTTCGTGCCCAAATCGATGGCGCCGTAAACCGGGCCGTCCCCGCCCTTGCGGCGGCTCTGATTCGGGCGCGGCCGCGCCGGATCCTCTCCGGCTGCGTCCTTCGCCATGGGTCAGGTCCTTCCTGCGCCGTCCCTGCGGCCGGCGGGCGCGCCAGGGAGCGCCGGCCCTGCCGGTCCGATACGGACGGTCATGTCATCGTGTCGCCACGATCATAACACGCATGCGAGGAAGTGAAAGCGATCCGAAGCGCAGCGGCGCGGCCTGCAAGAGGCGGCCGAAGCGCCTATATTCACGGCGAAACCTACGCCCGCAGACCCGCCAGGACCGATGAAACAGGCGAAATTCTCCATCGGCGACGTCGTCCGCCACCGGCTCTTCCCGTTTCGCGGCGTGATCTACGACGTCGACCCGGAGTTCGCGAACACCGAGGAGTGGTGGCTCGCCATCCCCGAGCAGATCAGGCCGGCCAAGGACCAGCCCTTCTACCATCTGCTCGCGGAGAACAAGGCGAACTACTACCCCGCCTACGTGTCCGAACAGAACCTGTTGCCCGACGCGCATAACGGCGCGGTCGGCCATCCCGAATGCGTCGAGCTGTTCGAAGGTTTCGACGGAGAGCGCTACGTGCTCAAGGCCAGAGGCCGGGCGAACTAGCGCCGGCGCGGGGCGCTTCGGCGGCCGGACGAACCGCCGCGGACCTTGCGCAGGATTTGCGGCAGAAACTTCATCGCGGTGCGAAGAATGCGGGACATGGGCGTGTCTCCTTCAGGTCGCTGTCGGCGCTCGCGCGCCTCTGACAGGACAGCCCCTGAAACGCCCCGCTTGTTCCCGTGACGCTGTAACCGCCAAGGCCGGTTAGGCCGCCGGGCTGGGCCGTGCTAGCGTGCGTACGCGCTGAGAGGAAACGCCCCATGACACAGGAAAAAGCGATGACCTACGGCATCGCGTTCGGCCTTGTCGGCGGGGGCTTTCTCGCTTCGATCGTCTTCGCGCTGACCGGTGAGATCGCGTTGTCTTACGGCCTGTTTCCGGGCATCGGGATGATGGCGGGCCTGGTCGTGTCGCTCTTCTTCGCCGGCAAAACGAAAACGCCGCCGGACGAGTCCGACGGCGCTTCGTGATCGCTGGATAGAAGCCGCTGCGCCTAAGGCTCGTAGCGCACGACGGTCTGTTCAATCGCGCCGAAGATCGACTTGCCGTGATCGTCGAGCATCTCGATGCGGATCGTATCGCCGGGCGTCATGAACTTCGTCTTCGGCGCGCCGTCGTAGATCGTCTCGATCATGCGGATCTCCGCGATGCAGGAATAGCCCTTCCCGCCTTCGCTGACCGGCTTGCCCGGCCCGCCGTCGAGCTTGTTGGAGATCGTGCCCGAGCCCACGATAGAGCCCGCCGTCAGCGGCCGCGTCTTGGCCGCGTGCGCAACCAGGCGCGGGAAGTCGAAGGTCATGTCGACATCGCAGTCGGGCTCGCCGAACTTCTCGCCGTTAAGCCAGGAATGAAGCGGCAGCGAAACGCGCTTGCCGTCCCAGTGATCGCCCAGCTCGTCAGGCGTCACAGCGACCGGGGAGAAGGCCGTGGGCGGCTTGGACTGGAAGAAGCCGAACCCCTTGGCCAGCTCGCCGGGGATGAGGCCGCGCAAGCTCACGTCGTTGACGAGCATCAGGAGGCGGATCTGCTTTTCAGCGTCCTCGGTGGACAGGCCCTGCGGACCGTCGCCGGTGATCACGGCCACTTCGGCCTCGAAGTCGCAGCCCCAGCTGTCGTCGCCTAGCGGAATGTCCTCGCGGGGGGCGAGGAACTTGTCCGAGCCGCCCTGATACATCAGCGGGTCTTCCCAGAAGCTCTCGGGCATCTCCGCGCCGCGCGCCTTCCGCACGAGTTCGACATGGTTCACATAGGCCGAGCCGTCCGCCCACTGATACGCCCGCGGCAGCGGGGACAGCGCCTCGCGCTCATGGAAGCGCTCGCGCGGGATGGATTCACGCTCGAGCTCCTGCGCCAGGCTGCGCAGCGCGGGCTCGCAGCGCTCCCAGTCGTCCAGCGCGGCCTGAAGCGTCGGCGTGACGCGCGAGGCGTCCGCACACCAGGCCAGATCCTTGCTGACCACGACGAGCCGGCCGTCACGCGTTCCGTTCTTGAGGGTGGCGAGTTTCATGGGGAGGTCCTCTCTATGACTGGTTCAAATGCCTGGGCGCGGTGTCCTCCCCCGCCTGCGGGGGAGGTGTCAGCGAAGCTGACGGGGGGCTACGCTAGCGCCTGGAGCACCGCCGCCCCCCTCGGCCCTTCGGGCCACTCCCCCCGCAAGCGGGGGGAGACACCCTACTACTCCGCCGCCTTCGGCTTCCAGCTGTCGACATAGTCGGGGTTCTCGACGCTGGCCGCGCCCTCGCCGACTTCCAGCGGGTCTCGGGTGTCGATCATCACGGCGTACTCGTCGGTGGCGGGCTTTTTCTGCTCCATCATGTTGCCCAGCGCCTTGGGGTGCGGGCCGTGGGTGAAGCCCGACGGATGGAAGGTCATCATCCCCGCATCGATTTTGTCGCGGCTGAAGAAGTCCCCGGCGTGGTAGAACAGCACTTCGTCGTAATCGTCGTTGTTGTGGAAAAACGGCACCTTAAGCGCTCCGGGGTCGGTCTCGAACGGGCGCGGGGCGAAGGTGCAGACGACGAATCTGTCCGACAGGAAGGTGGTGTGCGCGCTGGGCGGCAGGTGGTAGCGGTGGCTCATCAGCGGGCGGATGTCCTTCACGTTCAGCCGCACCGGATGCAGCTCGCCGTGCCAGCCGACCGCGTCGAGCGGATTGAACGGATAGGTGATGGTGGAGACCTGACCGCGCTTCTTCACCTCGACGGTCCACTCATGGTCCTCGTCGGCCTGCTGGGCCCTGAACGCCTCGTCCATGGCCGGCACGTCCAGGATCGCGGGGTCGAACACGGCGTGCGGACCGGCGAGCCCGCGATCGGGCAGCGTGTAGTGCGTGTTCGTCGCCTCGACCGTCAGAACCGCGGTCGGCTCGGTGGGCGAAAGCCGCCACATCGTGCCGCGCGGCAGCACGATGTAGTCCCCGGCCGCATACTGAAGATGGCCGAAATCGCAGAACAGCGACCCTTTCCCCTGATGGATGAAAAGCAGCTGATCGCCGTCGCCGTTGCGCGCCAGCGTGTTCATCGGCTTGTCGAGCTTCCAGAAGCGGATGTCGGTGGCGCTGTTGTAGAGCACCCGCGCCGCGCCCCAGGGCGAACTTTCCGCGATGTTCAGACGCGCCAAATCGAACGCGCGCGGCTTCAGCGGACCGTCGAACTTCGTCCAGCCGGTCGGCGGGCGCTTGTGATGCAGGAAGGCGGCCGGGCCGAAGAACCCTTCCTTGCTCATCTCGCGCTCATACGGCGCGTCCTTGGGAAAGTCGGCGTGAGCCTGGCGCGAGGCGTCGCCCTCGACGCGGCTGGAATAGATCCACTTGCGGGCCATGGGAGCGTCTCCTGAGGCGGGGTGTCGGACAGGAATTTAGTTACATTTGAAACTAAATGGAAGGCCGGACCTGCCGCGCTTGACCGCCGCAGCACCACGGCGACAATCGAAGCGGGGAGGCGCTGACGATGACCAAGGACACGAAGCGAAGCGGCGACGGCGGGGGCTCGGGCGCCGCCAGAACCGCAGGCTTTTCGATAGGCGGCGCGGTGATCGCGTTTCTCTTCGTCTGGATCGTGTTCGACAATTTCGCCCTCGCCTTCTTCTTCGCCATCGTCGGCGGCGTGATCGGCGCCGGCGCCGGGCGGCGCGGCAAGGGCGGCGAGATCGAGGCCGGCACGGACGGCGGCGGCGACGGCGGCGACTGAGCGGCCCCTATTCCTCGTCGTCGAAGATCGCCACTTTCGGCTCGCCGCCGGCGACCAGCGCGGCGCGGTACATGCCCGGCGTGTTGAAGCTCCAGGCCGGATAGCCGTGCGCGAGCATAACCACCCCGCCGTCTCCGCCCAGCGCGGTCAGCTCGGCCATGATCACGCGCTCGAGCGCTTCTTCGGTGTCCAGCCCCGCCTCGACATAGGTGCAGATGCGCGCTGCGACGTTCAGCCGGATGAAGTACTCCCCCGTGCCGGTCGCCGAGACCCCGCAGACCGGCGTGGCGTAGGTGCCCGCCCCGATGATCGGGCTGTCGCCCACCCGGCCCCAGCGTTTCGACGTCGTGCCGCCGGTGGAGGTGCCGGCCACGATCGCGCCGGTCCCGTCCATGGCGACCACGCCCACCGTGCCGAAGGCGTGTTCGCGCTCCATCAGGTCGAGCGCGCCTTCATTGACTGGCTCCGCTTCCGGCGCGCCTTCGGGCCGGGGCGGCACGTCCAGGCCCATGCGCATGTTCGCCCGCTCCATCGAGGCCCAGCGCCGCTCGGTGAAGAAATAGCTTTCCGGCACGCGCTCCAGGCCCTGTTCGTCGGCGAAGCTCTCCGCCCCGGCGCCCTGCAGCATGACGTGCGGGCTGTGCTCCATCACCGCGCGCGCCAGGCTGATCGGGTGTCGTACGCCGGTGACCCCGGCCACCGCGCCGGCCTGCAGGTCCGAGCCGCGCATGATCGAGGCGTCGTGCTCGATCCGGCCTTCGGAGGTGAAGACCGCCCCGCGCCCGGCGTTGAATTTCTCGTCGTCCTCGAGCACGCGGATCACCGCCTCGACCGCGTCCATCGCGTCGCCGCCCGCTTCGAGGATCTCGCCCCCGGCGACCACCGCGTCCTGCATCGCGGCGCGATAGGCCGCCTCGGTCGCAGCATCCAGCGCGCCGCGCTCGATCACGCCGGCGCCGCCATGCACCACGATCGACCAGCGCGGCCGTTCGCCGTCCTGAGCGTTGGCGGTTGCGGTTGCGGCGAGCGCGAGCATCAGGGCGGCGGCGGTGCGGATCATGGCGGGTCTCCCTTCCGTTTGAACGGGATGGGACCGCGATCAGCGCCGCGATGCAAGCCCTTCTCCCCTCGACTTCGGCGTGCGCGCCTGCGCTAAATGCCCCCGGAAAAGGGAGGCGGCGCATGACGGCTGAAACCGAAACGGGCGAGGCGGACCTAGAAGACGGCGCGGGCGTGGTCCGCTTTCTGTGCGCCGCCGAAGACGAGGCGCGCCTGCCCAAACCCCAGCCCGCCGGGCGCTTCCTGCCCGACTGGATGCGCAACCTGCCGCGCGAGATGGGGATGCCGGGCGCTGACGGCCTGCCCGCGTTGACGGTGAAGGCCTGCATGCCGGTGACCGACGCGTTCGCCGCCGGGTGGATCGTGCCGCTCGCCGCGAACGTCTTCATCGAGGCCGACGCGCACGGACAGGTGCTCTATCAGGACGATCCGTCCGCGGGGTTCGAGCAGGTCACGCGGCATCATCCCGGCCAGATCGGCGGACCGAACCCGCCCTTCGGCTACGCCCATCCGCTGAAATGGACCCTGCCCTGGCGGGTCGCCGCGCCGGCCGGCGTGTCGCTTCTGTTCACCCAGCCGTTCAACCATTTCGAACTGCCGTTCCAGAACTTCACAGGGCTGGTGGACGCCGACCGCTTCGCCGCGCGCGTCAACGTGCCCTTCGTCTGGCGCGGCGGCGCGGGACGGTTCGTGCTGCCCGCCGGCACGCCGATCGCCCAGATCGTGCCGCTGAGCCGGGACGGGCTGTCGCTGAAAGCCGAGATCCGCGCCGCCCGCGACAGCGAGCGCGCCGAAGAAGCCGAGCACACCCGGCTCAAGCACACCGTCGAAAGCGTCTACGCCCGCCGCTTCCGGGCGCGGAAATGATCAGCCGTGAGCGGCGGCCGCTGGCCACCGCGTAGCGAGCCCGGGGACCGTCTCGATCCCGGCCGAACGGCCCATCTTCCGAGCGGAGTCCACGCACAGCGCGCGCGTGTGCTCGGCAGACCATTCACCGACGTCGGCGCCGCCGATCGCTTCTTCGATCAGGGTCAGGCGATGGCCGCGATCCTGCGCGTCGTAAAGCGTGGTGGTGAGCGAGGTCGGCGCGGAGAAGCCGATCAGATAGGCGCCGGCATCCATCGAGCCTTCAAGAATGCCGTCGAGATCGGGGTGGGCGTAGGCTGAAACCCCGGCGCGTCGCAGCAGGACTTCACCAGGACGCGGCTCGCAGCCCGGAGCGGGCTGGCTCAGCCCCATGCCCGGCATCAAGGCGCCGCCCTGGTGCTGATGGGCGTGGACCAGCGACCAGCCGGCCTCCCGGGCCCGCACCATCAGGTCCGCGCAAAGCGCCGCGATCTCCTCGCCGTCGGGGTCGGCGAAGGGCCGGCCGGGGGCGACGAACTCCATCTGAAGGTCCATGCAGACGAGGACCGGTATACCAAGCAGCATCAGCGCGTCTCCTCCACCGCCCGTTCGGGCTGTTCTTGTTCTGTGGGTCGTTCGGTTTTCGCCGCCTGCTCGCGCACCCGATCGAACTGGGTCGGCGAGGCGCCGCGCAACACCGACCGGTCGAGCGGGCCGGGCCGGTCCCAGTCGCCTTCGGGCCGGTCGAGCACAAGCGGATCTGTGTCCATGGTCAGCGCGCGCGGATGGGGCTCGGGCCGAGCCTCCATCTCCGCATAGGCGCGATCAGAGAACACGAAGACGCCGCGCTCGGCGCGATGGATGAAGCCGTAGCGCTTCCAGTAGGGGATCAGATGCTCCTGCACCTGGCCGATGAAGCGGGTGTAGCCCTTGCGCCGGATGATCTCGATGGCGTGGGTCATCATCGCCCGCGCCGCGCGGCCCGAGCGCGCGCCCTTGCGCACGCAGACCCGTTCGACCTTGGCGAAGCCCGCAAACCAGCGCAGGCGCAGGCAGCCGGCCGGCTCGCCGCCGATCTCGACGATCAGATGAGTGGCGCCGGCGAAATCGTTGCCGTCGTATTCTTCTTCGTAGGGGCAGTCCTGTTCGGACATGTAGACGAGCGCACGCACCACGGCGACGCGCTGAAGATCGTCCAGGGTCCGGGCGACGCGCACTTCAATGCGCGGTTCGAACTCGTCGAGCCGGGCGCCGTCCATCGCTCAGCCCTCCTCTTCACCGGATTGAACAGGCACCCAGCCCAGCCAGGCCGCGCCGGCGCCGGGGGCGTCGAGTGCGGCGGTCATCATCCGCCCTTCCCGGCTCATCGGCCGGGCGAACAGGGCGATGTCGGGGAAAGCCTTGCGCCGCGCCTCGGTCACTGCGCGCACGCAGGCGAAGCGCGCCTCGTCGGTCGAGCCCGCCAGGCACCAGACATAGATGGCCGTCGCGCGCTCGCCGGGAACCGTCAGATGGTCGAGATCCGGCGCCTCGGGCCGGAACCGGCCCCACATCAGCGCCTCGTATCCGGCCTTGTTGAGATACAGAAGCGCGATGAAGCCCTCCGCCTCGCCGGTTTCGGCGCGGCGGATGAAAAAGCATCGCCCAGTGCGATTTTCACATGCCTGAACAACGTTCTGCGGTACAAGACCGCCGCCCAGCGCACTCTCGCCGAGCGCGAGCGCCTCGGCGATATCGTCAGCTTCGCTTGACGAGACAAACCCTCTACGGGCTAGAATTTCACGGAGTTTTCCGGTCCGGACGCTTTCGGGCGTGACGGACGGGTCCTGCAGACTATGGTCGTACATCTCAGCCCCACGCAACGTTAGGAATTTGTTTACTTTCCCGGGGCCTCCCACGCCTCAGCGATGTTGGAATGACCCCTATGCGAAAATCGTCAGAGCCCGCCCGATGACGCCCTCCAAACCCCAGGTCTTCGACTGGGACGACCTCAGAATCTTCCATGCTCTCGTCTCCGCAGGCTCGATGAGCGGGGCGGCGCGGCGGCTGGGTATCGGACAGCCCACCGTGAGTCGGCGCCTGGAGTCGCTGGAAGGCCGGATCGGCGCGCGCCTGGTCACCCGCGGGGCGGACGGGGTGGAGCTCACCGACGTAGGCGAGCGGATCTGGACCCAGGTGCAGATCATGCAGTCCACCGCCGTGGACATCGAACGCGTCGCCCACCAGGCCGACCGGGCGGATGCGGGCACGGTGCGCCTGGCCGCGCCGGAGGGGATCGCGGGCTACTGGATCGGCCGGCACCTGCCCGGCTTTGTCGAGGCGAACCCGAACATCAACCTCGAAATCCTGACCCAGGTCGAGGGCGAAGCGCCGCCCGACAGCGTCGACATCTCGCTGCAGATGCTTGAATCAAAACGGATGAGCCATGTGGCGAACGAGCTCGCCACGTTGCACTACGTGCCCTTCGCCGCGCGGCGCTATCTGGACACGTACGGCCCGCCCAAGGGGCTCGCCGACGTGCTCAATCACCGCATCGGCGATCTTTCCAGCTTCCGCCAGCAGCAGGATCACTGGCCGAAGGAAGCCGGCGCCATCAAGCAGATGATGAAGGCCTCGCTGAACACCGACAGCTCGGTGGTGCTCACTGAAGCCACCAAGGCCGGCGCCTGCATCACGGTGATGCCGACCTACGCCGCCGAGGTGGAGCCCGGCCTGGTGCATGTCGACATCGGCCTGACCGTGCCGATCACGCTGTGGATGGTCTACCACCCCGACCAGCGCCGGGTGACGCGGGTGAGGAAGGCGCTCGACTGGCTGCGGGAGATCTTCGACAGCGCGCGCTATCCCTGGTTCCGCCGCGACTACGTCCCGCCCGCCGACTTCGCCGGCACCGAAACCGTGCAGGTCCGCGGCGAACGGCCCAAGCCCAAGCCGGTCTAGGGCGCCGGCGCGTCGAGCGCGCGTCTGACATCGGTCTGAGCAAAGTCGCGCCCGACGAACAGAAGCGGGCAGTTCCGCCGCTGCGCCAGGGCGTAAGCGAAACAGTCGCCGAAATTAAGCCGGGCGGGATGCACGCCCTTGCCCCATTGCGCGTAGGCGTCGGCGACTTCTTCCGCGAAATTCGCGTCGACGGGTACGATCTCGAGCGCAAGACCGTCGATCAGCGTCTTCATGTCGCGACTGAAACCCCGCCGTCCCGACAGGATCATCGCTTCGGCGAACGTCCCGGCCGAGATCGCAAGATGCGCCGCGCCCGTCAGCACCTCGGTGCAGGCCACGCTTTCAGGTTCTTCGAGAGCCACGGCGACCAGCGCGGAAGTGTCCACTACGATCACTTCGGCAGCCCGTCCTCATCGTAGAGGAAGTCCTGGCTACGCGCGGCGTCCGGCCCCTCCAGGGCGTGGCGTCTCGCGCTTTCCTGCACCCGCTTGATCAGCGCGCGCCGCTCTTCAGGCGATTTCGCCGGCGGTTCGCCGACGCTGATGCGTGCGACGACGGCGCCGTCGCGGGTCAGGAGCACATCTTCGCCGGCTTCGGCGCGGCGGACGAGGTCGAGCAGCCGGCCTTCGGCGTCGGACAGATCGATCTTCATTCGGCGGTCTCCCTCGCGGCGGGCTCGGCGCGCATCATACAGGCAAGCCCGCCGTGAGGCGAAGACCTAGGGCGTAAGGACGACCTTGCCTTTGACGCGGCGGCCCATCAGGTCCTCGAAAGCCTTCGTGTATTCCTCCAGCGGATAGCTGGCGCTGACTTGCGGATCGATCTTGCCCGCTTCGAAGAAGTCGAAGATTTCCTTGAGGTTCTGCGCGTTCGCCCGCGGCTCCCGGCCCACCCAGGCGCCCCAGAACACGCCCATGATGTTGCGGCTGTTCAGAAGCGCGAGATTGAGCGGAATCTTCGGGATCGGGCCCGAAGCGAAGCCGATCACGAGATAGCGCGCGTTCCAGCCCGAGGCGCGCAGGGCGGGCTCGGAAAACTCCCCGCCGACAGGATCGTAGACCACGTCCACGCCCTTGCCGCCGGTCAGCTCCTTGACCTTCGCCTTGAGGTCCTCGGTGGTGTAGTTCACCGTCTCGTCAGCGCCGTTGTCCTTGGCGAATTTAAGCTTTTCGTCGCTGGAGGCGGCCGCGATCACTTTCGCGCCCATCGCCTTGGCGAGCTGGACCGTGGCGATCCCGACCCCGCCGGCCGCGCCGAGCACGAGCACGGTCTCGCCCGCCTTGAGCTGCGCGCGGTCCTTCAGAGCGTGGTAGCTGGTGCCGTAGATCGTGGTCAGGGCCGCGCCCTGCTCGAAGGTCATCGTCTTCGGCATCGGCACGAGCTGCGTGAAATGGGCGGGCACTTTCTCGGCGAAGGCGCCCAGCATCGTCGCGACGATGACGCGTTCGCCCTCCTTGACGCCCTGAACGCCCTCCCCGATCGCGGAGACGACGCCGGCGGCCTCCATCCCGGGCACGAACGGGGTGGGCGGCTTCATCTGATACTTGCCCTCGACCAGAAGGATGTCGGGGAAGTTCACCCCGGCCGCCTTCACGTCGATCATCACCATGCCTTCGCCGAGCTGGGGCTCGGGCACGTCCTCGACCTTGAGCTGGTCGTAGGGGGCGAAGTCCTGACAGACGAGAGCGCGCATTGAAGTCTCCGTGCGATGCGATGAATTGCGCGCCACGATAAGAGGTTCGCGCCGTGACACAAGAAAGGCCCCGCGCCCTGCGACGCGAGGCCTTTCGGTGAGGGAGTCGTGCGGGCGCTAGAAGCTGTAGCGCACGCCCAGCTCGAGCACGTGGGACTTGTTCTCGATATCCAGGCTCGCCGGAACCAGCACGGACTCGGTCTCGAGATCCCCGCTCTGCCGCCAGCGATAGCCGGCGAACAGTTCGGTGCTTTCGGCGAAGGCGTACGAGCCGCCGAGCATCACCTGGTAGAAGCCCACCGTATCGGAGTCGTCGATGATCGGCGTGTTCGACGGGCTGTAATCGATGTCGACCTCCATCAGGCCGACGCCGAGCCCGGCGTAGGCGGTGAAGGGCGTGTCCTGGATCGGCAGGTCGTAATACCCGTTGATCGCGTAACCCACCGACTTGATTTCGCCCTGACCGTCGGCGACCAGATCGGCGACGGTGACGCCCAGCGGCGCCGAGCCGGTGATCAGAACCGCCGCGTCCGCCGCGCCGAGCGGATTGCCGCCCGCGGTCACGCCGGTGTGAGTGTCCACGTCGGAGTTGGCGTAGCTGATTTCGCCTTCGATCCGGAACGCGCCGCCATAGGCCATGTCGGTCTGGAAACGATAGCCATAGGCCGCCGACAGGAAGAGCCCGGAGTCGAACTCGGTCGTCCAGCCCAGCGACGTGCCCGAAGGCAGCACCGTGCCCGGCGGGACGGCGACGCCGTCGCCGGTGGTGAAGTCGCTGGTGAAGCGGCCCGAATTGTCGCTGTCGGACTGCATGTTCAGCCCGGCGGAAGCGGACACGTACTGCTGGGCGAAGCCCGGCGCGGCGGCGAAGGCCGCAAGCGCAGCGCCGGCGGCGAGACGCGTAATGAGGCTCATTGTGAAAACTCCCGTGTTGCGACGGCGCCGGCCTGCCCGGCGCTATCGCGTATCGTATATACGATAGTACAAAGTCTGATCAAGGCGCAGGGCGCGAGCAGGCGTTCGGAGGCCTGCGCAGGCGCGCAGGACGGCTGGACCGGATCGCCGCCGCGCGGCTTCCGTCTGCGGCGGACGGGGTTATGGTGAACGGATCGAGTCGGCGGCGCGGGCGCAGCCGGGCCGGTCCACGCAATGGGGACGTTGGAGATCGATGAGCAGCACGGCTGAGGCGCGCGGACCGGCGACGGATCGCAAACGCGAACTTCTCGACATCCTCGCCCGCACGGCCATCGCCGAGCGCAGCGCGCCGGTGAGCCTGCGCCAGTTCGCGATCAAGGCGGGCGTGTCCGAACCCACCTTGCGCCACTACTTCACAGACCGGCGCGGGGTGGTGATCGCCATCATCGGCCATTTCGCCGAGGGCGCACGCGCCTGGCTCGCCCGTTCCGCAGAGCCGGCCGCCACGCTCGAGGCGTCGGTCAAGGAATATGGCGCGCTCGCCATGGACGGCGCGCGCAGCGATTTCTTCGCCCAGGCGCACGCCTTCGCCTTCGTGGAGTCCATTCACGACCGCGAGGTGGCCAGGGCCTATCTCGAACTGATCGTGGAGCCGTCGCTGACCGCGCTCGAAGCGCGGCTCGGACCGGGCGTGGATCCAGCTGGGTCCAATCCGGAACGCGTCCGTCACGGCGCGATTTTCCTTTACGCTCCGGTTCTTGTGGCGGTGCTGCATCAGCGGCTTCTGGCGGGCGAAGACACCCGTCCGCTCAGCATGGACCGGTTTTTCGAGGACCTCACCCGGTTGTTCACCTCCGGGCTGACCCGGCCGGACGAGACCTGATCCATGGATGATCCCACACCCGCCCCGCAGGACGAGCTTCAGGCGTTCTGCCCCTCGGTTCAGCTCAATCTGAACATTCGCGGCCTCGGTCTTTCGGCCACGCTGGAGATCAACGAGCGCTCCGCCGAGCTGATCGCGCAGGGCCGCGCGGTGTCGAAGCTCGGGCTGGGCCAGTCGCCCTTCCCCGTGCCCGACATCATGCAGCGCCGTCTGGCGGAGAACACCCATCAGAAGGATTACCTGCCCGTTCAGGGCCTCCGGGCGCTGCGCGAGGCGATCTGCGGATATCTCAACCGCACCCAGGGGCTCAATTTCGACGCCGAGGACATCCTGATCGGGCCGGGCACGAAGGAGCTGATGTTCCTGGTCCAGCTGGTCTATTACGGCGATCTGGTGATCCCGACGCCCAGCTGGGTGAGTTATGCGCCCCAGGCGCAGATCCTGGGCCGGCCTATCACCTGGCTTCCGACCGAGCCTGAAACCGGCCTGGGCGTCACCGCCAAGGCGCTTCACAAGGTGTGCGGCGACGATCCGATGCGCCCGCGTCTTCTGATCCTCAATTCGCCCGGCAACCCCACCGGCACCGCCTACACTGTCGAGCATCTGCGCGAGGTCGCCGAGGTGGCGCGCGACTGCCGCATGCTGCTTCTGTCAGACGAGATATACGGCGGGGTGCAGTTCGACGGCCGGCACACGTCGATGGCGCGGTTTTACCGCGGCGGGACGATCATTTCCGACGGGATTTCGAAATGGGCCGGCGCGGGCGGCTGGCGGCTGGGCTTCTTCGCCTTTCCCAAATCGCTGGCCTGGCTCAGAAAGGCCGTCGCCGCCGCGGCGAGCGAGACCTACACCTCGGTCTCCGCACCCATACAGCACGCCGCGATCGCCGCCTTCGAAGGCGGCCCGGAGATGGAGCTCTATCTCGACCGCAGCCGGGCGATCCTCAAGGCGCTCGCCGATCATGTCCACGCCCGGCTGAGCGAAGCGGGCGCAGTGGTGAACCCGATCAAGGGCGGGTTCTACGCCTTTCCCAATTTCGATCCGATGGCCGCGAAATTCGCTGCGCGCGGGATCGAGACCAGCGCCGAGCTGTGCACCCGCCTGCTGGAGGAGACGGGCGTGGCCACCCTGCCCGGCTCGGCCTTCGGCCGGCCGCCGCACGAATTGTCGCTGCGACTGGCCTTCGTCGATTTCGACGGCGAGGCCGCGCTTTCAGGCCTGCACCAGTCCCAGCCGCTCGACGAAGCCTTCCTGAGACGGCATTGTCCGAGGGTGATCGAGGGGATCGAGGCGATGGCGCGCTGGGCGGAGAGCTGAGCGCGCGAGAGCGAGGCGCGCCATGGACTTCACCGGCGAGGACTTCTGGGTCCGGATCTTCACCGGTCCGGAATTCGCCACCTGGATGCGGATCTGCGTCTGGGGCTTCCTGGCGCTCTGGGCCTGGGTGTTCTTCTCATTGAGCCGCGGCGGGTTCGAGGACCTGTTCGAGGTCGCTCGCAGCCGCTACGCCACGCCGCGCGAGCGCTTCGACACGCTCAGCAAGATCCCGCTCAGGGTCATGGCCCATGTCGCCGCCTCTGCAGTCGGCGCAGGCGGGTTCGCGCTCGGCCTGTTCGTTCAGGGCGCGATCATCATCCTGATCTGGCGCGAGATCAACGGCGGCTGAGCGCGGCGCTAGCGCGCGCGTCCCGAAAATCCGGTGACCAGGAGCACCGCGCCGGCGAACAGGGCGTGCGCGCCGAACAGCAGGCCGATTACGAAGGCCGCGCTGCCGGGAAGGCCTGCAAGGATGATCAGCGCCAGCAGCGCGCTGAGGATCGCCCCACCGATCAGCCAGCCCCTCCGGCCTGACGAGCGGCCGCGAAAGGCGAAGCCGGTCCGCGTGATCGCATCGATCGCGAAATAGACCGCCAGCACGACGGTGAGCGAGAGCGCCCCCACGCCCGGCGAGACCAGGATCAGAACGCCCGCGAACACGCCCAGCACGCCGAACAGCGCCTCCGGCAGGGCGTCGCCCGAACCGCGGCGGCGGAAGCCGTCGATGATCTGCACCAGGCCGTAAACCACCAGCGCGGCGCCTATGACCAGGCTCAGCGTCACGGTCGCGACGGCGGGAAAAATGATCGCCAGCACCCCCACGATCAGAAGCGCGACCCCGAGCCCGATGGCCGCGCCGCGCGATTGAGGCGTGTTCTTCGCGATCGGTGTTTCGGCGGTCTCGAAGCTTGCTGCCATGACGGTCTCCATTGCGGCGTCACCGCTTCCAACCCGCCTGCGTCCGGGCCTGTTCCAGCCCTGCAAACAGGCGCTTCCGGAGAAGGCGGAGCCCTGCGGTTCGGCGCCGGTTCCATGGCGAAGAGGCGGAATTTCGGTGAACCGGACCGGTTAAGCCGCGTTAACCCCAGCGAGACGAGAGGGGGACTTTCATGGTCCGCGTCACACAAGTTTCCAACGCTGCAGCCGGTGTCAAAGCCGGCCTCGCCGCGCTGTGCCTGCCCGTCCTGCTCGCCGGTTGCGACCTCATCGAGCAGCGCGGAGAGCAGGTCTACGAGGCCTGCCTTTACGACACGCGCTACTCGCATTCCTCGCTGGATTGCCGCTGCTATGTCGACCAGGTCCAGGAAGCGCTCGACCGGGAAGACTGGCGGCGCTATCGCGACATGGCCGGCCAGGGCTTTTACAGCAATTCAGACCGGCTCCGCACGAGCTTCCACGACGAACGGATGGGCGTGTTCGAGCAGGCCGCACGGCGCTGCAATCTCGACCTGTTCCAGCCCGAAGAAGACATCGTCGCGCCGACGCCCGGCTACGGGCCCGGCTATGGCGACCGCGATCCGCTTTACGGCGGTCGTGACGACTGGTGGCGGCCCGAGCCCACCCGAGAGCCGGCCTTCGGCGGCTGGGGGCGCGGCGGCGACCGCTTCCCGCGCGGGCCCTGGCGCTACGCCATCCGTGAAGGCGAGCCGCGCCCGATCTGCATTCGCGGCCGGGGCATCGGCGAAGGCTGCATGACCCGCGAGCAGGCCGCCCGCCTCTATAATGACGGCGCGCGCTACTGGCTGCTGCGCGGCGACGCCGAACTCGCCACTGTCGACCTGCAGCGCGGGACCGACTGGGTCGACCTGCCCTTCGCCCAGCAGGGCGACGACGCCCGGGCGATCGACGATCTCGATTACGACCGCGGCTTCGTGCGCTACGACGCCAGCTCGGTGCGCCGGGCCATGCGGTACTGGAACTACTCCATCGACTGGGGCCGGCCCTTCGGCGCGCAATCCGCGCTGATGGCCCAGCGCCGGCTGCAGGCGCACATGGTCCAGTGCGAGTCTTCGCCCGACGGCGAGAGCCTGTCGCGCATCTCCCGCCGCGGCCCTGAAGAACTCGGCGACGTGATCAGCCTGAAACTGCGCCAGGCCGCGCTGGCCGCGCTAGGCTACTACTCGGCGGAAGTCGACGGCCGTTACGGCCCGGCCACGCGTGACGCGGTGCGCGGCTTCCAGCGCGAGCTCGGCTATGACGAGACCGGCTCGCTGAGCCCGCGCCAGACCACGCTTCTGGTCTGTCACGCCGCGCAGACCGCGCGCGATCCGCACCTGCAGAACGCGCTGGGGATCATGTACGCGACGGGCCTGGGCGTGGCGCGCAATCCGGACCTGTCGCTCGAATGGTTCGAGACCGCCGCGCGCCGCGACGACGCGGACGCCTACTTCAATCTCGCTCTGGTCTACGGCACCGGCGCGGTTCTGGGCAGCTACCGCCTGTGCGGGCTGATCGAGAACCCCGAGCGCGCGGACGCCTATCTGCGTGACGCGGCGGCGCTGGGTCACCCGGTGGCCATGCGCTGGCGCGACCACCGCGAATTCTGGGACCATCCCACCGCGGAAAGCCGCTGGATCGCCATCTCCAACCGCCTTGAAGAAGCTGCGGCGGAGGGAAGCGGCGCCTTCTATCTCGAATGGCGCAGCCAGATCGACGTCGATCGCTTCTCGCCGACCGAACTCGCCTGCCTGGAACCCGAACGGGGCACGCGCCGCGAGCCGCTGTGAGCCCCTCCCTCCCCGCCGATTGCGGAGACCCGACATGTTTTTACGCGCAAGCCTCGTTCTGATCGCCACCGCCCTGATCGCAGGGTGTGCGGCGAAGTATCCCGAGTATCACGATCCGTACGACCGCTACGGACGTCATGACCCGTATTACGGCCCGCCCGCGCCGCCGCGCCCGACCGAACAGGGCGCGGAAACCGCCCAGGCGATCTGCTCGATCGACTCCCTGACCGAGGCGCGCAACGAGATGCGCACCGAGATCGAGCGCGCCGGATACGCCGGAGCCTACACCTATTACGGCCCCGACTACGGCAGCCGCGAGCGCGAACGCGCCACGATCCGCGAACAGGTCACCGAGCGGCCCTACGGCCCGCAGACCGAAACGGTCGAGCTGGTGCAGGCCTTCTCGTCCGATCTCGACGCGGCCTACCGCTTCGCGACCTCGTCCTGCCAGTCCTACCAGATGTGCATGCAGAACCAGGGCTATCAGGAGGGCGCGTGCATGAACTCGGCGGACAACTGGCGTGACGCCCGCCGCGAGTTCACCGCCCTGTCCAGCCGGCTCGCCGAGATCCGCCTGCGCATCGCAGAGACCTGCGACGATTGCGACTGGGGCTATCACCGCCCGCACCATCGCCGCGGCCATCCCCATCCGCATCCCCACAATCCCCACCGGTACGACGACTGCCGGGACGGGTATTGCGGCCATCACTCCCGCTACGAGGAGGAGTGCGACACCGTGCTGGGCGACGTGTTCACCACCACGACCTGCGACTACCGCAGGCCCAGCCGGTACCGCCACTACTGAGGCGGAGCGCCAGTTAAAACGACGGCGGCTTCAGCCCGGGAGCCGCCGTCTTTCTTCGGCGAAGCGCGGCGCAAGAACCGCCGCCTGGAGTGTCATAGATGCGCAAACGCTATCTCGCCGCCGGCCTGCCCGCCCTCATCGGCGTGGTGCTCGCCGCGCTCGCCTATTTCGGCACGCACACCGGCGTGGACGGGACGCGCGGCGCGCTTCTGGCGCTGATCGGCGCGGTCTGCGTCACGCTGGGGCTCGGGGTCGCCGCCGTGCCCGCGGTGCGCGGCGGCCTTCTTGCGGCCCTGCTGATCCTGATCGGGATCGGCGCCGCCCTGACCGCGCTCGCAGCCTTCTTTCTCATGCAATACGGCTTTCTGGTCGCGATGCTTGTCGCGCTCGCAGCGCTCATCGCGGCGGCCGTCATGTCCTGGCGGGAGTCATCATGATCCGCATCCTCACGCTTCTCGCGTTCGGCCTCGTCCCGTTCTCCGCGGCGGCTCAACAGCCGAGCTGGACGCATTTTCACGGCGACGCCGCATCCACGAAATTCTCGGCCGCCGACAGCTTCACGCCCGAAACGGTCGGCGATCTCGAACGCGCCTGGGAGTATCACACCGGCGACGTCTCGGACGGGTCGGGCGAGTTGCCCGCCACCGTCTGGTCGGCCACGCCCGTCTACGCCAACGAGACGCTTTATCTGGGCACGCCCTTCTACCGCATCATCGCGCTCGACCCGGCAACCGGGCAGGAGCGCTGGAGCTATGACAGCCAGTCCGAGCTCGCCGCCCTCACCCAGCCCGCGCTGAAGAACCGCGGCGTCGCCTACTGGGACGGCGGCGGGACCGGCGCGTGCGCCAGGCGGGTCTATATCGGCACCATGGACGCGGAACTCCACGCGGTGGACGCCGACACCGGCGAGCTTTGCGAAGACTTCGGCGACGGCGGGGTGCTGAACGTCAATCAGTGGAACACCGTCAACGACAAATTCCCCTTCTCGCTGCTGCAGCCGCCTACGGTCGCCGGCGACACGCTGCTGATGGGCTGGGCGGGCAAGGACTGGGCCTATTCGGTCGCCCCTCCCGGCAATCTTCTGGCGGTCGATGCGCGCACCGGCGAGCTCGAATGGGAGGCGAGCTTCATCCCCGAAAACATGATCGACGAGGCGGGCACGGCGAACATCTGGACCGCGATGACGGTGGATACCGAGCTGGGGATGGTCTACGCGCCGATCTCCTCGCCGAGCCCGAACTATTGGGGCGGAAACCGGCTCGAGCCGATGGAGCACGCCACATCCGTCACCGCGCTCGATCTGGAGACCGGCGAGATCGTCTGGAGCTTCCAGCACGTCCATCACGACATCTGGGACTACGACACGCCGTCCGCGCCGACGTTGGTCGACATCAACGCCGCCGGCGGGACGGTCCCCGCCGTGATCCAGGCCACCAAGCAGGGCTTCCTCTTCGTGCTCGACCGCCGGACCGGCGAGCCGCTCTTCCCCGTGGAGGAGCGCCCGACGCCCCGCAGCTCCGCGCAAGGCGAAGAGGCCGCGCCCACCCAGCCTTACGTCCCGAACCCGCCGCCCATGGCGCCGCTCGAGATGCCCGACGTGTGGTGGCTCGCGGACATCGCAAGCTTCGGTCAGTGCTCGCGCGATCGGGAGAATTTCGTCTATGAGGGCCTTTACACCCCGCCCTCGGAAACCATGACGCTGTTCTATCCGGGCACCGCCGGGGTGACGAATTGGGGCGGCGTCGCGGTCGATCCGCGCACCGACACGCTTTACGTGAACGCCTCGCGCGTGGTGCAGCTCATCCGCCTGGTCCCGCGCGAGGAGTACGAGGAGATTCAGGGCGGCAGCGGCAACGAGCAGGGCTACTACCCCCAGGAAGACGCGCCCTACGGCATCTATCTGTCAGGCTGGCGCAACTGGCTCGGCATGCCCTGCTGGGAGCCGCCCTTCGGCACGATCTCCGCCTATGATCTGCGCACCGGCGAACGGCTCTACGAAGAGCCGTTCGGCCGCGCCCAGTTCAACGGCTTTTACGGGCTTGAAAGCTGGGGCACCCCGACGCTCGGCGGACCGGTGGCGACCGCAGGCGGGGTGATCTTCATCGGCGCCTCGGTGGACTCCCGCATCCGCGCGATCGACGCGGCCACCGGCGAAGAGCTCTGGGCCGACCTCGTCGAGGCGCCCGCGGTGTCCAACCCGGCCGTCTTCACCCATGAAGGCGTGGACTATGTCGTCTTCGCCGTCGGCGGAAACTCGATCCTCAAACCGGAAGTCTCAGACCAGGTCGTCGCGTATCGTTTGCCGGAGTGAGGGCGGGCGCCCCCCTCACGCCGCGCTGAACGCTTTTCGTCCGGCGTCCGCCAGCAAGGCGCCGAGCTCGCCCAGCCCGTCCGCCAGCGGACTGCCCTGCCGCCAGCACATGGCGATCTGCCGGACGGCCAGCGGATCGTCGATCGCACGGAAGACGACGTTGTCGTCGCGATGACCCACGCACCGGACATAAAGCTCCGGCATGACCGCCACGCCCGCGCCGAGCCCGGCCATGTGCCGGATCGCGTCAAGGCTGGTGCCCTCGTATTCATGGCTGACATAGGCGACTGAACGGCTGGCGATCTCATGGACCAGCGTGGTCAGCCGGTGGCCGTGACCGAGCGTGAGCAAGGTGCGGCCGCGGAGGTCGGCGAGACCGAGCGGTCGCGTGCTCGCGCCGAGCGCGTCGTCGTCGGCGCAGCACGCGAACAGACGCTCCTTGAAAAGCATGAGACTCTCAGCGCCCGGATGCTCCTCCGGCGTCGAGATCAGCGCGTCCAGCCGGCCGTCCATCAGCCTATCCTGCAGCATGTCGGGCCGGTCGTCGCGGATGTTCAGACGCAGCTCCGGATAGGCCGCGTGCATGGCCGCGGTCGCCAGCGGCAGCAAATACGGGCCTATCGTGGGCAGAACGCCCATCCGCAGCCGCCCGTAAAGGCCCGATCCGCCATGGGCGGCGACGGCGTGGAGATCCTCGACCTGGCGCAGGATCAGCCGCACCCGGCGGACGATCTCGACACCCACCGGGGTCAGGATCGCTCCGCTCCGGCTGCGTTCGAAGACCGCGACACCCAGCGCCGCTTCAGCCTCCTGCACCTGGGCGGACAGGCTGGGCTGGCTCACATTGAGCGCTTTGGACGCCTCGCCGAACCGGCCGAGATCGGCGACCGCAAGCATGTACTCCATCTGACGCAGCGTCGGACGCATCCGCCCCTCCATAGGCAAAAGCTCAGTCGGAAATCTAAAACTTATATTTTCGCGATGAAAGCCGCTCGGCTAGGGTTTCCTCGGATCGAGACAGAAAAGGAGACCCGAAATGATCCCCCGCACCGTCCCCGCCGCTCCCGTCCTGCCAGCGAGCCCCAACCGGACGGCTTCCGGCGGCGCCCAGGCCGCCTCCCCGGTGATGCGCCGCCATCTGCGCAGGCGGAAGCTTCGCTGGGTCCGCTAAGCGCGACGCCGAAAGGCTGAACCGACCGCGCGCCGGCTTCGAAAGAGGCCGGCGCTTTGCGTTGCAGCGGATAGGGCCGCTTTGAAAGGAAACTGGTGCGGGATGGAGGACCCAGCTCGAACCGGACCGGTTCGCGAGGGCGACCGTCGGTCCGCAGCGCCAGCGAGGATCGACCGTGCGGAGGCGAGGGAGACCAAGAGAAATGGTGCCCAGGGGCGGAATCGAACCACCGACACGCGGATTTTCAATCCGCTGCTCTACCAACTGAGCTACCTGGGCGGCGTGGGGGCGGCTCGCGCCCCCGCGCTGAGGACGGCGGTTATAGGGCGGTCGTTTTTCTCTGGCAACGCCTGTTTCGCACCTGCGCTGACGGGGTCGTGACAGGGCCGGTCTTGCCGGGGCGGATGGGCGCTGCTAGGTCCCGCCCCGCTTCAGACTGAATGTCATATTCAGCGCGCGCCCGTCCTCGGACCCGCCGCGCGCCGTCCGGGATCCGGGGAGAGCCACGCCCATGAAATCGTTCAGCACCGCGGCCAGCGCCGCCGCCCTCCTGCTCGTGCTCGGCGAAGGTCCGGCTCTGGCTCAGCAGGCTGAGGAAACCGCCGCGGCGCCGCGCGACGTGATCGTCGTCACCGGCGGACGGGCGGCGGGCGCCGAGGCGGGCGACCGGCCGGTTACCGTGCTGACCGGGCAGGCGCTGCGTGCGGGCGGGCTCGCCGATCTGGGCGATGCGCTGGCCTTCGATCCGGCCGTGGTGGGCTCTGAGTTCAACGACGATCCGGGCACCCAGAACGACACCTCGGGCACGTCCAGCGTCAATCTGCGCGGGCTCGGGCTCGGCGCGACGCTGGTGCTGATCAACGGCCAGCGCCAAACGCCCGCCAGCGTGGCCAGCGACGACGGGGCGAGCTTCGTCGATCTGAACGCGCTCGTGCCCGACATCGCGATCGACCGGGTCGAGATCCTCAAAGACGGCGCCAGCCCGCTTTACGGCTCGGACGCGCTTTCGGGCGTGGTCAACGTCATCACCCGCGACGGCCACGAAGGCTTCGCCGCCGAGATCGAGGCGCGCGGGCCCGACAGCTTCGGCGGGGCGGGCTTCACCTCGATCGTCTCGGCCATTGCAGGCGGACAGATCGCCGCAAACCTGCATCTGACCGGCGCGATCAGCTGGCGCGACACCGACGGCGTGGAAGGGTTTGAAACCGACTTCATCCCCGGCACCGGCCTCAGCGCGCTCGGCCAGCCCGGCGCGTACTACATCCAGGCGCCCGGCGGCGGGTTTGAAGTGACCACCCCGTCCGGCGGGCCGCAGGCGATCATCGACCAGGACTGCGCCGCGGGCGGCGGGATCCCGCTGGTGCTCGGCGCGGACACCGCCTTCGGCACGCCGGGCTTCTGCCGGCTCGATTACGGCCAGTTCTTCTCGCTCGTGCCCGACGAGACGCGCCTGAACGCCTTCTCCGCGCTCACCGCCGATCTGGGCGAGACGCGGCTGGTGATCCGGGCGGCGCTCGCCGATCAGGAGCTCACCCGCGGCAACTCCCCGTCTTTGCCCGCGCTCAGCTTTCCGACCATCCCCGCCGCGAACCCAGGCAATTATTTCGGCCGCGACGTGACCTGGCTGGGCCGGCCGCAAGGCGTGGACGCCGGCGCGGCCCGCCGCAGCTTCGAGCACGACACCTGGCGCATCGACGCCGAGCTCAGCCGCGACTTCGCCTTGCTGGACCGCGACTGGACGGGCGTCCTGACGGTCAATCACTCGGAGAACACGCTGACTGCGACGATCACCGACACGGTCGCCGACCGGCTCGACGCCGCGCTCGCAGGCCTGGGCGGGCCGTCCTGCACGGGCGCGACGCCGGGGGCGAACGGGTGCGCCTGGTTCAACCCGTTCGGCTCGGGCGCGATCGTCACCGATCCGTCCGACCCGCGCTATAACGATCCGGCGCTTCTGAACTGGATGATCGGCCAGGACGTACGCAACAGCGAAGCCACGCTGACCAGCGCCGAGGCGGTGATGAGCACGGACGCGGCCTTCACCGCGCCGGGCGGTCCGGCCTCCCTGGTGCTCGGCGCCCAGCTGCGGCGCGAAACGCTCGACGTCGATCACGGCGAGACCTTCAACAACGACGCCTTCCTCTTCATCGTCGGCGGGCCGGACTATGACGGCGAGCGCGACGTGGCCAGCGCCTTCGCCGAGACCGTCGTGCCGCTCAGCGCCAGGCTGCGGGTTCAGGCGGCTGCGCGGTATGAAGACCTTGAAGCCTTCAGCTCGCTCGATCCCAAGCTCGCCCTCGCGTTCGACGCGACCGGCGCGCTGACCCTTTCGGCGGGCTGGAGCCGGTCCTTCCGCGCGCCGAGCCTGCATCAGCAGGTGAGCGCGACGACGACGCTTCAGAGCCTGACCATCGGCGCGCAATCGCTGTTCCGTCCCGTGCGCACGATCGGCGATCCCACGCTCGATCCCGAAACCGCCGACACCTTCACCCTGTCGGCGGACTACGCGGCGAACGGCTGGTCGGTCCGCGCCGATCTGTGGCGCATCGAGGTCGAGGACCTGATCGTGGAGGAGAGCGCGAACGCCATCCTCGCCGCCGACCTCGCCGATGACGGGGTCTTCAACGATCCGCGTGTCGAGACCAGCACCGCCGGCGACGTCACGCTGGTGCGCGCCCGCTTCGTCAACGCTCCGAGCGTGCAGGCCCAGGGCCTCGATCTCAGCCTCGCCCGCGCGCCGATCGATATCGGCTGGGGCGCGGTCGGGTTCGGTGCGGACGCGGTCTATATCGACGAATTCACGCTGGTCGATCCGGTGCTGAACACCGAGATCGACGCCGCCGGGGATCGCAACTTCACCAATTTCGCCCGCTCGCTGCCCGAATACCGGGCGACGGCCTATGCGGACTGGACCCTCGGCGCGTGGAGCGCGCGGCTTCAGGCCCGCCATGTCTCGGCCTATGACGACGACGAGAACGCCGGCGCAGAGATCGGCGCCTGGACCGTGCTGGACGCCCAGGCGGGCTATGACTTCGGCGGCGCGGCGCTGACCGTCGGCGCGATCAACCTCACCGACGAAGCCGCGCCCTTCGTACGCACGCCCCTGGGCTACGACACCAAGATGCACGATGCGCGGGGGCGCGTTCTGTATCTGCGGCTGAGGGTGGAGCGGTAGGGGGTTCTCGGCTTTCAGAGTACGGCGCTCTACGATCCCGTCCGGGGCCTGCCGGCCCGTTCGCCGCCTTCAATCGATCCACCGGATCGATTGATGCGCTCCGCGCACCGGCGCTCACCCCCACCCCCGGCCTTCGGCCGGACCCTCCCCATCAAGGGGAGGGAGTGACGGTGTAGCGCTCGCTCAGAAATACTTCGTCAGCATCAGATAGCTGTAAACCGGGGTATCGTCGTCCGGGGCGCCGGGGGCGGTCTTCGCGAACTCGCCCTTGAAGAGGACCGCCGCGCCGGCTTCGAGCCTCAGCCGGTCCGGGGCGATCCACCAGCGCAGGCGGGTGTCGATCACCTCGCCGACATGGTCTCCCGACCCGCCGGTCACATCGCGCAGCCCCGCCCGCCGCCAGCGGTCGGTGTCCGACGCCAGCGAGACGGTCTGCAGCAGGACATGCGCAGTCACCGGCCCGCGCGCGACCTCCAGCCGGCCGCCCAGCGCGACGATGTTCTCGATATCCAGCGGCCCCATGATCCCGGTCTGCCCCAGCTGGCCGCGCCTGAGCCCGTAAAGCCGGTCGAACCGGTTGAACTCCGCGTCGGCGGGATTTTCATCGCCGGTGGCGTAGATGAGCTGGGCGGAAAGCCGCGGCGACCAGGCGCCGGCGAAGCTGTAGCCCGCCTCGGCGTGCAGATTGGCGGCGGAGACGTCGAGCCCGGCGCCGGTTTCGCCCGTCTGCCACATGAGCTCGAGATCGAAATCGAACGCACCGGCTTCCGCCCCGCGCTCAAGCCGACCGCCGAGCGTGTAGAGATCGTCCCCGCCGTCTTCGTTCAGACCGAAGAGATAGACCTCCCCGTCCACGCCGGAAAACAGGTTGCCGTGCGTCAGATGCGCCGCCCAGAAGCGCGTGTCCCAATCCGCCTCGTCGAACTCCTGGTCATTGTCGAGCAGCGCGGCGCGGTCGCCCGGACGGCGTTCGACCGGCGCGGTGTAGAAGGCTTCGAAGGTCAGATCGTCGGAAAGCGCGTATTCGCCGCGCACGCCCTCGAACGCGCTCGGCCAGTTGCGAAACGAGTTTTCGCCCGCGAGCCGGCGCGAGCCGACATTCATCACGAACCGGCCGGCCTGAAGCGCGCCCTTCTCATGGTCGAGCCTCACATAGGCCTGCAGCACGTCGAGCGTGTTGATCGCGGTCGAGCTGAGGAACGAGCCGTCGTCGGTCAGATAGGCGCGGCTGTCGAACCCTTCGATCCCGAAGGTCACCGCGCCGGCGTCGTATTCGCCGAGGATCCGCGTACGCCAGCTCAGCTGCTGATCGGAGCCCTGCCGGCCCGCCCGGAACGGCGCGCTCAGCGTCTCGTAGCGCACGCGCGTGGAGCCTTCGAACGTAAAGACCGGCTCTGCGGCTAGCGCGACGGCGGCGAGTGCGGCTTCGATCATCATGATCCCCTCCCAAGATACCCAGCCGCGCGTATAGGCGAACCACGGTTAAAATCTTGCTGCAGACCGCTTTGAACTGCGCTCCGCTGGTCACCGATCAGGGTCTTCCTCGCCGCGCGCGTCGGGCGGCAGGGCTTCGGGATCGACCGGCTCGCCAGGCACCGCATAGGCCCCGGAGAACCATTTGCCGAGATCGGCGTCAGCGCAGCGCTTCGAGCAGAACGGCCGGAAGGCGCGCACGCCGGGCTTCTTGCACATCGGACAGGGCGGCAGGGCCTTGGTCTCGGTCATCGCAGCGGGCGCACGGCGTGACCGCGCACCTCCCTTTCGGCGTCACGGATCAGCTCGAACCGCGCCCCGTAGCGGCGGGACGCTTCCTTGCGCCAGCCGATCGGGTCGGCGTCGAGCCAGTCGTAAATCTCGAGCCCCGCGCGCAGTTCCAGCCTTGCGGCGCGGTCGGCGCGCGCCTCGCGCTCCAGCCCGCGCAAGGCGGCGAGCGCGGCGGTCTGCACCGTGGGCACGCCGAATCGCTCCCAGCAGATTTCGTGCAGCGCCCGTCCCAGGCGCTGGCGGGCGAGCTCGACCACCGCGAACCGGCTGGCCGGCGCGATGTCGACCTTGGCCGGATCGTTCCTGAACGCGCCCCTCAGGGTCTGGTCGAGCGTAGCCTGATCGGCTTTTTTCTTCAGCGGCAGGAAGTCGATCGCGACCACCCCGCCCAGGCCGCGCAGGCGGATCTGCCGGGCCGCCTCGCGCGCGGCGGCGCGGTTGAGATCGAGCGCGAGCTTGGCCGATCCGCCCGGCGCCTGGCGGCCGCGCGCGTCCACGTCGATCACGGTCATGGCGGTCACCGGTTCGATCACCAGCCGCCCGCCGCCGGGCAAGGCCACGACCGGTTCGAGGGCCGCGTCGAACAGATCGTCGAGATCGATTTCGGCCTCCTTCGGGGTGCGCACCGGCGCGTCGAACATCATCGAAAGCCGCTCGGCCAGCGGCGGCGCAGTGACGACCGCAGCAGGCGCGGGCCCGTCCTCGACCTCGAACAGGGACAGGGTCGGACCCTTTTCCTGAAACTCCTCGCGCGCGATCTGAACGCCGATCGCGGCGCCCTCGCGGACCGCGTCGGGCCGGCCGGCCTTGCCGAAGGGCAGGAAGCAGACCGGGCCGCGCCCGATCTCGCAGAACGCGCCGTTCAGCCCCTTGTCGATCGTCAGCACGCGCGCGCGGTAGACCTCGCCGCGGACCGCCCGCGCGCCGCGCTCGCTCCAGCGCTCGAGATACAGCTCGATGGCGCGGTCCCCGTCGATCACCGCAGCGCGGGTCTCGCCGATATTGTCAGAGGCGACGATTCTCAAAACCGGTATCCCAGCCCGACCAGCAATTGCCGGGTTTCATAGACGGGCAGACCGACCACGCCGGTATACGACCCGATGAGGTTCTCGATATAGGCGCCCGCCCGGCCCTGAATGCCGTAGCCGCCCGCCTTGCCCTTCCATTCCCCGCTGTCGAGATAGGCGGCGATCTCCGCCTCGTCGAGGCGCTTGAACGCCACGCGGGTCTGAACCACCCGGCTCGCTTCGCGGCCGTCCGGCGCCCTTGCTGCGATCCCGGTGAAGACCCGGTGATTGCGCCCGCTCATCAGCCTGAGACAGGCTTCGGCGGCCTCTCGCGTCTCGGTCTTGGGCAGGATGCGGCGTCCGACGCCGACCACGGTGTCGCTCGCAAGCACATAGGCGCCGGGATGGCGCGACGCGGCGAGCTTGCCTTCCGCCAGACGCAGGGCGAGCGCCCGCGGGGTCTCCCCGGGGCGTTCGGTCTCGTCGATGTCGGCGGGGGCGATATGGTCGGGCGGCGCGCCGATCTGTTCGAGCAGATCGCGGCGGCGCGGCGAGGCGCTCGCCAGCACCAGCGGCGGACGGCCGCTCGCGGCGGTCACGCTACTTGAAGCGATAGGTGATGCGCCCCTTGGTCAGGTCATAGGGCGTCATCTCGACCAGCACCTTGTCGCCGGCCAGCACGCGGATGCGGTTCTTGCGCATCTTGCCGGCGGTGTGCGCGATGATCTCGTGATCGTTTTCCAGCTTCACCTTGAAGGTCGCGTTCGGCAACAGCTCGACGACCTCGCCGGGAAACTCCAGAAGTTCTTCCTTCGCCATGCGGCTCCTCTCGGTTCACCCTGTAAAAGCGGGCGCCTCCGGTGCAGCAGCGGTAAAGCGCACCGGGCCCCGCCCGTTCCGGGCGCTATATAGGCGCGGACCCGGGTCCCCGTCGAGCGCCGAACGCCTTGCTAAGCGGATTCGGCGCCCAGCGCGCTTATCCGCGCCTCGATCGCATCGCGCGCGGCGCGGTAGGCGGCGAGCTTCAGAAAGCGATCGCCGTCGGCCCGCGTGGGGTCCTCGATCGGCCAGAGCGCGTACCGCGCGCCGCGCTTTTCAGCGAAGGCGCGCGCCTCGGCGTCGACGTCTGCAGCGAGGCAGACCACGAGATCGGCCGGATCCTCGCGCGCGTCCGCCAGATCGCGGCAGTCGAAGTCGGAGAGGTCCTCGCCCAGCTCGGCCATGACCGAGATCATGTAGCCGTCTGCCATGCCGGCGGGCTCCACCCCGCAGGAGCTCGCCCGCGCGCCCTCGCCCACCAGGCGCCGGTAGAGCGCTTCGGCCATGGGCGAGCGCACGGCGTTGCGGCCGCACACGAAGATCACGGCGGGTGCGGTCACGCCCCTCTCCGGTGCAGCGCGCAGATCAGGGTGAACAGGCGGCGGGCGGTGTCGAAATCGACCTCGATCTTGCCGTCGAGCCGCTCGCGCAGCAGCACCGAGCCTTCGTTGTGGACCCCGCGCCGGCCCATGTCGATCGCCTCGATCTGGCCCAGCGGCGCGTCGCGGACGGCGGCGTAATAGCTCTCGCACATCAGGAAATAGTCCTTGATGATGCGCCGGAGCGGGCCGAGCGAGAACACGAACATGCGTACCGGCGCGCCGTCCTCGGTCTTCACGTCGAAGACCAGCTTCTGGTCCTCGATGGCGAGCCTGAGCGCATAGGGTCCGGCCTCGGCGCCGGCCGGCCTGAACTCGTTTGAATCCAGAAGATCGGCGATCGCCACGCGGCGCTCGTGCTCGACGTTCTCGTCAGCCTTGCCGATGGTCTCGGAGTCCAGCTCCACCGAGATCAGGCGATGCTCGCTCATCGTTTCGCGCGCTCCGCGTCTCCGGCCCCGGCCGCGTCGTCCTCGGGATGGGCCGGACGCGCCGCGGCGCGCCAGGGCTCGGAGACGTCGGCGAGCACCAGATCGACGCACTCGACGTCCAGGCGCAGCTCGCCCCCGCCGGCGAAGGTGAAGATCAGCGCACCGCCCGGCGGCTCGGCCTCCTCGAACACCACCGACAGAAGACACACGACCGCGTCCGATGCGCCCTGTTTCAGGCGCTTGGATCTGGCCGCCGTGACCGAGCCGGCCTGGATCGCGGTGCGCACGCGCTCGCCGCGGCCCCTGGGCGAGCCTTCCCAGCGATAGCGGTTCAGCGCCAGGGTGAAACGCCGCTGCGCCGGCTCGTAGGCGAAGTCGCCGATCTTGCCGACCGCGTCCTGAAGCGCGGCAGAGACCGGCGGCACGTCGGCCGCGTCCTGGGCGATCAGTCGTAGCGGTTTCGCCTCGCCCATTCAGGCGCTCTCCTTCTCGCGCTCGCGGCGGATGTCTGCGCCGCAGGCGGACAGCTTCTCCTCGAGCCGCTCGAAGCCGCGGTCGAGATGGTAGATGCGATTCACTTCGGTCTCACCTTCGGCGGCGAGGCCTGCAATGACAAGGCTGACCGAAGCCCTGAGATCGGTCGCCATGACCGGCGCGCCCTTGAGCTTCGCCGGACCGCGCACGATCGCCTCGTTGCCGCGCACCTGGATGTTCGCGCTCAGACGCGCGAGCTCGGGCGCGTGCATGAAGCGGTTCTCGAAGATCGTCTCGCGGATCACGCTGGCGCCGTCGGCCAGCGCCATCAGCGCCATGAACTGCGCCTGCAGATCGGTGGGAAAGCCCGGATAGGGCGCGGTCGTCACGTCCACCGGCTTCAGCGGCCCCGGCTCGCGCTTCATCGTCACCGCGCCGTCTTCCAGCGTCACCGCGGCGCCCGCGCGCGCCAGCGCATGCCAGAGCGCGCCGTTATGGTCGTGCACCGCGCCGTTCAGCGTCACTTCGCCGCCCGTGGCGGCTGCGGCGATGGCGAAGGTGCCGGTCTCGATCCGGTCTGGGCAGACCTCCCACTCCGCGCCGGAAAGCGCGTCGACGCCCTGGATGCGGATGACCGAATCGCCTGCGCCCTCGATCTTTGCACCCATCGTGTTCAGGCACCCGGCGAGGTCGGCGATCTCTGGCTCGCGCGCGCAGTTCTCAAGCACCGTTTCGCCGTTCGCCAGCACGGCGGCCAGCATGGCGTGCTCGGTCGCGCCGACAGAGACCATCGGGAAGACCACCCGCCCGCCTTTCAGCCCGCCGGGCGCGCGTGCGTTCACATAGCCGGACTCCACCTCGATCTCGGCGCCCAGCGCTTCGAGCGCTTCGAGATGCAGGTTCACCGGCCGGGCGCCGATCGCACAGCCGCCGGGCAGCGACACGCGCGCCTTTCGTTCGCGGGCGACCAGCGGGCCGAGCACGTTGAAGCTCGCGCGCATCTTCCTGACGAGGTCATAGGGCGCGTAGGGCTCGCGAATGTCGCCGACCTTCAGCACCGTGCGCGCGGGCTCCTCCTCGCGCACCTCGACGCCGAGATGTTCGAGCAGCTTTCCAAGAAAGCGCGTGTCGGCCAGCCGCGGCATGCGCGTCAGGGTCAGCGTCTCGCCGGTGAGAAGGCAGGCGGCCATCAGCTTGAGCGCGGAATTCTTGGCGCCGGAAATCTCGATTTGCCCGTTCAACGGCTTGCCGCCGCGGATGACAATACGGTCCATGAGGCAATGTCCTTTCTCAAATCACGCGCGGCGCGCGCCGTTCGTCCTTGCGGGCATCCTAACGCGCAAGCCCAGCCCTGCGTGCGGCGAAATCACGGCGCAGGGTCGTCCTTTTCAGGTTTTTTCGCAGCTTTGCGCCGGCGCAGATTGGCGCGCAGCGCCTCCGCGAGGCGTTTTTCACGCTCGTCGGCGGTCTCGCCGGAGGGCGGCTTCTGATCGGTCTTGCGGGTCATCGCCCGAGATGTGCGGCCCTCTGCAAGAAGCGTCAAGCCCACCCTTGGCGAGCCCGGCGCGATGGGGTATAGCCCCCGCTCCGACGCCGGAGGCCGAACCGCCTCGCACCGTCGCGCCGCTATAGCTCAGGGGTAGAGCGTTCCCTTGGTAAGGGAGAGGTCGAGTGTTCAATTCACTCTAGCGGCACCATTTTCTTTCTTCTGATATCCCCGCCTCACGCCAGTCCCGCATGCCCGTCCGGGGTGATCCGCCGGTGGGCGAGCGCTGCGGCTTGCCCCGTGCGCACGAGCACCACCGGATCGCTGGCCTGGCCGGGCGTGACGAGGACGGGTTCGCCCTCGCCGCCGATCTCGATGACCGGGCGGGTGAGCCAGACCGGGCCGGCGGCGTCGGTCCAGCCCGGCGCGGGACGGGCGTCGATCATCGCACCCTCGGTTTCGGCCGTCTCGATGTCCGGCCAGGCGTAAAAACAAGCGGTCATGAGAGCCTCCTATCCCGCCAGCCGCTGCAGCGCGGCGTCGTCGAGCGCGTCGGGCGTAAGCCGGACCTGTCTGATCCGGCCGGGCCATTGCGAGCCGCCCTGGACGTCTCCCAGCGAGAGCCGGACATAAGCCGCCCCGCCCGAGCCGCCTGAGCTGTCCGCTGAAAACCCGCCGCCGTCCCAGGCGAAGGCCATGTCGTCAGGCGCGCAGCGCATGGCGAAGCGGCGGATCGCGCCGGCTGCGCCGCGCGGGGCGACGCTCGCCAGACCCGCCGCCGAGCCGCCCGCGTTCACGCGCTGGGTCAGGCCGGAGGCCCCGTCGTAGAGCGCCGTGTAGTCGGACGTGCCGGCGGCGGTTTCGAGCGCGATCATGAAGGGCGTGCCGGCAGCCGGCGCCGGGCCGAGCGCGACTTCGGAGATCAGCGAGAAGCTTTGGAAGTCGAAATCCGGCGGCAAAGCCAGATCGACCCCGTCCGCATCCCGCGTCGCCGCGCCGGGCGCGCCGGCCGGAGGCAGGACCGGCGAGCTGGCCCGCGCGGCCCGCTCCATCTGCGGCGCGTAAATGCGCAGCACGCACGCCACCGCGCCTGCCGGATTGTCGATATAGAGGCACGGATGCGCTGCAGCGACATTCGCCCCGCCCTCGAAGGTGCGTGAGAACACGAAGCGCCGCCGCGTCGCGTCCGGCGTGACGGATTGCAGCGCGGAGGTGACGGTCGATCCGGTCGAGGCGCGCTCGAACATGCCGAGCTTGGGGTCGCCGGGCACGGCGCCGGAGATCACCCTCAGCCCCGCCGACAGTGTCCAGTCCTGGCCGGTCAGCGCCGGAATCTGGGTGAAGCCCTCGAAATCGAGCCTGGCGTCGCCGACGGCCGTTCCGCTCAGGGTCACGTCGACATAGGGCCAGCCCTGTTCGGTCCCGTGGGTGAAGCTCCAGCTCATCCCGCCGCTCGCCCCGACCGCCCAATGGGTCGGCGGGGTCGCGCCCGAAGCGCCCTCGCCGCGCGGATTGCGCAGATGGTTGGTGCTGGCCGGCTCGACGAGCAGGCCTTCGCCGCGCACCAGGCGCGCCGTGCGCGGCCCGAAGCCGATGAGCGGACCGAAGCCCGCCCCGTCGGTGAAGCTCCAGCCGGTCGGCGCCCAGGCGCGCGAGGCGCGCGCGGTGACGAGCCGCGGATCGGCGCCGAGGCCGGAAAGAAAATCGAGTGTGATCATCAGACGCTCTCCCAGTCGTTCGCACCGGCGTGGACGAGTTCGGCGGCTGCGCCGTCGGCGAGGCTGAGCGCGGCGCCGGGGGCCGCGCCGTCGACGGTTCCGCTCGCGCCGGGATCGAGATCGACCGCCGCGCCGGACCGGTTCTTGACCCGCACGCGCCAGCCTGAGGGCAGGATCGCGCCGTCGGGCAGGCGTACCGCGCCTGCGCCGGTCTTCACGATCAGCCGCCCGAGATCGTCGGGGGAGAGGTCGATCGCGCCGGACGCTTCGATAACTGGCGAGAGCCTGAAGGCCTCGGCGTCGAAGAAAGCCGCCGTGCCCAGCCGGTCGCGGCGGACGAGATCGGCGAGGCCGTCGCCCAGGGTCAGCGCCCCGCCCTCGGCCAGCGCAAGCTCGGCCAGCCCGGTCACCGACCCGCCCGACACGGCGGCCTCGGCGATGGCGACCGCACCGGTCGCCCGGTCGACCGACAGCGCCTCGGTCCAGCTCGTCCCGTCGGGAGAGACCCGCAGCGAGACGTCGTCGCCGCCGACGAGCCCGAACTCCGCCCGGCCCGACCAGTTCGACTGCATGAGCAGGGAGAGCACGCCGCCCGGCGCTTCCTTGTTGAGCGTGTAGCGCAGATCCCCGCTGCCGCCCTCGGCCGCGTAGCGCGCGGTCCAGAGCGCAGCGTTAAGCTTGGCGGCGAAGGGGTTCGAGGCGTCCGGCGCGGTGCCCACCCCGAGGCTTTCGAGGTTCGCCAGCGACGCCAGCGTGTCGGCGAGCGAGCGCCAGTCCGATCCGTCGAACACCACAAGTTCGGCCGCGTCCTCCACAAACGCCACGAGACCGGTCTGCGGCGCCGCACGCCGCCAGGCGCCGTCCTGAAACCAGACGAGGTCGTGCTCTGCGAAGCCGTCCCACGCCGCGCCGGACGGCGCAGCGGGCAGGATCCATGCGTCGCCCTCTTCGGGCTCGGCGGGTTCGTCGGCGGCGGTCCGGCTGACAGCGCGGGCCTGGACCAGCGCGTCGAGCCGGCCGAGCGCCTCGTTCACCGTGACGTGTTTCTGGGCCTGGGCGGGCATCAGCCAGGGCAGGCCCAGGCGCGGGGTCAGGTCGGACATGAGCGGCGATCTCCGTCGGGTTTCGTCATCGCCGCAAAGGCTAAGCCCGGCCCGCGGCGGGGCGGACGCGCGCACGGCCTGTCCTGCGCGCCGCGCGCGGCTTTTCTCAGCCCCGCCTGCGGTGTAGGCAGACGCCATGACCGACTCTGTCATCGATTTCGCGGGGGATTTCCCCGCCGCCGACCGCGCCCGCTGGACGCAGGAGGCCGAAGCCGCGCTCAAGGGCGCGCCGCTGCAAACGCTGGTCCGCAAGACGCTGGACGGCATCGAGCGCGGCCCGCTCTTCACCCGCGAGGACCTCGCCGAGGCCGGCGAGACCGGCGCGGCGGCGTCGCGCGATCCCTACCTGCCCTGGCAGATCCGCCAGACCGTCGCCGATCCCGATCCGAAGGCGGCGAACCAGGCCATCCTCGACGAGCTCGGCGGCGGGGCGAGCGAGATCACGCTTAGGCTTGATCCGCTTGGGGAAACCGGCTGCGCGGCGCGTACGCTGGACGAACTCAAGGCCGCGCTCGACGGGGTGATGCTCGATCTCGCCGGCGTGCACCTTTCGCCCAGCCGCATGGCGCCGCAGCACGCCGCGCTTCTGATCGCGCTGCTCGAAGACAGCGGGCTCGATCCCAAGGCCATAAAGGGCGGGCTGGGTCTGTCGCCGATCGGGCAGAAATCGCTGGCCGGCGGCGGCGCTAAAGATTTGCCCGAACGGCTGAAACGCACTGCCGAAGCCGCCGCTTACTGCGCTACGAACTTCCCCGGCCTGAAGACCGTCTCGATCACCGCCACAGCGCCGCATGAGGCCGGCGGGTCCGAGGCGCAGGAGCTGGCTTTCGTCTGCGCGGGCGGGGCGAGCTATATGCGCGCCTTCATCAATCACGGGCTGAGCCCGGACCAGGCCGCTGGCGCGCTTGAGTTTTCACTCGCGGTGGATGCGGACGTCCATCTCGGCGTCGCCAAGCTCAGGGCGGCGCGGCGGGTCTGGGCCAAGGTGCTGGAAGCGTTCGGCGTTTCCGAAGACCGGCGCACAATGGCGCAGCATGCGGTGACGAGCCGGCGGATGCTGACCGCGCGCGATCCCTACACCAACCTCGTCCGCAACGCCTGCGCAGGGTTGGCTGCGGCGGCGGGCGGGGCGGACGCGATCACCGTGCGCCCCTTCACCGAAGCGCTTGGCGGGCCTACGAAATTCGCCCGCAGGCTTGCTCGCAATCTTCAGGTGATGCTGATGGAGGAGAGCCATCTGGGCAAGGTCGCCGACCCTGCCGGCGGGGGCTTCCTGCATGAGACCCTCGCCGCGCGTCTGGCGGGGAAAGCCTGGGGGATTTTTCAGGAGATCGAGCGGCGCGGCGGTCTGTTCGAGACCGTCACAAGCGGTTGGCTTCAAAGCGAAATCGCCCAGGTGCGCGAGGCCCGGCTGAAGCTTTATGCCGCCGGGAAAGAAAGCCTGATCGGGGTCAGCCAGTATCCAGAACTCGACGCCAGGCCGGTCGATACTGCGCAAGCGAACTACACCCCGCCGTCGCTCGACGCGCCAGCGATCGAGCCGCAAGCCTTTGAAGACAAGGTCAAAGCGGCGAAGTCGGGCGCTCAGGTGCGGGTGCTGGATCTGCCCGAGCCGGCGTTCGAACCGATCGCGCCGATCCGCCTGGCCGAGCCGTTCGAGGCGTTGCGCGACGCGGCGGACGGATTCGTGGAGAAGACCGGGGCGCGGCCGCGCGCTTTCCTCGCCACGATCGGCCCGATGGCCGCGTTCAACGCGCGGGCGGGATTTGCGAAGAACCGGCTCGCCGTGTTCGGGATCGACACCCCGGACGCGATCGCTCACGACAGCCTCGGCGCCTGCGCGGACGCCTTCGCAGCATCGGGCGCGCGGCTCGCGGTGATCTGCGGGACCGACGACGCCTACGCCGAGAAGGCCGAGGCGCTGGCGAAACTGCTGAAAGCCGGCGGCGCGTCGGAGGTCTGGATCGCCGGGCGTCCATCCGATTACGCCGGCATAGATCACTTCATTCACATGCGAAGCGACAGCCTTGAAGACGGCCGACGCGCGCACGCCGCCGCGGGAGTTTCCTGATGGCTCACCCTGATTTCACGAAAATCGATCTCGGCGCGCCCCGGCCCGCCGGCGCGCCCGGCGCGTCCGGGGACAGCTGGACGCCGGCCGAAGGGATAGCGATCAAGCCGTCCTACACCGCCGCCGACCGCGACGCGCTCGATTTCACCGACGCCCTGCCCGGCCTCGCGCCGTTTCACCGCGGGCCCTATCCGACCATGTACGTGCAGCGGCCCTGGACGGTGCGCCAGTACGCCGGCTTCTCCACCGCGGCGGATTCAAACGCTTTCTACAGGCGCAATCTCGCCGCCGGTCAGCGCGGGCTCTCGGTGGCCTTCGATCTCGCCACCCATCGCGGATACGACAGCGACAATCCCCGGGTGATCGGCGATGTCGGCATGGCCGGGGTGGCGATCGATTCCATTCTAGACATGCGCCAGCTTTTCGACGGGATACCGCTCGACCAGATGAGCGTATCGATGACGATGAACGGCGCGGTCCTGCCGGTGATGGCGCTCTACATCGTCGCCGCCGAGGAGCAAGGCGTTTCGCACGCGAAACTTTCAGGCACTATCCAGAACGATATCCTGAAAGAATTCATGGTGCGCAACACCTATATCTACCCGCCCAAGCCCTCCATGCGCATCATCTCCGACATCTTCGCCTACACGGCTGAGGAGATGCCGCGCTTCAACTCCATCTCGATCTCCGGCTATCACATGCAGGAGGCCGGCGCGCCCGCCGATATCGAGCTGGCCTACACGATCGCGGACGGTCTGGAATACGTGAAGGCGGGCGTGCAGGCGGGGCTGGACGTGGACGCCTTCGCCCCGCGGCTGAGCTTTTTCTGGGGCGTTTCCATGAATTATTTCATGGAGGTGGCCAAGCTGCGCGCCGCGCGCCTGCTCTGGGCGAAGCTGATGAAGGATCGCTTCGATCCGAAGAACGCCAAATCGCTGTCGCTGCGCACGCACTGCCAGACCTCGGGCTGGTCGCTGACCGCCCAGGACGTCTACAACAATGTCGCGCGCACGGCCGTGGAGGCGATGGCCGCAGTGGACGGCCACACCCAGAGCCTTCACACCAACAGCCTTGATGAAGCGCTCGCTTTGCCCACCGATTTCTCCGCCCGCATCGCGCGCAACACCCAGCTGGTGCTCGACAGCGAGGCGCATCTCACCGACGCGATCGATCCCTGGGGCGGCAGCTATTATGTCGAGCGGCTGACCCATGATCTCGCCGCCCGGGCGCTGGCCCACATCGCCGAGATCGACGAGCTCGGCGGCATGACGAAGGCGATCGAGGAAGGCGTGCCCAAGCTCCGCATCGAGGAAGCCGCCGCCCGCGCCCAGGCCCGCATCGATTCAGGGCTTCAGACTATCGTGGGCGTGAACAAGTTCCGCCTGACCGAGCCTGAGGACGTGCCGGTTCTGAAGGTGGACAACAAGAAGGTCCGCAACGAACAGCTTGAAAAGCTCCAGCGCCTGCGCGCCGAGCGCGACGGCGCGAAGACCGACGCTGCGCTCAAGGCGCTGACCGAGGCCGCCTCGGGCTCGGCCAACCTGCTGGCGGCGTGCGTCGAGGCCGCCCGCGCCGGCGCGACGGTGGGTGAAATGAGCAACGCCATGGAGGCCGTGTTCGGCCGGCACAAGGCCGAGATCAAATCGGTTCAGGGGGTGTTCTTGAAAGCGTCCGGAGACGACCAGAAGGTCAAGGCGGCCATCGAGGCCGCCGACCGCTTCGCCGAGGCCGAGGGCCGCCGCCCGCGGATCCTGATCGCGAAAATGGGCCAGGACGGCCATGACCGCGGCCAGAAGGTCGTCGCCAGCGCCTTCGCCGATCTAGGCTGGGACGTCGATATCGGCCCGCTCTTCCAGACCCCCGAGGAAGCCGCCCGCCAGGCGGTGGAGAACGACGTCCACGTCGTCGCCGCCTCCTCGCTCGCCGCCGGCCACCTCACCCTGGTGCCCGAGCTCAAGAAAGAACTTCAAGCGCAAGGGCGCGGCGACATGCTGATCATCGTCGGCGGCGTCATCCCGCCCGAAGACGTGCCCACCCTGAAAGAGATGGGCGCGGCGGCCGTCTACCCGCCAGGCACCGTGATCGCAGACGGCGCGGTGGAGTTGATCGGGTTGCTGGAAAAGCGCGCGAGTTAGCCCTCGGAATCGATTATGAATTCCCGGACGAGGCCGAAGGCCGAAGATCCGGGACCTCCCGGGCGAACTCCCGACGAGGTCCCGGCCCGGCGCCCCTATCGGGGCTTGGCCGGGAATTCATGCGGGTGACCTGATTCGCCCGGAACCCCGCCGCCTCCCGCCCCGTTCGCTGCGGCATGGATCTCATCTACTACCCGGACGACAGGCCCGGCGTGACGCGGCGGCGGTGCGGGCGGGGTTTTACGTTTTTCGATCCCCGGGGCGTGCGCATCACCTGTCCGGACGAGCGGGCGCGGCTGAAGGCGCTGGCGGCGCCGCCGGCCTGGGAGGACGTGTGGATGAGCCCGTTGGCGCACGGGCATCTGCAGGCGACCGGGCGGGACGCCAAGAGGCGCAAGCAATACCGCTATCACCCCGACTGGAGCGCGCAGGCCGCCGCGCGCAAGTTCGGGCGGCTGGCGGAGCTTTCAGCCGCCCTGCCCGCGCTGCGCCGCTGGATCGCGGACCGGCTGCGCGGCGCGGTCGGCGATCGCGACACGGCGGTCGCCGCCGCTCTGGCGCTGATCGACCGCGGCGCGCCTCCTCCCTGGGAGGCCGAGCCGGCGGATGTCCTTCACCTGTGAAGGAACCGTAATCGGTCCCGGTCTTCTGCCCCGCCCTCTCCCCGTTTAGGCTTCGTCGGGTTCATCGTCAGACCCGGCGCGATCATCGTCGGGATGACCGGTTTCAGCATCAGATCGAGGTCGTCATGATCGTCACCACCACCCACACCGTCGAAGGCAGCCATATCCACGAGTACAAGGGCGTCGTCACCGGCGAGGCGATCCTGGGCGCGCACCTGTTCCGCGACCTGTTCGCCGGCATCCGCGACATCGTCGGCGGCCGGTCGGGCTCCTACGAAAAATCCCTGCGCGAGGCCCGTGAGACCGCGATGCGCGAACTCGAGGAGGAGGCCCGCTCGCGCGGCGCGGACGCGGTGGTCGGGGTCGATCTCGACTATGAGGTGATCGGCGAACAGGGCTCGATGCTGATGGTCAGCGCCTCGGGCACGGCGGTGAAGCTGGGCTGAGCGGGCTTTCGAGCGCGGCCCTCGCGGCGCCCTACGATCCCTTCCGGGGCCTGCCGGCCCGTTCGCCGCCTTCAATCGATCCACCGGATCGATTGATGCGCTCCGCGCACCGGCGCTCACCCCCACCCCCGGCCTTCGGCCGGACCCTCCCCGTCAAGGGGAGGGAAGGAGGATTAGCGATCTCAAAAGAGTGAGACCCGGTCGCCGCTGGAATTCCCTCCCCCTCTGTGGGGAGGGTGGGCCGGACCGAAGGTCCGGGTCGGGTGGGGGAGCGCCAGTGTCTGCAGGTGTGGTCGCCCTACGGTCCCTTCCGGGGCCTGCCGGCCCGTTCGCCGCCTTCAATCGATCCCCCGGATCGATTGATGCGCTGCGCGCACCGGCGCTCACCCCCACCCCCGGCCTGCGGCCGGACCCTCCCCGTCCAGGGGAGGGAGTTATCTCAGCGTCACCCGCAACCACCTGAAACACAACCTAAACCAGCTCCACGATCGCGTGGATGACCACGCCGATCAGGCCGCCGATGAGGGTGCCGTTCAGGCGGATGTATTGAAGATCCCGGCCCACACCGGCTTCGATCTTGTCGACCACCGTGGCCGCGTCCCAGCTGGAGATGGTTTCAGAGACCAGGCGCGCGACGTCCGGGCCGTGGCGTTCGGCCAGGTGCACGAGCAGCGGCGTGAGGCGCCGGTTGAAGGCGGCGCGGCTTTCGGCGTCGTTGAGGATCGCCTGACCCAGCCCCACCAGCGCGTCGGTCAGCGCTTTCGCCGCGCGGCTGTCCGCGCCCTTGGCGGCGTCGGCGATGAGGGCGGCTTTCGCCTGGGCCCAGCCGCGTTCGGTGAAGTCGGTGAGCGCCGGGTGAGTGAGCGTGTCGGAGATCACCCGCTCCACCCGGGCCTGCATGGCCGCGTCCTCTTTCAGGTCGCGCGCAAAGCCGGAGGCGGCGTCGGCGGCGCGGCGGCGCAGCTCGTGATCGGGATCGTTCGCCACCTCGTGCAGCAGGTCCTCGACCGCGGCGATGACGGCGTTGGAGACGCGCTCGTCCAGCCGGGTGAAGCGCAGCAGCGCGCCGGACTGCGCCCTTATGGCGCTGCGCAGGCGGTCTTCATTGGCTTCGAGCAGGGAGAACCCCTCCTTCACCGCCGCGTCGACCAGGATCTGGTGCTTGCCCCCGGCGGTCAGCGCGTCGATCACCGACCCCACGGCCGGGCCGACCCGCGCGCCGCTGGCCTGCCGGCCGATCTGCTCGCGCCAGAATTTCGCGACAGCCTGGTCGTCGACCATGGCGACGAGATCAGGCGCGGCCTGGACGATCCCTCGCGCGATCCCCGTCGCCTGCGACCGGTCGGCGAGCATTTCGCCCACGCGCCGGCCGGGATCGGCGCCGTCGAGCCGGGTCTCCACAAGGCGCGGATCGAGAAAGTTTTCCGCGATGAAGCGGCCGACCGCGTCGGCGATGCGCTGCTGGTTGTTGGGGATCACCGCCGTGTGCGGGATGGGCAGGCCCAGCGGCCGGCGGAACAGCGCGGTCACCGCGAACCAGTCCGCCAGCCCGCCGATCAGCCCGGCCTCGGCGAAGGCGCGGACATAACCCCACACCCCGTCGTCGCTTCCCCAGACATGGGTGGCGGCGAATAAAAACAGCATCGCCACAAGGGCTGCGCCGGCGGCGATCTTCATGCGCAAAGCGGGATCGGTCATGGCGGTCCAACGCGGCTCACCCGATTAGGTGGCGCGCCCGGCCGGCACGGGCAAGCCGTGCGGTCAGTCATTTCCCTTCCCCTCTCACGCGGGCTAATATGCCCATTCAGGGGAAACGGGGGCGTTTCATGGCTTCACACAGCGCCGGGCCGCAGGGCGTGCTCGCCGGGCTGATCATCGCGCCCGCGTTCGGGGCCGTGGTCTGCGTGGCTGCGATGATGGTTCATTTCGTGCTGGTCGACCCTGACGGCGCGGCCCTGCCGCTGGGCGAGCTCTTGCCCATGGCCGGCGCGATCTGGCTCAGCGCATTGATGTTCGCCTATCCCGCCGCGCTGGTGTTCCTGCTGCTCCGGATCGGGTTCGGCGCGATCGGGTTCGGGATCGCGGGGGGCTGGATATCCGGCATGGTCGCCGGGTTCGCCGCGATGGGCGTCTATCTCGACCGGGTCCATCCCGGCGGCTTTCTCGAGGGCCTGGCAGGCGGAACACCGCCCGGCGCGCTCACCCTGCCCGAGCTCGGCGCGGCGCTGGCTCTGCCGGCGATCGGCGCAGGGTCGGGGCTGATCGCGGCGCTCGTCTTTGCAAGCTTCGCCCGGCGCTGACCGGCCTCAGGGCGCCGCGCCGCCTCATTTCGCGTTATAGTGCGCGACAAAGCCAGACCGGAGAGCATGCATGTCCCGCTTCGCCCTTCTTCCCGCCGCCGCCCTTGCAGCCGCCCTCGCCGCCTGTGCGCCGACCCAGACCACCTACGGCCCGCTGGCCGGTTCGAGCGCGGGGATCGGCTATGACCAGATCCGCATCGAGGACGACCGCTGGCGGGTGAGCTTCGCGGGCGGCGGCGGCGCCAGCCGCGACGAGGTCGAGCGCCTCGCCCTGCGCCGCGCCGCCGAGCTGGCGCTTCAGAACGGCTATGAGTGGTTCGAAGTCGTCGACCGCCGCTTTGACGCGGAAGGCTCGGACCGCTCGCCTGTGCGCGTGGGCGGCACGGTCGGGCGCAGCTGGGGGTCGGGCGGCTTCGGCGGTACGGGCGTGGGCATCGGCGTTTCGCTCAGCCCCGGCCAGCAGCGCCGCGAGATCGTCTCGCTGGAGATCATCGCCGGCGCCGGCGAGCCGCGCCCCGAAGGCGCCTATGACGCCGCCGCCGTGGCGCGCCCGATCTACTGACCGGACGCGCCTGGGGTCGCAGAGTACAGGGGCCTCAGGGCTGCATCACCACGCCGTCGCGGCGGGGGTCGGCGGCGCCGATGAGTTCGCCGTCCTCGCCCACCTTCACGATGTGGATGCCGGAGTTCTCGCCCCGGCCGCCTTCGATGGTGAAGCCGCGGCTGCGCAGCTCTTCGATGATCGCCTGCGGGAAGCCCTCCTCGATGCGCACCACGTCGCCGCGCGCGACCACGTTGGGCAGGGCGGCGGCGTCTTCCGGGCTCATCCGCCAGTCGATCATCGCGACCAGGCTCTTGACCGTGTAGGCGATGATGGAATTGCCGCCGGGGCTGCCGGTGGCGAGGTGGAAGGCGCCGGTCTCGTCCAGCACGATGGTCGGGCTCATCGACGAGCGCGGCCGCTTCCCCGGCTGAACCGCGTTGGGGCGCAGCGCGCCGTCCTCGGCGCGCGGTTCGAAGGCGAAATCGGTGAGCTGGTTGTTGAGGAAGAACCCGCCCGCCATGCGGCCCGAGCCGAACGGACTCTCCACGCTGGAGGTCATCGAGACCACGTCGCCGTCCGCATCCACGATCACGAAATGCGTGGTGCCCGGGGCATCTTCGGTGGCGTCTTCAGGCTGGGGCGCGGCGCCCGGCGGCGTGCCCGCCTGCACGGTTTCGATCGCTTCACCCATGTCGATCAGCCCGGCGCGCTCTGAGAGATAGACCGGGTCGATCAGCCCCTGCACCGGCACGTCGGCGAAGGCGTCGTCGCCCACGTAGCGGTCACGGTCGGCGTAGGCGAGCCGGCTCGCCTCGATGAACAGCGCCCAGCCGTCGGCGGTGTCCGGGCCGTGCTCGGCCATGGCGAAGCGTTCGAGGATCCCCAGCGCGGCGTTGACCGCGACCCCGCCCGAGGACGGCGGCGGAGCCGAGCAGACCTGAAACGTCCGGTAGGTCCCGCAGACCGGCTCGCGCCGCCCGGCCTCGAAGCCCGCCATGTCTTCAAGCGTCAGGCGGCCCGGCCGCGGCCCCTGCCCTGCAACCGCGACGATCTCCTCGGCGATCGAGCCCTCATAGAAGCTGCGCCAGTCCGCCGCGATCAGCCGCAGGCTTTCGGCGTAATCAGGATTGGTCAGCACATGACCGACCGGCCAGGGCGCGCCTTCCGCGTCGAACAGATAGCCCGACGCCGCGCCGGTCTCCTCGATATCGGTGAACTGCGCCATGCGCCCTGCGATCGAATTCAGGCGCGGGGCGACCTCGAAGCCGTTTTCGGCCAGCGCGATCGCCGGATCGAAACTGCGCGCCCACTCGATCTCGCCGTGCTGTTCATGCGCGAGGCGCATCATGGCGATGAGTCCCGGCACCCCGGTCGACAGGCCCGAACGCCAGGCCTCCACGAAGCCCAGCGGCTGGCCGTCCTCGTTAAGGAACATGTCCTCGGTGGCCGCTGCGGGCGCGGTCTCCCGGCCGTCATAGACGGTGATCTCGCCGGCCTCCGCATCGTAGCGCAGCATGAACCCGCCCCCGCCGATGCCCGAGCTTTGCGGCTCGACCAGGCTCAGCACGGCCTGCACCGCGATCGCGGCGTCCACCGCGTCGCCGCCCGCGCGCAGGATCTCGATTCCCGCGGCCACCGCGTCGGGATTGGCGGCTGCGACCATGCCGCCGAAATCCTCGCGCTCGGACAGGTCGGTGTCCCCGGCGACGCGTTCGGGCGCCTGGTCGAGGGTCAGGTCGTCCTCCTCCCCGCCGCATGCGGCGAGCGAGAGGGCGGCCAGCGCGGCGGAGCTCAGTCTGCAGATCATGGACATGCCTTCCTAAAGGGCCGGCGGGGTCAGACCCCGGCGTTTTCGAACGGCCGGCTTTCTTCGATGAGATAGGTTTTGAGCGCCCGGCCCGGCGCGCGCAAGCCGCGACCTTCGGGCCAGACGAGATCATAGCCGCCTTCTGCGGGCTCCACACCCGCCGCGACGATCGTGGCGAGCCGTCCTGTCTCCACCGCCGGTTCGGCGATGGAGCGTGGGGCGAGCGCGAGACCGCGCCCGGCGGCGGCCGCGCTGACAGCGTGATCGAACAGGGCGTAGCGGTCGCCGAGATGGGCGTCCTCGCGTTCGATCCCCCGCCGCGCCAGCCAGCTCTTCCAGTCCAGCCCGGCGCTGTCCGCCTCGTCGCATTGAATGAGCCGGCAGGTCCGGACGAGCTCCCGCCAGCCGTCGCCCGAAGCGCTGTCCAGCGCACCCGGCGTGATCAGAGCGGCGTAAGAATCGGTCAGAAGCCGCACCGCGTTCGCCCCGGCGGCGGCTTTCGCGGCGTAGCGAACCTCGAGATCGATCTGGAACCGGTCGAGCGCGCTTGCGTCGGGATCGCTGATCAGCCGCACGGGGAATCCCTCTCCCCGCGCCTCGAAGCGCTGGATGCGCGGCGCCAGCCAGCGCGCGGCGAAGGCGCCGGGGGCGCCCAGCCGGATCAGCTCGGCTTCGTCGCACCGTCCCAACCGCCGGCTCGCCTCCCTGAGCCCGCGAAACGGTTCGGCGATCAGCTCGGCCACCGCCTGGCCTTCTGCGGTCAGCGTCATGCCGCGGCCCGCCCGCGCGACGAGCTTCGCACCCAGCACGGTTTCAAGCAGCCGGATCTGCTGGGAGACCGCCCCGCTGGTCACCGCCAGCTCCGCAGACGCCGCAGCGACCGAGCCCAGACGCGCGACCGCCTCGAACGCCCGCATAGCGTTCAGCGGGAGGGTTTCAAGGGTCACTGTGTTTAGTTTTTCTGAAGCGTCCATCAGAACTACTTAATTGTGCTGCATCGCAGCGAGGCGCAGGGTCTATACGTCACAGCCGAGCATAACCCGCAACGGCTGTGTGTATAGTGGTATTTTGACCACGGTTTTCAGCGCACCGCGGCCGCCGAAGGCGGATCCCGCGGCGACGCCTCGTGAAGGGGGAGACCCAGATGAAGACGCTACTGACAGCCGTATCATTAGCTGCGCTTACTGCAGGCGCCGGCTGGAGCCAGGAACCGCCCGCGCCGGGGCCGGAGCCTGAAGCGGAAAACCGCGACACGATCGTCGTCGTGGGCACGCGCGCGCAATCGCGCACCGCGCTTGAAACCGCCGCGCCGGTCGACGTGATCAATATCGGCCAGCTGGAAAACACCGGCATCACGGAGCTGAACGCTGCGCTGGCCGCCAGCCTGCCCTCGTTCAACTTCCCCTCGCCCTCGATCACCGACGGCACCGACCATGTCCGCCCGGCCACGCTCCGCGGCCTGGGCCCGGACCAGACCCTCGTGCTGGTCAATGAGCGCCGCCGTCACGCGTCGGCTCTGGTGAATCTCGGCGGTTCGGTCGGCCGCGGCTCGGCTGCGGTGGACCTCAACACCATTCCGGTCAGCGCGATCTCCCAGGTGCAGGTGCTGCGCGACGGCGCCTCGGCGCAATACGGTTCGGACGCCATCGCGGGCGTGATCAATGTCGGCCTGCGCGAGGCCAGCGAGGGCGGTCAGGTCACCGCCACCTACGGCCGCTACGCCACCGATATTCCGCTGATCGAGCAGGGCCGCACGGCGTCGGACGGCGAGACGGTGAACATCTCCGGCTGGATCGGCCTGCCGCTGGGCCCGAACGGCTTCCTCACCCTGTCGGCGGAATATCTCGACCGCGAGCCGACCAACCGCGCCGGCCCGGACAGCCGCCAGCAATACCCGCTGGTCGGCGGGTCGCTCGATCCGCGCGAGACGAGCTTCGACCGGATCAATCACCGCTTCGGCCTTGCGAAGGCGGAGGCGCTCTCGGTCTTCGCGAACGCCGGGATCGATCTTGAAAGCGGCGCGGAACTCTATGGCTGGGCGAGCTACCAGCAGCGCGACGGCGAGGCCGCCGGCTTCTATCGCCGCGCGCTCGACAGCCGCAACACGCTCGCGATCTATCCTGACGGCTTCCTGCCGCTGATCGTCACCGACATCGAGGACTATTCGGCGCTGGGCGGGATCCGCGGCGACTGGGGCGCGTGGGGCTACGACTTCTCGCTGGGCTATGGCCGCAACGAGCTGGCCTACGGCGTGGAGAACTCCCTCAACACCTCGCTGGGCGCGGCGTCTCCGACCTCGTTCGACGCTGGCGCACTGATCTATGATCAGCTCACCGCCAACGCCGACTTCCAGCGCGAGTACGACCTCGCCGCTTTCGCCGGTCCGCTCTCGGTCGCGTTCGGCGCGGAATACCGTCTGGAAGGCTATGAGATCGAAGCCGGCGAGCCGGCCAGCTACATCTCCGGCGATCCGGCCCTGCCCGCCGGCAGCCAGGTCTTCCCCGGCTTCCAGCCCGCCAACGAGGTCGACGAGGACCGCGACGCGTTCGGTCTCTATCTCGACCTGGAAGCGGACGTCACCGACCGGCTGCTCGTGACCGCCGCGGTGCGCGGGGAGACCTATTCGGACTTCGGCGAGACCCTGACCGGCAAGCTCGCCGCCCGTTACGAGCTGACCGAGAACTTCGCCGTGCGCGGCGCGGTGTCCAACGGCTTCCGGGCGCCGTCTTTGCAGCAGGCCTATTTCACCTCGACCGCCACGGTCTTCGCCGGGACCCCGCCGGTTCCGGCCGAAGTGGGCACCTTCCCCGCCGACAGCGCGGTGGCCGCAGCGCTCGGCGGCGAACCGCTGGACGCTGAAGAGTCCACCAACATCTCCGGCGGCTTCGTGTTCACCGCGGGCGATTTCGCCCTGACCGTCGACGCCTACGCCATCGACATCGACAACCGCATCGTGCTTTCGGAGAACCTCTCCGGCGCGACGGTGGAGAGCCTCCTGACGGCGGCGGGCGTGACCGGGGTGACGCGGGCGCGCTTCTTCATCAACGGGGTGGAGACCGAGACCCGCGGCTTCGACGTGGTGGCGACCTATGCGCTCGACACCGCAGACTTCGGCGAGTTCGACTTCTCCTTCGGCTATAACCAGACCGAAACCGAAGTCACCGCCGCGCCCACGAGCCCGGTCCTGCCCGGCGTGACGCTGTTCGCCCGGCGCGAGATCGCCCGCTTTGAAGAGGGCCAGCCCGACAACAAGCTGATCGCGTCGGTCGACTGGACCCGCGGCGATTTCGGCGGCTTCGTGCGCGCCACGCGCTATGGCGAAACGATCGATCCGAACTCCAACCCGGCGTTCGATGAAACGCTCTCGCCCAAGACGCTGGTGGACGCGGAGTTCTCCGCGAACGTCACCGAAGGCCTGACGCTGGCTTTCGGCGCGAACAACCTGTTCGACGAGTATCCGGACACCACTGCGGAGACCCCGGCGCTGGATTCCACCTTCGGGCGGATCTTCCCGTTCTCGGGCTTCTCCCCGTTCGGCTTCTCGGGCCGGTATCTCTACGCCCGCGCCCGCTACAGCTGGTAGGCTGAGCGCCTGACAGGAAAGGCCCCGTCCGGCTTCGCCCGGGCGGGGCTTTTCCGTGGACCGAACCTCGCTAGTCTTCGTTCCTGTCGCCCCCTCGAGAGGAACCCGCCATGGCCGGACCGGCGCTGAACAACGACCTCACCGACATCGCCGGCCTCAGGGTCGGCCAGGCCGAGAACGAGGCCGTGCGCACCGGCACCACGATCATCGTGTGCGACCGGCCGGCGATCGCCGCGGTCGACGTGCGCGGCGGCGGCGCCTGCACGCGGGAGACCGACGTGATGAACCCTGGCGGGCTCGTGGAGACGGTGAACGCGATCGCGCTGTCGGGCGGCTCGGTCTACGGCCTCGCCGCCGCCGACGCGGTCACCGCGGCTCTTGGCGAGACACGCACCGGGTTCGAGCTGTTCGAAACGCCCGGCGTGCCGGTCTCCCCGATCGTGCCGGCGGCCTGCCTTTATGATCTCGCGAACGGCGGGGACAAGGCCTGGGCGCGCGAGCCGCCCTATCGCGCGCTCGGCTTCGCCGCGCTCGACGACGCACGCCGCGGCGCGCCGGTGCGCCTGGGCCGCGCCGGAGCGGGCTATGGTGCGAGCGCCGGGGCGCATCCCGGCGCGATCGGGTCTGCGAGCGTAAAAACCGAAGACGGGATCACGGTGGCGGCGCTGGTTGCAGTGAACAGCTTCGGCTCGGTGACGATGCCCGGACAGGATGACGTGTACTGGGCCTGGCCGTTCGAGATGGACGGGGAGTTCGGCGCCGGCCGGCCCGATCCGTCCGCCCGCTTCGGCGCCGAGGACTGGGGCGCGGCGAAGATGAACCCCGCCCCGCCCGCCGACCGGCGCACCCAGACCACGCTCGCGGTCGTCGCCACAGACGCGGCCCTCACCCGCGACGAAGCGCGCCGCTTCGCGGTGATGGCCCAGGACGGGCTCGCCCGCGCGATCCGGCCGGTGCACACCCCGCTGGACGGCGACGTGGTCTTCGCGCTGGCCACCGGCGCGCACAAGGTCGCCGAGCCGCGCCCGATCACGCTCGCGCGCCTCGGATCGCTGGGTGCGGACACGCTGGCGCGCGCGGTCGCCAGGGGCGTTCACGCCGCCCGCAAGCTAAGCTGAACCGGCCGCTGCACAAGCCCGGCCACAAGCGCTTGCAAAGCTGAAAAGCCGAGGCTAGGTTCCGCGCCTCTCGCCGGGCCCCGCCCGGCTCGAGACGGCAGGCGCCGGTAGCTCAGCTGGATAGAGCACCAGACTACGAATCTGGGGGTCGGGAGTTCGAATCTTCCCCGGCGCGCCACCTAACCCATTGAAATAAAGAAGATTTCTGCATCTCATGCTTCTCGGCATGTTGACCGCACACCATGCGTGGAAGCACTGTGGAAGCAGCCGCTCTCATTTGAGAGTGTCCTGATCTGCGAGCATCGGTCGCAGGGGGAGAAGTCCTAGAAGATTGGCTTCTCAAGGACCCTGATGCTTCGGGTTCGCACCGCATCCCGAATCGATCCGGCCCATATGGCGCTGAAACGAAAACCGCCCCCGGCAACACCGAGGGCGGCTCACTCTTGGTCTTGGAACCGGCCTATGCGGCTTCCGGCTCCGATCCGTTCTCGATCCATTCGATCAGGTCCTGTTTCCGGTAGCGGATACGACCATTGGGCAGCTCCATGTGACGAGGCCCGCGGCCCCGCCACCGCATCCCTTCGAGGGTCCGGTGTGAGAAGCCCACGATCCGGGCCGCTTCCTTGGTGGTCAGGTACACGTGATTGTCGTTCATACGCACTCCTTTCTTCTGCTGCGGTTCCTTTCGCTTGAGTTCGCCGCGTCGGCGGCGTGGATTGAAGAAAGCACACTCTCCGGCGTATGTCCTTGGGGAAATGGAGAGGCAAAATCTGCATATACGGCAGATGGATAGCATTTTCGGTCGGCGGGATACGTGTAAGAAAATCCCTTTGGGGGTGTAGACAGGGAGGATGCGATGAATCAGATGTACGACATGAACAAGATCGCGGTCTTACGCGACAGGCTGCCAGACCATCTTCTCGGTAAGAGACTCGTACTTCGTTCGATCAACAGCCCGACCGCGCTCAGGCGAGACTTTCGCCGGTGGCTCCGCGAGGCACCCGACTACTATTACAGCGGCCTCAATCTCGCCGAGGGCATCGCGCGCCAAGTCGGGAAGCCGCAGCTCGTCACGATCACGCAAGATAAGCTTGATGAGAAGGTCGCAGAGGCCGCACTTGAAATGGTCCGGATCGCAGAGGCGGCGACGCGCTCGTATTCCACGGACAAGCTGAACAAGGCCAAGGCCGCATGGAAAGCCGATCCGGTCAACAATCCCGGACCGGACGAGGATTTCGGCATTACGGTCGAAACTGACAATCCCGCACTCGTGTCGATCACCGGCACCGGCTCGGACGACGGGGATCAAGCGGCATGGGTCGCCGCCTTGACGCTTGCGGACGCCTATCACGCCGCACGCCTTTACCCCAAGGAGCTGAAGCGCGAGCGTGACGCATACGAACGCCACCTCCGCCACAAAGCGGAGGTCGAGGCCGTTGTTTCTGGCAAATTGGCCAGCTGCCGGACGCGCTATGGCACGACGATCACCTCGGACGGCCTTCCACCAAAGGCAAAACGGAGCAGGCGGAAGTCTGGCCGCAAGGCGCGTACAGTTACACCCCCTTCCTCTTCTTCCGCCTCGCCGATCACGACCCTCCCCCGGCGCTGGCGTGACCTCAGTGTCCCTCAGAGATGTGGGCTGATGGCACAGACGATTGAAGCTGAAGGACGTGGCTTGTCGATCACCATCGATCTGTCAGAGGCCCGGCTTGCTCGGTGTCCATCTGATCGTGGCAAGGCCTCCTATCTTCAAAAGGCCTTAAGCGAATACCTTAACACTGCGCTTGGGCACACGCCGGACTTTCTGATCGTTCTCGAACAGGGGTTGGGCCAGAAGCCCCACCTGCATGGGGTGATTGACCTCGAAGACACGCCAGGGAACCGCAAGGCTGTCAGACACGCGGGTGAAGTGCTTTCCGGATTGCCGCTTGACGGACCGGGGCGTGCTCGGATCGTGGACATTCAGCCGCTGACGAACGGCGCGTTCTGGCCGGGTGGCTACACCGAAAAGTATCGCCGGACGACAATGAAACAGATGAAGTTGAAGCAGCCTTATGCTCACACCCGGACGCTTGGGCAGAGAGCGATGGCGGCCCATTCGGCGCTTGTGATCTGAAGCAAAGCACCAATTTCGGACTAACGTGACGAAACACCGTGTCGCGCATCGTTGTGTGACGATAGACCGTGGATGCTCCCGGTACTCTTATAGGCGCTGGATGTCCGGCTCAGCAAAATCAAAGACTTATGGTCTTTGAGGTATCCGCTATAAGGCCCGCCCACGGTGTTTCGTCACGTTCAAGCAGCCCGACACGGTGTTTCGTCACACAAGGCTTTTGCGCCTGCCGGGTCTCAGAGTGTCCGCGATCCCACGAAGTGAACCGTGGACGGGCTAGTAATTCCGGCCTCCTGATCGCTTTCAGGGCCTGAGATCGTGGTTTCGCAGACATAGGTTCGGGGTATCGCGGACAAGCAGATCGTTTGGCATCGCTCGTAATGCAGTCAGCTCGCGTTTCCCGCGAGACCCCCTATTCACCATGAATACACTCTCCTTCGTGACGCGGTTTCAAGCGTTCGGATCAACAAACGAAGGAGAAATCATGAAGAAGACTGGCCCCGGCCGTCCGCAGACTTCCGTCAACACCGGCACGAGCTACGCTCTCGCGGAGTGGCTGAACGAGAACCTTGCCGAGCTGTCCGGCATGACCAACGCCGAGATCGCTGCCGAGCTTGGCTATGAGCGCTCGAACATTGTGGCGATGTGGAAGACCGGAAAGACCCGTGTCGCCCTCCACGCGCTGAAGGGGATCGCCCGCCTCACCAACACCCCGCTCGAACACCTCTTCCCGATGTGGGTCGAGCAATACGCGCGGGAGAAGGGTGTGAAGGCACAGCCCTATCTCGAAATGCTGTCGCGGATCGTGACGCCTGCCGAGTTCCGGCACATTCAGGCCATCCGGGACGCCGGGATGACGTGCGAGCACATGACCGAGGACCAAGACCGCATCATGTCGCTGATGCTGATCGGTCCGGAGGGGCGGGCGAAGCTGTTCACCTGATTCCAACCCCGGCGAACACCAGATTTCGGCTTCTATGATGACGCCGGAGGCCTGCTTGTCTCCTCTCGTGATATATCGTATACGAAAAATCACAAACGAACGGGAGTCGAGCATGGCGATACGTGGCCGCCCCAAAAAAGCTTCGACGATGGACACGCTGGCGGTGCGGCTGCCGGACGATCTGGTCGCTCAGGTCGATGAGTACGTGGGGATCATCAAAGAGGAATTCCCGCTGCTCAACGTGAGCCGGGCCGACGCGATCCGGCAGCTTCTGGCCGCTGGATTACAGGCCGAGCGGAGGCGACTGAAACGCTGACATCCCACCAACCCTTCCAATCAAGGAGACTGAATGACGCCAGACCAATTGCTGAACGATGCAACCGGCATTGACCTGATCGGAGATGTCCACGGCCACCTCGATCCGTTGCAAACGCTTCTTACGCGGCTCGGATATGAACCGCTGAGCGGCATCTACCGGCACCCTCAAGGACGAAAGGTCCTCTTCCTCGGCGATCTGATCGACAGAGGACCGGCCAACGTCGAAGTGGTCGCGCTGGTCCGGCGCATGGTCGAGCACGGTGAAGCGGTCTGCTTAGCCGGGAACCACGAGCTGAACGCCGTCCACTTCTCGATGGAGCACCCGGATACGAAGGGGCTTCACCTGCGACCGCGCTCTGACAAGAACCTTCGCCAGCACCTCGCCTTCCTCAGCCAGTATCACACCCGGCAAGACGGCTTGGACCGAATGCAGGAAGACATCGCATGGTTCCGCACGCTCCCCCTCTGGATCGATCTGCCCGGCCTACGAGCAGTACACGCCTGTTGGAGTGCACGGCACATTGAGGCGCTGGACGACGCAACCGCCAAGCGCCGGGCACAACACGACGCCTTCTGGCACCGAACCGCGACGAAGGGCGATCCACTGCGCGATGCGACCGATGTCTTGCTCAAGGGCGCAGAGACGACCCTGCCGGATGGCGTGACGTTCCAAGACAAGGACGGACACGTCCGGACCGAAGCGCGCATTGCATGGTGGGTTGAACACGGCCCATGGCCCGACCGGGTTCTTGGACCGCCAGACTTTAAGCTTAGACTGGCTATGGTTCAGGAAGAGCCGGACTTCGGCTTGAGATACCCGCTCGACGAAAAGCCGGTCTTCTTCGGGCACTACTGGTTCAGTCCTCGACACGGGACTCCTTGGATCGCGCGCGAGCCGAACGTCTGCTGCCTCGACTTCAGCATCGCGAGGCCCGGCGGATTGCTGACAGCTTACCGTTGGGATGACGAAGACCGGCTCAATAGTGAGAAGCTTGTCTCGGTCGGGCACTGATCGCACTGAGTTGACCCGTTCTTGTCCCCAAGTTCACCGCTTGTCGGCGGTTTCAGGCTGACACCCTCACCTAACACCTTGCCATTCGCTCCCTGGCGGTCGCAGGCGCGCGCCCTGAGGTCGTCCGCTGGTCTCCATGCCGAACCACGCCTCGCGCCCCTGTGAGCGTCTGGCGAGGATTGGCGGTGTATAAGACGGATTTATCGAAAAACGATATGACTTCTCCGCATCACTAGCACTTGGATATGCATCCGTCGAAACGCGCTGAGACCCATATAGTGAGCGGACCTCCGAGTGCTGTCGCATCGCGGTATATAACGGACTGAGACCGACATTCTCCCGCCAACGCTTGTTGCTATCCACACGAAAACGCTTGTTGGTCCGCATCAATGATTTGCAGAGCGAAGCAAAGTGATGCAGTCTGATTCACGCCAGTTGATTGATGCTAGACAAGAACGTTAAGGGAACATACATTGTGGTGAGCGCAAAGAAAGGGCATAGGATCACGGTCTCCTTGTCGGAGGCAGACTATGCAGCTCTCTCTGCAATTGCCGAGCGGCATGACGTATCGCTCTCCTGGCTCACCAGGAAAGCGGTCACGGACTTCCGTGAACGCTACGAGAACGAAGAGCTACAGCTGCCCCTTGGCCTTGGGCGAGCTGCAGGGGGCAGGCATGGATAAGACTTACACGGCGATTGATCTGTTTTGCGGTGCGGGCGGCCTGACCGAAGGCCTTCGCCAAGCTGGTTTCCATGTGCTCGCAGGCAATGACTTCGATGAGGCCGCTGGCCGCACATTTGCAGCAACGCACCAAGACGCCAAGTTTCTGCCTGGCCCGGTCCAAGACATCACTGCCGACGCGCTCCTTTCGGCGGCAGGTATCAAACGCGGAGAGCTGGATTGCCTTGTCGGCGGTCCACCCTGCCAAGCATTCAGCGTATACAATCATCAGCGTGGTATGCACGACGAGCGTAGCCAACTCTTCAAAGAGTACCTCCGTCTGGTCGAGGGCCTGAACCCACGCTGGGTTGTCATGGAGAATGTCACTGGCATCACCTCTGCCGGTAACGGCGCTGCCGTCGGCGCGATCCTCTCAGGCCTGAAAAAGCTGGGCTACAAAGTCGAGCATAAGGTGCTCCGCGCGGAAGAGTATGGCGTGCCCCAAGAGCGGCGGCGGGTTGTCTTCATCGGCAACCGAGAAGGTCTGCCAATCGTCTGGCCGACCAAAACCCACGGCGAAGGCCTCATCCCTTTCAACACGATCAAAGATGCGATCAGTGACCTGCCAGCTCTCGCAAACGGCGAGGATAGAGGCGTGCAGCCTTACGCCCGTGAAGCTCAGGGAGACTACCAGGTCATGTTACGCGGCGGCTCGAACGCTGTCCGTAACCATTCTGCACCACGGCTCGCACCGATCAACATCGAGCGGATGAAGCATATCCCGCCTGGTGGCAGCTGGCGCGACGTACCTATTGATTTGTTGCCCGCTGGCATGAAGAAAGCCCGTCGCTGCGATCACACAAAGCGCTACGGGCGGATGACATGGGGCGGTCTGTCCTGCACCGTTCTCACCAAGTGTGACCTCCATTGGGGGGCCTACATCCATCCGGAACAGGATCGGGTCATCACCGTTCGCGAAGCGGCGCGCATCCAATCCTTCCCCGACTGGTTTCATTTCGAGGGTTCGCGTACAGAGCAGTATGTCCAGATCGGCAACGCGGTTCCCCCGCTTCTCGGTCGCCGGATCGGAGAAGCCATTCTAGAAGCTGAAGAATTCCTCTATGCTACACCCGTGGCCGCCGCTGAATAGCGGCAAAGGGTGTTTCATGCTGATTTCTGAAATCTTTGGGTTTGGCGTCGACAATCAAACAGAGGCGGCCTGGACGAGCAGGAGCGCCAAGCTCTGCCCGTTCCGTGACAGCAAATGTACCAAGTCGAGCAAGACTGACCCAATCGGTATCTGTTCGCTTTCCGACGGTCACGAAGCGGCGGCGCTCTGTCCGGTGCGCTTCATCGAGCGCGACATCATCTTCAAGGATGCGGCCCGGCTGGCCTTTGGCGAAAACGTGCGTTTCGGTATCTTTCCCGAAGTCCGCATCCTCAAGATCGAAGCCGAGAGCGAAGAGGATAGCGACCGCAAAATAGGCAAGGTCGACTACCTCCTTGGGAAGATTGAAGACGGGACAGTGACTGACTTCGCAGCTGTCGAAGTCCAGGCGGTCTACTTCTCGGGCGGTGAAATCCGCTCGCCCCTACGGCACTACCTGCAAGAAAGAACGCTCGACCTACCGAATTCAGACCGCCGTCCAGATTTCCGATCGTCGGCGCAAAAGCGCCTGGTCCCCCAGCTTCAGCTCAAGGTGCCGGTGTTCCGCCGCTGGGGAAAGCGCTTCTTTGTCGTAGTGGACACACAATTCTTCGGGGCGCTTCCAGCCTTTGGAGCCACTACCCGCGCAAACAGTGAAGTGACATGGCTCACCTATCCAATAGCCAAGCAAGGTGATGACTACCGGCTTGGCGACGTGAACGTTGTCTATTCAGAGTGGGACGAAGTGCGGAACGCCTTGCGGGAAGGAACCCCTCCCGAGCCAGATGAGATAGTCGCCGAGCTACAAGCGAAGCTCGATCACCGGCGGAACCCTGCAAGGGTTCTCGACAGCTAGTCCCAACCGCTTAACCTCGTAGATCGCCGATCTCGGCTAGTCAGATCGACTTCATCGAACTGTTGATTGAAGAGCTGACGCGCTCCGGCGTCGTCGAGGCGGGGCGTCTCTACGAGCCGCCTTTCACAGACACCAGCCCCCTCGGCATCGACGGCCTGTTCGAGGACGCCGACGCCGAAAAGGTGGTGAGTATTTTAGGCGAAATCGAACGCAGGGCGCTTCCGACCGAGCCGCAGGAAGCAGCGGTCTGAACCAGCGTTCACCGCCCCCGGAATGATCCAACAATTGCGCCAACGCCAGAGGCGACCCCACGCACGGTCTGGTCCGTCAAGTGAGCGTAACGCTGCGTCGTCTTCACATCCTTATGGCCGAGCGCTCCGCCCACCGCGTAGAGCGGTGCGCCATTGTTCACGGCGAACGAGGCGAATGAGTGCCGGAGATCGTGAATCCGCACGTCTTTCAGGTTCGCACGCTGGCGGATGCGATCCCACGCACCCTTGATGCAGGGCACCGGCTGGTCCGGCTTCCGGGGCGAAGGGAAAACGTACCGGACTGAAGGCGTCGGACACTCGCCTTTCCAGCGGCGCAGAAGATCAGCCGCTTGGGGCGAAAGCTGGCGGGCAAAAGCTTTGCGGGTATGGCGCTCGCCCTTCTGCTGACCTACGGGGATCAGCCAAGTCGGCGTTTCAGTCGCCAGACCCTGAAGGTCCCGCCACTCCATCGAGAACACCTCGCTCTTGCGCGCCCCGGTGAGAACCAGAAACTCCACGATCCGCGCGGCAGTCTCATTCTCGTCTGCGTCACAGGCCGCGAGCAGCCGTTCGGTCTCCTCCGCCGACAGGTAGCGCTCGATCTGGTTCTCCGGGTACTTCTTGACCGCACGGCACGGGTTGGTCTCGCGCCATTCGTTCTGGATCGCGAAGGTGAACATCATAGACAGGAGCGCAAACGAGCGATTGGCGGCTCCGGGGGTGTCGCGCATCTTGGACATCATGGTCCGGACCTCGGCCACGCTCACGTTGGCCACCTTCTCCTTGGCGAAACGGGGCGAAAGGTGCATGCGCCACAGACGCTCGTCCTCGGCGATGCTCCGGGGTTTCTTGTTGGGCTTGGCGTGCTGCTCAAGATACGCGTCCCACAGGTCCGCCATCGTCGGCGCGGTGAGACGCCCCTTGCGCTCTTGAGACGGGTCCTCGCCTTGATCCACCTGAACACGCAGTGCACGGGCACGCTCACGGGCCTCGGTGACGGTCATCGTGGTCTTGCCGATCCGGATTGAACGCTGACGACCATCCGCCGTGCGGTAGAAAAAGGCGAAGGACTTCGACCCGGCCTTGGTGACGCGGACATGAAGCCCTGAGACCTCGGTGTCCCAAACCTTGTAGTCCTGTCCGGTCGTAGCGAGCGCGCGGACGTTGGTGTTGGTGAGTTTCAGCTTGTTCGACATGTTCCCCTCCTGTTCTTTCGGGCCTCTGACATGCGTCCCGGAAGCTTCGTGGAAGCACCGTGGAAGCAGTTCGGAGCGAAAACTCGCGCATCCGAACGAGATCGAAAGTACCGATGGGGCGGGAAAAGCCAATACCGATCAGAGGGTTGGCGCATATGTGCGTAGATCGAAGAAAGAGTACGTAGGAGATTTCACCAGACTACGAATCTGGGGGTCGGGAGTTCGAATCTTCCCCGGCGCGCCATAACTTCAGTTTACGAAAAACGTTGGACCAAATACGGTCGGGTATGGGCCCGTCCCGACCCTATGCGGACGCTGCCGGGCCGTCTGACCGCAGCGCTGTATCTCGCAGCGGCGGCGGCGCTCATCGAGGCGCGGTGAGCCGGCGGCCCGCGCAAGCGTGAGGCAGCCCTACCCGTCCACCAGCGCCAGCAGCGCCTCGGCGTTGTCCGGCCCGAAGCCTGAGAGCGGCATGGTGCGGCCGGTGGCGGGATCGCGGATGAAGCCCGTGCCGTCGGGCTGTTCGATCACCAGAACCGTGAACCCGCCGCTTTCGGGCCGTGCGCCGACCCGGCCCGTGACCGAACGCAGCGCGGTCATCGCGAACAGATCGCCCTCGATCACCAGCTCGGCCAGCACCGCGCCGGTCTGCGCATCGCGCAGCACCATGCCGTCCTGCACGGTGTCCTCGACCGCGACGAGGCGCTGGTTCAGCGCCTCGGCCTGAGGCGGGCCGAGCGCGCTGGGCGAGAGGACCGCCACGAGGATCGCGCCCAGCGCCAGAAGCCCCACCGCGATCAGCGCGCCGGGCGTGATCTGATAGTCGTCTTCGGCGTGATCCATGGTCTCCTCCCCGCTCAGGCCGCCTCGGCTGCGGGGCGTTCCGCGCCGCCGGCCACGAAGCCCGGCCGGGCGCGCATCAGCGCCTCGGCGAGCGCGGCGGCGGCCTGTTCGCCGTCGGGAATGCAGCGCAGCACCGGGGTGGGGCTGAATATCTTCTCAAGCCGCACATGCGGAAACAGCGCCGCGTATCCGATCGGCGCCGTGCGGTCGACGGTGAGCTGGAGATCGGCGAGCCCGTCCTCGCGCACTCTCACCGCAAGGTCCCTCACCTCGGTCAGCGGCAGGTTGATCGTGCGGGTGAAGACATAGCCGACATGAAGGATCACCCGCCGGTCGGTCGCCACGTAGAGCGTGTGCCGCGCCGCGAGCCTGGCGGAGATCCACAACAGCACGGCCACGGGCGCGGCGACCGGCAGGAACAGCACCACGGCGGTCAGCGCCCGGGCGAGCGGATAGCCCGCGTCGAGCGCGGCGAGCACCGGCCAGACCGCCAGCACGCCGACGATCCCGGCGAGCCAGCGCCCCTTGAACAGATGCCGCATAAGGCCGCCGAAAGGCGGCCGCGCCGCCCAGAGCACGCGTTCGCCTTCGGGAAGCGGTCCGGGCAGAGCCTCGCACGCTTCGGTTTCGCTGACCCGGCTCATGCGACGTCCTTTCCGCGCGGCGAATTGCCGTAGAACCGGCCGCCCGCGAAGAAGGCGTTGACCTTGTCTTCTTCAAGCAGGGTGATCCGGTCGTCATGGCGGCGGAACGGGGCGTTCGACAGCCGCTCGCCGGGCATGTCGCGCACGATCACGAGCTCGAGCTCGCTGTCGATGACGGCGAAAAAGATCGGCAGCAGATAGTCGCCGGCCTCGGACTCCACTTCCATATAGCGCGGGAAGAATTCCGCGCGGTTGAACCAGATGTCGCGCACGGCCCCGGCCCGCACCTGATCGCCGCCCTGCACCGGCCAGCCGCGCGGATCGGGGCAGCCTTCAAGGATGGAATACTCCGGTTCGCGCAACATGGAGGCGAGCTTGGGATCGCCCTCCTTGTTGAGATCGGCGACGTCCTCGCGTTCAGACCAGGCGGCCGGGCCGATCCCTTCGAGCAGGCCGTCCACCCTGGGATGGAGCGGCTTGCCGTTTCGTTCGGGCATGACCTCGGGCTGGGGGCCGGCCTGAGAGGCGGAACGCGGCGTGACGACCGTGGGCTGGCCGTGCGGGCGGCGGATTTCCTTGGCCTTGGGCATGGGAAACAACCCCTTGCCCTGCCTGAACGGCACCGAGCCGTCGGGCCGGATCGTGGGATAGCCTTCCCGTTTGTCCTGGGGTCTTAGGTGAAAGAACACCAGCCAGAAAAAGAAGACCGCAAAGATCAAAAGCGCGGCCATCGCGCCGTCGAATCCGGAATAAGCAGGAGTCGGTTCCATAAAAAGCCCCTATGGCGCATATCACGCAATGTCAGAACTCTCTGACAACGGGGATTGTTCCAGATTTTTTACGGGTATTGTTTCGCAAGCGTTTTCAGACGACTGCCAGAGTTTCCCTCTCGATTTTCCAGAACGTTCCATAGAAAATCGAAGATATTCAGGAACCCTGTCCGTCACCCACGCTTTACGTCCGGCGTGTCAACTGACTGGACGGGGCGATGGCTCTTCTCACGTACGAGCCGCGATACCGCGCCGCCGGAGGCGGCCTGGTGCGCGGCACGCCGTTCGACTTCTGGGTCGGACCTTTTTATGTCGGCTTTTTCGGCGTCACGACGATCCTGTTCACGATCGTCGGGGTGACCTGCCTGTTTCTGGACATCGCGGAAACCGGCGTGTGGAACGTCTGGCAGATGACCGTCGCGCCGCCCCCGCTCAGCTACGGGCTGGGCTGGGCGCCCTTCTACGACGGCGGGTCCTGGATCATCGTGACGATCTGCGCGCACGGCGCCTTCATCTCCTGGGCGCTGAGACAGGTGGAGATCGCGCGCAAGCTGGGCATGGGGCTTCACGTGCCGTTCGCGTTCAGCGCGGCGATCTTCGCGTATTCCACCCTCACCGTGATCCGGCCGGTGCTGCTGGGCGCGTGGGGGCACGGCTTTCCCTACGGGATATTCGCCCATCTCGATTGGGTGTCGAACGTCGGCTATCAGGGCCTGCACTTTCATTACAATCCGGCGCACATGATCGCGGTGTCGTTCTTCTTCGGAACGACGCTGATCCTGGCCATGCACGGCGGGGTGATCCTGTCCACGGTCAACAATCCCGTGCGCGAGACCGCGAAATTCGGCGAGCACGAGAACCAGTATTTCCGCGACATCATCTTCTATTCGATCGGCCCGCTGGGCATTCACCGGCTGGGCTGGATCTGCGCGATCAACGCCGGGCTGTGGAGCGCGCTGTGCATGCTGATCGCCGGGCCGTTCTGGTCGGGCGGATGGCCGTACTGGTACGACTGGTATCTGCAGCTGCCCTTCTGGGACGAGCTCGGCCTGCCCGGCCTGTCGCGCGAGATGGAGAACGCCTGATGGCCCGTTTCCGCTCGCTCTACACCCAGATCCAGATGCGCGGCCCGGTCGACAAGCCGATCCCGGTGCCCGGCCGCGAGCGCTTCGGATTTCTCGGGCCGTATTTCTCCGCCTGGCTGGGCTGGATCGGCGATCCGCAGATCGGCCGGTCCTATTTCGGCTGGTGGGGCTGGGCGGCGCTGATCTTCGGCACGATCTCGATCTGCATCATGGGCTTCAATTTCTGGGCCCAGGCGGACTGGAACCTCATCGCCTTCATCCGCGGCATGGGCTGGCACAGGCTCGATCCGCCCACCGGGCCGGGGCTCCACCTGCGTCCGCTCAACGAGGGCGGCTGGTGGCAATGGGCCGGGTTCACCCTGACGATCTCGGTGCTGTGCTGGTGGGCGCGCATCTACACCCGCGCCAAGGCGCTGGGCATGGGCACGCATGTCAGCTGGGCGTTCGCCTCTGCGATCTGGCTGTTTCTGTGCATCGGGCTGTTCAGGCCGCTGATCATGGGCAGCTGGGAAGAGGCGCCGCCCTTCGGCATCATCCCGCACCTCAACTGGACCGCAACGATTTCAGTGCTTTACGGGAATTTCTACTATAACCCGTTCCACTGCCTCTCCATCGTCTTCCTGTACGGCTCGGTTTTGCTCTGGGCGATGCATGGCGGCACGATCCTGGCGACCGCCCGCTTCGGCGCCGAGCGCGAGGCCGAGGAGATCGCCGATCGCGGCACGGCGACCGAGCGCGGCGCGCTGTTCTGGCGCTGGACCATGGGCTTCAACGCCAATTTCGAGTCCATCCATCGCTGGATCTACTGGTTCGCCATCCTCACCCCGATCACCGGCGGCATCGGCATCCTTCTGACCGGCACGGTGGTCGACAATTGGTACGAGTGGGGCGTGAAATGGGGCCTCGCGCCGACCTATCCGGAGATGTACCCCGATCTGGTTCCGCCCGAGGGCGCAGAACAGGGGACGCTGGACCCATGAAACGCGATCCCCAGGGCAAGCGCCTGTTCTTCACCCTCGTGGCGCTCTTCGGCGGCGGCGGGCTTCTGGCCGTGCTCCTGCTGCCGGACTGGGACAGCCCGCCCATGTCCAACGAAGCCTGGGTGAGCGAGGAGCTCGGCCCCGCGGCGATCTCGATGTACACGCTGAACGCCCGCACCCGGCGGCCCGACCCTCTGAACGAGCTGGAGTTTCCTGTTCCGCCCCTGGTCGAGGACGCAGGCGTCACCGCCGGCGAGGTCTATGACGACGTGCAGGTCCTGGGCGATCTCGACCGGGCCCAGTTCGACCGGCTTCAGGTCGCCATCACCCGCTGGGTCGCGCCGAACGAGGGCTGCACCTTCTGTCACGCCGAGGCGGCGAACGGCCTGCCCGATTTCGACGCCGAGCCGCCCTACCAGTTCGACGTGGCGCGCGAGATGATGAAGATGGTCCGGGAACTCAACGCCGAGGAGGACCATATCCGGCCGCAAGGGGTGACCTGCTTCACCTGCCATCGCGGTCAGAACGTGCCCGAGTACGGCTGGTACAAGGCCGGCGACTGGCCCGGCCCCGAGGAGCGCTGGTATCAGGAGCCCCCGCCCTGGATCCGCACCGCGACGACGATCCGGGATTTCTTCCCGCGCGAGGCGTTCGAGCTGTTCCTGCTCGAGGACGATCGCGCCGCGGGGCTTCAGGCGCGCGACGCGATCGTCCCGCCTGAGCGCGAGCCTGAGCTGCCGCCCGAGGAAGGCCCGGTCTTCACCCGCGCTGAGAACACCTACCTTCTGATGATGCAGATGTCGGACGCTTTGGGGCAGAACTGCACCTTCTGCCACAACACCCGCGCCTTCTACGACTGGGAGCAGAGCACGCCCTACCGGGTGGACGCCTTCCACGCCATCCACCAGACCCGGCGGATCAATCGCGACCATATCGAGCCGCTGGCCGACATCCTGCCTGAAGACCGGCTCGGCCCTGTCGGCGATCCGTTCAAGGCAAATTGCATGTCCTGCCATGTCGGCGAGCGAAAGCCGCTGGGCGGCGTGCCGATGCTTTCGCTGTTTCCAGGCCTGGTCGGCGAAACCCCCGAGCCCGAGACCGCCCGGCCGCCTAGAGCCCGTCCTTGAACCAGTCGGCCAGGTGATCGACGAACAGCCTCACCCTATGGGCGAGATAGCGGTTCGAGGGGAAGACCGCCCACAGATCGCGATGATCGGGCGCCCAGCCTTCCAGCACCGGCACGCAGCGGCCCGCTTCGATGGACTCCTTCGCCGCCCAGCCCGGCGGGCAGGCGATCCCCGCCCCCGCACACGCCGCAGCGACCGCCGCGCGCGCGCCGTTCAGGCTCAGCCGGCCGGTGATCTTCGCCTCGACCGTCTCCACGCCGTTCGAGAAGCGCCAGAGATTGGGCGCAGGCTTGTTGCGATCCACGATGCAGGCGTGACGCGACAACTCGGACGGATGGGACGGCGCGCCGTGGCGAGCGAGATAGTCCGGGCTCGCGATGAGGGTCAGCGGCGCGTCGGCGAGCTTCTTCGCGATCAGGCTTGAATCGGTGAGATGGCCGATGCGCACCGCAAGGTCGTAACCCTCGTCGACGAGATCGACCATGCGGTCGGCGAGTTCGAGGCGAACCTCCACCTGGGGCCATTTGTCCATGAAGGCGGTGACCGGCTCGATCAGCCGGTTCGCGCCGAAATCCACCGAGGCCGAGACGCGCAGCACGCCCGCGGCTGCGGCCTGGGCCGAGACCAGACCGTTCTCGATCGCCTCGTATTCGTGAAGCCAGGGCCGCACCCGGTCGAGCAGCGCCCGGCCAGCGTCCGTCAGCCGGACAGAGCGCGTGGTGCGTTCGAGCAGGCGCGCCTGCATGCGGTCTTCCAGCGCGGCGATCTGCTTGGACGCGGCGCCCGGCGTCAGGCCGAGCCGGTCGGCGGCCCGGGTGAAGCTCTCGAGCTCGGCGACGGCGGCGAAAAGGCGAAACGCGTCGATGCGGTCCATGGCGTCCGGGGCGTGGAGGGTCGGAATGACCGGTATGACCGGCGTTCCTAGACGCGCTGCGGCTTTTCGTCGACTGATTTGTGAAACGCCGCGCCGCGGGCGGGCCGCCCGCTCCGGCTGCGGGGGGCCGGTCGGCGGGCGGTCGCCCTGTTCTCGGAAGGGCCGCTTGCGCTGTGATCGCGCCTCTACTGCGGTCTTTCCGGGGCCCCGAGCTGGCGGCGCGGGGCGGCTCCCCCGCGAGGCGGGGGCGGCATACGGACGTGTCGCGGCGCACGAGGGCGCCCACGCCCGGTCTGTTTAAAGACACGGGGACACCGCAAAGACACGAGGCTTCGCCGGTCCGTCTTTTCAATGTTTTATTAACACAAATGAACGGCTCTGCAAAACGAAAACGGGGCCCTGTCTGCACAGGACCCCGTTCGGTCTTGTTTTTACTTCTGAAACCGGCCCGCTAGGGCTGGGTCGGCGGCGGGTCGGAGGCGGGAAAGGTCTCCTTCATCGCCTCGTCGAGCCGCTCCTCCTCGCTCATCGTGCCGTCGTCGCCGGATTTATTGTCCGACTTCGGCGCGGTCTGGCCGGGCGTGTGCTTGACGTCGGTGTCGGTGGGCTTGCGCGGCGTGTCGCTCGCCGGGCCGTTGGGCACCGGGACGTCGTCCTCGGCGGCCTCTTCGGCGGCGCGTTCGCGGCGTTCGTCCTCGTCCTGGCGGCCCGGATCGGAGCCCTCGGCGCGGACCTCCACGCCGAAGCGTTCGCCGCGCGCGCCGGTCAGCGCCTGGTCGACGGGCTGGACGCGCTCGTCTTCCTTGTCGCGGTCCGGACGGCCGATCTCGGCGTCGTTCGCCGCCTTGTCCTCGTCGAAGATTTCCTGAAAGGCCTGATCGTCGGCGGGGGCGTTCGAAGTGCTGCGGTGCGAAGCCATCGGGTCGCTCTCCTTCCGCGTCTGCTTGAAAGATCAACCCGTTCGCGCCGCTCGGGGTTCCGGCTCGCCGAGGGTTTCTTCGTGCGTTTCCGGCGGCGGAGTCCGCCGGGCTAATTCCCTCCCCCTCTGTGGGGAGGGTGGGCCGGACCGTAGGTCCGGGTCGGGTGGGGGAGCGCCAAGGTCTGCAGGTTTCAGCGCTCTACGATCCTCACCCCACCCGTCAGGCTTCGCCTGACACCCTCCCCATCAAGGGGAGGGAGTAAGGCGCTCGGCGCTAGTGCGCGCCGTCGAGGCGGCTGCGCAGGGCCTGCGCTTTTTCCAAGTGCTCGCGCAGGGTGGGCAGCATCTGGGCGGCGAAGCGCTTCAGACCGGCATGGCCGCCCTCATCGGCGTAGCTTTCAAACAGCTTCACCGTCTCCTGGTGGGCGAGGTCCTGCTGCTCGGCGTAGCGCGCGTCGAATTCCTCGTCGGGCGCCTTTTCAAGATGCTCGACCATCTGCTCGCGGCGGCTGTCCAGCCCGTCGGGCGTGTTCGGCGCGTCGGGATGGGTGGTGAGCGTGGACTGAAGCTCGTTTTTGGCGTGCTCGTGGTCGGCGATCATCTGCTCGGCGAACTCGCGCACCTGCTGGTTCTGCGTGCGCTGCTTGGCGATATGGGCGGCCTTGAGCTCGTAGGCGTTGCCGATCGCGGCGTTCTCGACGAACTCGCCGGCGTCGTCGGTCCCGCTCGCCTTGGTCTTGCCGAGCATGCCGCCGATCTTGTCCATCGCCTTGTCCACGAAGTTCATCGGGCCTGTGTGTCGTTCCGCCATGAGGGAACTCCTTTGATCGCTGAGGGGGGACTCTGCTCAGCGAACACGCAGGCGTGCGGCGATGTTCCGTGAGGGAGGGAGGCAGATGCTATAGCAGCGGCCGACCTCCGCGTGTTCCCTCCCCCTCTGCGGGGAGGGTGGATCGGCGCGCAGCGCCGAGACGGGTGGGGGAGCGCCTGCGTCTGCAGAGGATGGCGCTCTACGATCATCACCCCACCCCCGCCCTGCGGGCGGACCCTCCCCATCAAGGGGAGGGAAGGAAGTCTCTGCAGCCGTCTGAAAACAAAAAACCCCGGCGCGCTCATCGCACGCCGGGGCTCTTCGTTCTGCCGTAGAGCGTGAGCCCTAGGCCGCCTTCGCCGGCTTGAAGCGGCCGTAGAAGGTTTCGTTCTTGGCGGCCATGTCGCGCAGGAGCTGCGGGACTTCGAAGGGCTTGCCGTATTTGGCTTTCAGCTCGTCGGCCCGGGCCACGAACTTCGCCGCGCCCACGGTGTCGATGAAGCTCAGCACCCCGCCGGTATAGGGCGCGAAGCCCCAGGCCAGGATCGAGCCGACATCGGCTTCGCGCGGATCGGCGACGATGTTCTCCTCCATGGTGCGCGCGGCCTCGATGGCCTGGGCGTAGAGGATGCGGTCCTTGATCTCGGCGACCGTGGGCTGGTCTTCGGCCAGCTTCCCGCCGGGCGCGAACTGGTCGAGCTCGTCCCAGAGCCGCTTGCCGTCCTCGCCGTAGACGTAGAAGCCCTTGGCGTTCTTCCGCCCGTAGCGGCCGAGCTCGTACATCTTCTCGATGACGGTGGCGTTCGGGGTGTCCTCGAACTTGTCGCCGAGGTCCTTCTTGGTCTGCTGCAGCACCTTGTAGCCGAGATCGATCGCGACCTCGTCCTGAAGGGAAAGCGGGCCCACCGGCATGCCGGCCATCTTCGCGCCGTTCTCGATCAGGGCGGGTTTGACGCCCTCGGTGAGCATGTACATGCCCTGCTCGATATAGCGCATGACGCAACGGTTCGCGTAGAAGCCGCGCGTGTCGGCGACCACGATCGGGGTCTTCTTGATCTTGCCCACGAAGTCGAGCGCCAGCGAGATCGCCGCATCGCCCGTCTTCTCGCCCACGATCAGCTCGACCAGCATCATCTTCTCGACCGGCGAGAAGAAGTGGATGCCGATGAAGTTCTCCGGACGCTTCGAGGCCTCGGCCAGCGAGGTGATCGGAATGGTCGAGGTGTTCGAGCCGAACACGGCGGTCTCGGGCAGATGCTCTTCGGCCATCTGCGTGATCTTGTGCTTGAGCTCTGAGTTCTCGAACACCGCCTCGACGACGAGATCGACGTCCTTGAGCAGGCTGTAATCCGTCGTCGCGGTGACGAGATCGGTCTTCGCCCTGGCGGCCTCCTCGGTCACCTTGCCCTTCTTCACGCCCTTGGCGAAGTGGTCGGCGACGTGCTGCTTGCCCTTGTCCGCGCTTTCCTGGTCCTTGTCGATGAGGACCACTTCAAGCCCGGCCTGGGCCGACACGGTGGCGACGCCAGCGCCCATGAAGCCTGCGCCGATGACGCCGATCTTCCTGAGTTCCTTCTTCTCCTGACCGGCCGGCCGGCGGGCGCCCTTTTCAAGCGCCTGCTTGGACAGGAAGAGCGAGCGGATCATGTTCCGGCTTTCAGGCCGCATCAGCAGCTTGGTGAAATACCGGCTCTCGATCCTGAGCGCGGCGTCCATCGGGACCTGCAGGCCCTCGTAGACGCAAGACAGGATGTAACGCTGAGCCGGATAGTTGCCGTAGGTCTCTTTCAGCAGCATCGGCGAAGCGCCGGCGAAGACCTGCATGCCGGCGGGGTGGAACGGGCCGCCGCCGGGGATCTTGAACTTGTCCTGATCCCAGGGCTGCTTGCCGCCCATCGGGTCGGCTTTGACCAGCTCCTTGGCCTTGGCGACGATCTCCGACGCCGGAGCGACCTCGTGCACCACGCCCTGCGCCTTGGCGCTGTCGGCGTCGAACTGCTTGCCCTGCAGCATGATCGGGGCGGCGTTCATCACGCCGATCAGGCGCGGCAGGCGCTGGGTGCCGCCGCCGCCGGGCAGAACGCCAACCAGGGATTCAGGCAGGCCCAGCTTGGCGCCGGTGTCGCTGGCCATGACGCGGTAATGGCACGCGAGCGTCACCTCGAAGCCGCCGCCCAGCGCCAGGCCGTTGATCGCCGCCGCGATCGGCTTGCCGCAGGTCTCGAGATTGCGCAGCGTCTGGTTCAGACGATAGGCGGTCTCGAAGAGCTTGGCCTTCGCCTCCTCCTCGGACAGGCCGGACAGCTCGGCCATGCCGCCGCCCAGCTCGCTGAGGTCCGCGCCCGCGCAGAAGGCTTTCTTGCCGGACGTGATCACCGCGCCCTTGATCGCCCCGTCGGAGGCGATCTTGTTCACGATGTCGTCGATCTCGCCCATGACGGCGTTCGACAGCACGTTCATCGAGACGTTCGGGCTGTCGAAGGTGATCAGCGCGATCCCGTCGCCGTCGACGTCGAATTTGAAGTGGGTGTAGGTCATATCTCTGTCCTCAAATCGCTCGGCTTAAACGCGCTCGATGATGGTGGCCGTGCCCATGCCGCCGCCGACGCACAGCGTGGCCAGGCCCGTGCCCTTGCCGGTGCGCTCGAGCTCGTCGAGGACGGTCCCCAGGATCATCGCTCCCGTAGCGCCCAGAGGGTGGCCCAGCGCGATCGCGCCGCCGTTGACGTTGGTCTTGTCGTGCGGGACGCCGAGATCTTCCATGAAGCGCAGGACGACCGCGGCGAAGGCCTCGTTCATCTCGTAAAGATCGATGTCCTCGGGGCTCATGCCGGCCTTCTTCAGCGCCTTGCGCGCGCTGGGCGCGGGGCCGGTCAGCATGATGGTGGGTTCAGACCCGATCGAGGCCATCGCCCGGATGCGCGCGCGGGGCTTGAGGCCCAGCTTCTCGCCCATCTCCTTGGTGCCGATCAGGATCGCCGCCGCGCCGTCCACGATGCCCGACGAGTTGCCGGCGTGGTGGACGAAGTTGATGCGCTCGACATCGGGGTATTTCTGGATCGCGACCTTATCGAGGCCCACGAAGGCGGAGAGATCCTTGAAGCTCGGCTTCAGGCTCGCCAGCGACTGCATGTCGGTGCCGGGGCGCATGTGCTCGTCATGATCGAGCTGGGTGAGGCCCAGCTGGTTCTTCACCGGCACGACCGATTTGGAGAACCGGCCCTCTTTCCAGGCGCGCTCGGCGCGGTTCTGGGATTCCACCGCATAGGCGTCCACGTCGTCGCGGCTATAGCCGTATTTCGACGCGATCAGGTCAGCCGACACGCCCTGGGGCACGAAGTAATGGTCGAAGGCCATTTCGGGATCGACCACCATCGCGCCGCCGTCGGAGCCCATGGGCACCCGGCTCATCGCCTCGACGCCGCCGCCGATCGCCATGTCGGCCTCGCCGGACATGACTTTCGCCGCAGCGAGGTTGGTGGCCTCAAGGCCCGAAGCGCAGAACCGGTTCACCTGGAAGCCCGACACGCTCTCGGCGTAGCGCGCGTTGATCGCCGCGGCGCGCGCGATGTTCGCGCCCTGCTCGCCCACCGGCGACACGCAGCCCAGGATCACGTCGTCGACGACGGAGGTGTCCAGATTGTTGCGCTCGCGGATCGCCTCGAGCTGCTGGGTGGCGAGCTGCAGCGCCGTGATCTCGTGCAGCGTGCCGTTCTTCTTGCCCTTGCCGCGCGGGGTGCGGCAGGCGTCGTAGATATAGGCGTCGGTCATTGGGGGGCTCCCTGTGTTTCGGCTTCCACCGGCCCGCAGGCGTGGCGGGTCCATTCGTAATGCCCGTCCGAGACGGTGATGGTGTCCTCGGAGACGGGTGTGAGCACGTGGGTGTTTTCGGCCTGGGGCTGGCCTTCGACGATGCATTGCGTGCGGGCGGCGATCATGTCCCCCTCGCGGGTCAGGTTCACCACCTCGCAGGCGCGTTCGTAAAGGTCGAGATCGGCCGGCGAGAGGCGGAACATGCCTTCCTCGGCGCAGGAGGCGTCCATGCCCCAGCGGCCCGAGAAGGTCTGTTCGAAATACGCGCGGGCGTCAGCTTCGGGCGCAGGCGCGGGCGCTTCGTCCGCAGGCGTCTCTTCGGCGGGCGTTTCGGCAGGCGTTTCAGCCTGCGCCGGTTCGGCCACGGGTTCGGACGGGGCTTCGGGCGCCTCGGCCGAACACGCCGCCAGCGCCGCGCCCGCCAGAAGGATAAGGGCGAACCGCATCACAGCGTCCGCGCGATGAGCAGCTTCATGATCTCGTTCGTGCCGCCGTAGATCCGCTGGACGCGGGCGTCGCGGAACATGCGCGCGATCGGGTACTCGTTCATGTAGCCGTAGCCGCCGTGCAGCTGCACGCATTCGTCGATCAGCTCGCACTGGATATCGGTGACCCAGTATTTCGCCATCGAGGCGGTCGCCGCGTCGAGCCGGCCCTGGATCAGAAGGTCCGAGCAGTGCTGGCAGAACACCTCGGCGATGGTCGCCTTGGTCTTGAGTTCAGCGAGCTTGAACTGGGTGTTCTGGAACTCGATCACCGCCTTGCCGAAGGCCTTGCGCTCCTTGACGTAGGCGATCGTTTCGGCGAGCGCGCGCTTCATCATGCCCACGCCCTGCACCGCGATCTGCAGGCGTTCCTGGGGCAGCTGCTCCATCAGCTGGATGAAGCCGCGGCCTTCCTCGGGACCTAAAAGCGCGTCGGAGGGCACCCACATGTCCTCGAAGAACAGCTCGGCGGTGTCCTGGGACTTCATGCCGACCTTGTCGAGATTGCGCCCGCGCCGGAAGCCCTCCAGCCCGTCGGTCTCGATCAGGAACAGCGAGGTGCCCTTCGCGCCGGCCTTGGGGTCGGTCTTGGCGACCACCACGATGAAGTTCGCCGTGCCGCCGTTGGTGATGAAGGTCTTCGAGCCGTTGATGCGGTAGCCGTTGCCGTCCTTGACCGCTGTGGTCTTCACGCCCTGAAGGTCCGAGCCCGCGCCGGGTTCGGACATGGCGATCGCGCCGACATATTCGCCGCTGACGAGCTTGGGCAGGATCTTCTTTTTCTGCTCCTCGCTGCCGTAGTGCCAGACATACGGCGCAACGATGGAGTTGTGCAGGCTCGCGCCCCAGCCTTCCACGCCGAGCTCGGAGGTGACCATGTGAAACACGTAGTCGTGCCGCCAGTCGCCGCCGGCCCCGCCGTACTCTTCAGGGCAGGCCGGGCACAGAAGGCCGGCCTCGCCCGCCTTGGTCCAGACCTCGCGGTCGACCACGCCTTCCTTCTCCCAGCGCTCGGAATGGGGCAGGCATTCCTTCTCCACGAAGCCGCGCACCGCGCCCTCGAAAATGTTCACGTCTTCCTGGTCCAGCCATTCGGGCTTGGGCACGTTGAGGACCTGAGCGGTCATGATCGGTCTCCTCCGAAATTCTTGTTATCGCCTGGCGGCAGGCGCCGCCCCCTCCGGTCCCTTCGGGACCACCTCCCCCGCAAGCAGGGGAGGACACCGGTGTCTCCCCCCGTTCACGGGGGGAGTGGCCCGAAGGGCCGAGGGGGGCTGCGCCGTCGCCTAGAGCGCCTCGGCGTCCAGCGCCATCAGCGTGTCCGCGCCGGCCTCGACGCGGGCGAGATGGGCGTCCGCCGCCGGCAGCCAGCGCTCGACGAAGTATTTCGCGCTGACCAGCTTGGAGGCGTAGATCGGGTCGGTCTCGCCGGCCTTGACCTTGGCGTCGGCGACCTTGGCCATCTTCGCCCACATGTACGCAAAGCAGGTCAGGCCGAACAGGTGCAGATAGTCGTGGCTCGCCGCGCCGGCGTTGTCGAAATTCTCGAGGCCCTTCTCGACCAGCCAGTTGGTGGCCTTCTGAAGCTTGGCCTTGGTGTCCTTCAGGCCCTGCACCGACGTCGCGATGTCGGCCTGGCCCTCGTTCTCGGCGACGAAGGCTTCGATCTCGGCGAAGAAGGTGTTGATCGGACGCATGCCGGCCATGGCGAGCTTGCGGCCCACGAGGTCCAGCGCCTGGATGCCGTTGGTGCCTTCATAGATCAGCGTGATCCGCGCATCGCGCAGCAGCTGCTCGATGCCCCACTCGCGGGTGAAGCCCGAACCGCCGTGCACCTGCAAGCCCTCGGAGACGCACTCATAGCCCTTGTCGGTGAGGTAGGCTTTGATGACCGGGGTCAGCAGCGCCATGTAGTCTCCGGCCTTCTCCTTGACGTGCTCGTCGGTGGCGCGCAGTTCGAGATCGCCCTGAAGCGCGGTCCAGAGGGCGAGCGCGCGGGCGCCTTCGACGAACACTTTCTGGTTCATCAGCATCCGGCGCACGTCGGGGTGCACGATGATCGGATCGGCGGGGCCGTCAGGGTTCTTCGGCCCGGTCAGCGAGCGGCCCTGGATGCGGTCCTTCGCGAACGCCAGCGACCACTGATAGGCCGTTTCGGCCAGGCCCAGGCCCTGCAGGCCGACGCCGAGGCGCGCCTCGTTCATCATGATGAACATGGTCTTGAGGCCCTTGTTCTCCTCGCCGACCAGCCAGCCCTTCGCGCCGTCATAGTTCATGACGCAGGTCGCGTTGCCGTGAATGCCCATCTTCTCTTCAAGACCGCCGCAGACCAGCTGGTTGCGCTCGCCCGGCTCGCCGTTCTCGTCGGGAATGAATTTCGGCACGACGAACAGCGAGATGCCCTTCACCCCGGCCGGCGCGCCCTCGATGCGCGCGAGCACCAGGTGGATGATGTTGCCGCTCATGTCGTGCTCGCCGGCGGAGATCCAGATCTTCTGGCCGGTGATCGCGTAGGAGCCGTCGCCGTTCGGGACCGCCTTGGTGCGCAGCATCCCCAGGTCCGTGCCGCAATGCGGCTCGGTCAGGTTCATCGTGCCCGACCATTCGCCCGAGATCATCTTGGGCAGGTACAGGCGCTTCTGCTCGTCCGACCCGCCGATGGTCAGCGCGTGCGCCGCACCGCCCGTCAGGCCCGGATACATGCCGAACGCCATGTTCGAGCTCGTCACCATCTCGTTGAAGGCGAGGTTGAGATAGTGCGGCAGGCCCTGGCCGCCGTATTCGGGGTCGGCCGACAGCGCGGTCCAGCCGCCCTCGGTCATCTGCTTGTAGGCGTCCTTGAACCCGGTCGGGGTGGTCACCTCCCCGTTCGACAGCCGGCAGCCTTCCTGGTCGCCGACATGATTGAGCGGAGCAAGCACGTTTTCGCAGAATTTCGCGCCCTCTTCGAGCACGGCGGCGACGATGTCGGCGCTGGCCTCGGAAAAGCTCGGCAGGTCGGAATACTGCTGCACGTCCAGAACGTCGTTGAGGACGAACTGCTGGTCACGAAGCGGGGCTTTGTAGGCGGGCATGGGTCAGATCTCCCTGGAGGGGGTGGTGTCCGGCATGGAAACGGGCGGGCGGCCCGGCGTAAAGCCGAACCGGAAAGCTGTCGCGAAACGATCATGGAGCGGCCGGGTCATTCGGCGCTCCCGTGGGTCCAGTCTTCGAGCCTGGCGGCGGCCAGCGCCTCGAAGGCGCGGGCGCGGCGCTTGACCTCGTCGGGCGGGTCGCGATCGGCCAGGCGCTCTTCGAGCCAGCGGCAGCCCGCGGTCAGTTCGGCCAGCGCCTCGTCGATGTCCTTGCGCTGAAGCTCCAGCGTCTCGATGCGTTCGCGGAACCGGTCGAGCGCGCGCTCCATCTGGTCGCGCGAGCGGGAATCCAGCGTCTCGATCTCGAGCATCTCCTTGATGTCCTCGAGCGAGAAGCCGACGCGCTTGCCGCGCAGGATCAGGGCGAGACGGGCCCGGTCGGCGCGCGAGTAAAGCCGCGTGGCGCCGCGCCGCTCCGGGCTCAGAAGCCCTTTCTGCTCATAGAAACGCAGCGTCCGCGCGGTGACGCCGAAACGTTCGGCGATCTCGCGGATCGTGTAGAGCGTGTCGGAGACGGTCCCGGACATGCGCGCGACGTTAGCGGAGTTGACGTGAACGTCAACGTCAATCTCGCCGCACCCGCGCCGGGCGATTTGAATACGGGTCGCGACCCTTGATGATCATCCTGCCTTGACCCTGCCAGATTGTCCCTGTTCAAGGCGGCCAGAAGCTTTGGGAGTCCCCGATGCGCGCCCTCGCCGCCGTCCTGATCGCCGCCGCCCTGCCCGCCGCCGCTGTCTCCCAGCCCGGGCCGCACACCCCGCCTTCGGAGTATGAAAGCGCCCGCGGCGCGCCCTTCGGCGCTTCGCGCACGGTGACGTTCGATTTCTTCCGCGGGCCGGACGCGGGCTCGCTCACTCCGGTCGGCGATCTCAGCGCCCGGCTGGGCGGGCAGTGGACGGCCTGGACGACGCCCGAGGGCGAGACGCGCCTGGTCGATCTGGCCGCGGACCGCATGCTGACGGTGACCGAGGACGCGGTTGTGAGCACGAGCCTCTTCGCCGAGGTGCGCCGCAGGCTCGACGTCTACGCCGGCCTGTCGCGCGGCGGATCACTTGAGGAGATCGAGTTCGGCCCCGCGGGCGCGTTTCACCGTATCTGGCTTGAATCGGCCATGGGCGTGGCCGGCCCCGAGGCGGGCATCACGTCCGAGGATACGGCCACCGGCTTCTCCGCCAGCTTCGACGGCGAGACGGTCTTCAGCGCGTCCTACAGCGCGGGCGCGGACAGCGACTGCCAGGCCGCGCCCCTGCCCCCGACCCATCAGCGCGGCGCGCTTGCGCTCACCCGCCAGAACGCGCCGATCCATCCGCAAATCCTCGCCGAGCTGGAAGCCCGTGACGGGTTTCCCTGCCTGATCGAATATCGGATCTACAGCCCCGACAGCCCTGAGGGGCGGACCGAACGCTGGGTGCTGACCGAAAGCGGTGACGGCCCCGGCCTGCCGCCTCTGCCTGATCTCGACGCGCTGCTGCCCGAGGCCGAACTGCTGGGCGCGGCGGGGCAGACCGGCATGCTGGCCGCCGCCGGCGAAGCGGGCGAAGCGCCCGCCGCCGCGGACTTCTTCGAAGCCGCCGCCGCCCTGCGCGCGGACGGCGATCTCGCCGGCGCGTTCCTCGTCACCATGCAGGAAACCCATCATTTCGGCCCCTGCCCCACCCAGACCGTCGGCTCGGGCCGGCCGGCCTGCAACGAGGTGCGCGCCCTGACCGCCGAAGGCGTCGGCGATCCCGATTTCGAGCGCGTGCTGGAAGGCTCCGCCGCGCTGCGCAGCGGAGATCATGCGCGTGCGGTGGAGCTGCTCTCCGCCGAGCTCGACCGCGAAGGCTGGGCGGGCGCTGCGGCGCGCATCCTGGTGGCGAACGAGCTGATCGCCTGGGGCCGCGACGGGCTTCAGAGCCGGCCCGATCTCGACCCGGCGGAGCTTCTGTCCGAGTCGCTGCAGATGGACCCGTTCGCGCCTGACGCCTACTGGCATCTGGGGCGGCGCTATCTCGCCGCGGGCGCGCCGCACGCCGCCTTCGTTCTGTTCGATCTCGGCCGCGCCCTTCCCGGCCGGCAACCCACTGAACTTCTGGCCCAGGCCGACGCGCTGGAAGCCCGGCTCGCCGCCCTGGCGCCGGAATGGGTCGGCGCGGCCCCGAACCAGACCCCCGAGTGAAAAGCGCTTCGTTTAGAGAGTTTTACGAGGCGTTAACCGCATCAGCCGCTTGTGGACCCTGTACGGACAAGATCCGGCCGGTTCGGGCGTGCGATTGCTTGTGGAAACACCAGATTTGGTGGCCGCACCTCTGGTTTACACAAGATTAACGATTCCGGTACGGTCGGCGATGTCCATCATGGAGTGAGTCGGCATGCCGTCCGGGGCGCCTTGGAGTGTGAAGGGGATCGATCCCCGCGCCCGCGCGATCGCCAAGACGGCCGCGCGCAAGGAAGGCATGACCCTGGGCGAATGGCTCAACCGGGTCATCCTGGACGACGGCGACTCCCCGCACTCCGATGAATGGGAACGCAGCCTGTCGGACTATCCCGGCTTCGGGGGCGGCGGCGGGAACGACGATGACGACGACGCCCTGCGCCGGGTCGTCCAGCGCCTGACCGAACGGCTGGAAGCCGCAGAGCAGCGCTCCACCCTCGCCATGACCAGCGTGGATCAGTCCGTGCTCGCGCTCGCGCGCCGGCTCGAGGCGCTGGAAGACGCCCAGGACGAGGACGGCGGGGAGGCCGGCGAGCAGGTCCGCCGCCTGCGCGGTCAGACTGACGAGTTGCTGGAGCGCATCCGCAAGCTCGAACGCGCCGGGCCCGGCGGCGGAAACGCCGACGCGGTGAAGGCGGTCGAGACGACCGTCGGCAAGATCGCCGCCCGCCTGTACGAGACCGAGCGCGACGTGCGCGCCGAACTCGACAATCTCGCCCACAAGGAAGAGCGCCGCCGCGATCACGCCGAGCGCGCGGTGAAGACCCTGGCCGAGCGTGTCGAGGAAGCGGAGAAGCGCTTCCGCGACGAAGCCGCCGCCCTGCGCGAAGCCGGCGAGGCGCGCGAGACCCGCGCCGGCGAGGCCCTGTCTTCCCTTCAGGAGACCGCGCGCAGCCTTCAAAGCCGCCTGATCGCCGCTGAAAGCGCGACCCATCGCGCCGCCGAAGCCCTGACCCGCAGCCAGGAAAGCCTCGATCGCCGCCTTCGCGAGATCGAGGCGAAGACCGGCGACACGCTAGGCGCGGAAGACATCCAGCGCCGCTTCGACGCGCTGGCGCGCGAGCTGGCCGAGATCGTGCGCGAGACCCGCGCCGACTGCGCCCGCCAGGTGGCCCAGGTCGCTCAGGGCCGACCCGACGAAGCGCGGTTTGAAAAGGCGCTCGAAGCCGCCGAGACCCGGCTCGCCCGCGCCGAGGAACGCCAGACCGGCGCCCTCACCCGCATCGCCGAGGAAGTCGGCCGGCTGTCGCGCGCCGTGGACGGCCGCATCGCCGAGGCTGAACGCCGGCTCGAGCAGAAATTCTCAGACAGCGAGACCCGCCGCGATCAGCGCGAAGTGCGCAGCGACATCGAGGCCCGGCTCGATCGGGTGCGGGCGGAGAACACCGCCGCGGTCCGCCGCATCGGCGAACAGGTCGCCCGCCTGGGCGAGAGCCTGGCCGACCGGGTCCAGCAGGCCGAGCAGCGCTCCGCCCGCGCGGTCGAGGCCGCCGGCGAGAAGATGGCCGAGGTCGTCGAGAAGCTCGAAACCCGCCGCGGCGCCAACGAGACCGATCTCGACGCGCGCATCCGCGCCTCCGAAGAGCGGACCGCCCAGCGCATCGAAGAGGCGATGAAGGGCGTTCACGCCCGGCTCGACCAGGCGCGGCAGGAAACCTCCGACGCGCTGTCGCCCGTCCAGCGCGCGATGACGGCGCTGGCCGACCGGCTCGAACAGATCGAAGGCAAGCGCGGCGAACGCGCTGATGATGGAAAGGCCGGTTTTGAGGGTGTGAAGCCGTCTCGCCGTGACGGAAAGCGCGGCGGCGGTGACGGATCCGACGGGAAAGGACCGGGAGACGGCGTGGATAAGGCGGCGGATTTCGACACGCCTCTCCCCCCGCCGCCGGGTTTCGCCGGCGACAGCTTCGAGACCGGCGAGGACCCCGGCGCGGCGCGCGACAGCTTCGTGCTCGACGCCGAAGCGCCCCGCCCCGCCGCCGCCGAGCGCCGCCGCGCGGACACCGCCTCGCTGAGCGCCGAAGCCGAGCCGAAAGCGCCGCGCCGCCCGGCCCGCCCCGGCGCGACCGCCGATCCTGATTTCCTGGCCGCAGCGCGCAAGACCGTCAGGTCCAATCGCGGCGAGACGAGCTGGGACGCGCCTGCAGAAGCCGCGCCGCGCAAGGGCGGCAAGGCGCTGCTGATCGGGGCGAGCGTTCTGGGCTTCGTCGCCGTGGCGGCCGCCGCGGGCATGCTGGCGCTCGAAGCGATGAACCGGCAGGCGCCCGCCACCGCCGCCGCCCGCCCTGCAAACTCGGCTGAAGCGCTCTCCACCCTGTTCGCCGACACGCCCGCGGCGCCTGCTGGCGCTGACGAGGCCGCTCCGGCGGCCGCCGATCCGGCCCCGGCGTCCGAACTTGCGCCAGAAACGTCGACCGAAACCGAAGCTGCGCCTGAACCGCAGGCGGCCCTGTCCGAGCCCGTGCTTCAGCCCGCCGCGCTGAGCGTCCCGGCGAGCATTCCCGTGTCCGTGCCGACGCTTGAAGAGGCTGCGGCTGCAGGAAACGCGGTCGCGCGGTATCAGCTGGCGCTGGACCGGCTGGAAGCGGGCCGCAGCGCGGATGCGGCCGCCCTGATGCGCCGCGCCGCCGAGCAGGGCGAGCCCGCCGCCATGCGCCGCTTCGCCCTGATGCTGCAGACCGGTCAGGGCGTGCCCACCGACGCGGCGGCCGCGCGCGACTGGATGGTCCGCGCCGCCGAGGCGGGCAACGTCATGGCGATGCACGACGCGGGCGGGATGTTCATCGCCGCCGGCGACGCCCCTGAAGTCCAGGCCCAGGCCGCCCGCTTCTTCGAGCTCGGCGCGCTTCACGGCGTGCGCGACAGCCAGTTCAACATGGGCCTTTTGTACCAGGAGGGCTTCGGCGTGCCGCAGAGCCTGGCTGACGCCTACGCCTGGTTCTCCATCGCGGCGGCCTCGGGCGATCAGGACGCGGCGCGCCGCGCCAGCGAGCTGCGCCGCGAACTGAGCCCCGAACAGCGCAGCGCCGCAGACGAGGTCGCGCGCGGCTTCACCCCGCGCCGGGGCGACCCGGCTGCGCAGGGCGAATATCCGCCCCAGCCCTGGGAAAACGCGGACGCCGGCGCGCTCACCGCCCGCGCTCAAGCCCTGCTCGCCGAACTCGGCTATGATCCCGGTCCTGCGGACGGCGTGATGGGAGAGAGAACCCGGATCGCGATCGTCCGTTACCAGAGCGAAGCGGGGCTTACGCCCGGGTCGCCGGTGGACGCGGACTTCGTCGCCAGGCTCGAGCGCGCCGCCGCCGGCTGAGGCGGGAGCGTCGTGCAGATCTACCTTCCGATCGCGGAAATCTCGATCAACCTCTTCGTCCTGCTGGGCCTGGGGCTGGGCGTGGGATTCCTCTCCGGCCTGTTCGGCGTGGGCGGCGGGTTTCTGATGACCCCGATCCTGATCTTCCTGGGCGTGCCGCCCGCGGTGGCGGTGTCCACCCAGGCCAATCAGATCATGGCGAGCTCGGTCTCCGGCGCGCTGGCGCACTGGCGGCGGCGATCTCTGGACGTGAAGATGGGGCTGGTTCTGCTGGTGGGCGGGGTGTTCGGCTCGGTCACCGGCGTGCAGCTGTTCTCGATCCTGCAGGCGATGGGCCAGATCGATCTGGCGATCTCGCTTTGCTATGTCGGTTTCCTCGGGATAATCGGCGGATTGATGCTCATCGAGAGTCTCAACGCGATCCGCCGCCGAACCCTCGGGTCTTCCGCCCCCAAGCGCAAACGCCGCAAGCGCAACCTTATCGACGCTCTGCCCTTCAAGACCCGGTTTCCCGTCTCGGGGCTGTATATGAGCGTCATCCCCCCGATTCTCATCGGGTTTCTGGTCGGCGCCCTGGCCGCGCTGATGGGCGTGGGCGGCGGTTTCGTGGCTGTTCCGGCCATGATCTATCTCCTGCGGATGCCCACCAACGTCGTGATCGGCACCTCGCTGTTCCAGATCCTCTTCGTGACCGCCCTGACCACCGTTCTTCAGGCCGTCCAGAACCAGACCGTCGACGTCGTTCTGGCCGCTTTGCTGATCGTCGGCGGCGTCGCCGGCGCCCAGATCGGCGCGCGTGCAGGCGCGAAGATCAAGGGCGAGGAGCTGCGCGCCGCCCTCGCGCTGATCGTCCTTTCCGTCTGCCTGAAACTCGCCTGGGACCTCGCCAGCACCCCGACCGATCTCTACGTGCTGATGGAAGCGGGAGGCGGCTCATGATCCGCCTCGCCGCCCTCCTCGCCGCCTTGCTCGCCGCGCCGGTATTCGCGCAGGACGCCGATGCCCCGCGCGCGCAGATCGCTGCGGCGCTGACCGAGGACGTCGTTGAAATCAGGTCCAATTTCGCCGGCGCGGAACTTACGCTTTTCGGCGCCGCGGTCGGCATGGAAGACGGCGACGACATCGTGGTGGCCGTGCGCGGGCCGATGCGCGACCTGCGCGTCATGCGCAAGCGCCGGGTGGCGGGCATATGGGTGAACGCCGCACCCATCCGGTTCGAGCAGGTGGCGAGCTTCTACGCCGTCGCCTCGACCCGGCCGCTTGAGGAGTTCGCCACCTTCTCCGCCCTGCGCCGCAACGGGATCGGCATGGCGCATCTCAGGCTGTCCGCTCCGGAGACCGAGCGGCTCGAGACCCGGTTCGGCGTGCCCGACATGCGCGTCTCGGAACTCGGCGCGGAGATCGTCGATTACCGCTCGGCGATCGTGCGCAACAAGGCGCGCGCGGAACTGTTCGCCGAACGGCCAGGGGGCGTTGAAACGTTTGAAAACGGACTGTTTTCCGCCCGCATCCTGCTGCCGGCCGCCACGCCCACGGGCGTTTACGAAGCGGACGTCTATCTCTTCCGCGGCGGAGAACCGATCGCGACCCGCACCACGAGCCTCGAGGTCGTCAAGGCCGGCGCCGAGCGCGCCATATATGAGCTCGCCCACGACCACCCCCTTGTCTACGGCCTGCTCGCAGTGATCATGGCGGGCCTCGCCGGATGGGCCGCCGCCGCCGCCGGACGCCGACGCTGAATGATGGAGACGCACGCATGAACCGCCTGTCCGACGCGCCCCTCGCCGCGATCTTTCTGGGCTTCGGCGGGCTGATCCCGTTCGTGGCCGGCGCTCTGGGCCTGGCGCTGGGCGGGCAGGCCGAGCTTCAGGCGGCGAACGCGCTTCCGCCCTACGCCGCGGTGATCCTGAGCTTTCTCGCCGGCGGGCGCTGGGCGGGCGAGCTGGTCATTCACGGCGACAAGCCGCGCACCGGCGTTCTGGTGCTGGCGATCGTCATCGCGCTGGCGGGCTGGATCGCCGTGCCGCTCCAGGTCTGGAGCCGGCCTGGCATCCCGATCAATCTCGAACTGGTCGGCTGGGGGATACTGATCGCCGGCTTCGTGATCCAGTATCTGTGGGACCGCGCCGCGATCCGCGACGCCACCTTCCCCGGCTGGTACCTGCCGCTGCGCCTGCTGCTCACCGTCGGCGCGGTCATCAGTCTCAGCTTCGCGGCGTTCGTGCGCTGGTCGCCGACGTTCAGCCTTTAGGCGTCGAGAAGGCTTACGCCTGATCGCCGCGCAGACCTCTTGTCGAAGGTGTATAGCGGCAAGGCTCCGGCGCGCTTCCCCGCAGCGGCGATCATGAGATCGGGCGAAATCGCCGCCGTCGCGCTCGCTGAATCGCACGAGGACATTGGCGTCGATTGCGATCACTCGTCGGCCTCACCGAAAGCCGCACCGCGCGCGATCGCTTCGTTCATCTCTTCGATCGTGACGGGCTTGCGGCCGGGTTCGTAAAGCATCCCTGCGAGATCCATGGCCGAGCGGACCTTGGCGATCCGGACCTCGTCGCCGTAGATGAAGTACCGAACCTTGTCGCCAGCGCTCAGCCTCAGCGCTTCGCGCACGGCTTTGGGCAGCGTGGTCTGGCCTTTTTCGGTGACTGTGGAGTCGATCGCTTTCTGCGCGGTCATGGCAAGAAGTCTCCCTGAAACGCCTTACCTTAACCCAGATCGCCTTATTTTCCCCCGATCACTCATAGCGGAAGGACAGGCCGGCGTGCACGCTCAGCCGGTCGATCAGCGCCTTTCCGAGCGCAGAGCCGGGCGTCCAGATCCCGCCGGGCGTGTGCTCGCGGCCGATATCCTTGGCCAGCCCGATCGCGGTTTCCGCGATCATCTTCGAGGTCGAGCCATAGCCCGGATCACGGTCGCCGGAGACAATGGCGGTGATCCGTTCGCCGTCCTTGGTCTCGCCGGTGAACATCAGCTCGTAGGAGCCTTTCTCGCGCTCTTCCTTCGAGGGCCCCTCGCCCGGCTTGAGCTTGTTCTCGGCCATCGACCGGTCTTTGGCGACATGATTGGCGATCTGCTCGCCCTTTTCGCCCGGGCCGGTCAGCAGCATCTCGTCATAGACCATCGCTTCGCCGTAGCGATGGCCGAGCAGGAAATTCGTGCGGTGCACGTTCTTGGTGTTGATCGCGGCCATGATGAAGGGCGCCGACCAGCTGCCGAGATCGTCTTCATAAACCGGCTTGGCGCCGTGGGGCTGCTGGGGCCCGGTGAAGCCGGGGGTCAGCGCGAACGGGTTCTTGAGAACCTCGATCACTTCGGGCTCGGACTGGGCGCGCTTCATCGTCTCGGCGAAGCTCGCCGCCGTGCCGCCGGAGAACGTGCCCTTCATCGAGCGCACGCGGCCCTTCACGCGCTCGATCGGGGCGCCGGAGCGGCGGATTGCTTCTTCCTGAAGGAACATCACGCCGAGATCGAAGGGAATGGAATCAAAGCCGCAGGACAGGACGATCCGGGCCCCGCTCTCCCTGGCCTGGGCCTCGTAGGCCTTGATCATGTCGGCCATCCAGGCCGGCTCGCCGCACAGATCGACATAGTCGGTGCCGTTCAGCGCACAGGCGCGCAGCAGCGGCTCGCCGTACAGCTGGTAGGGCCCGACCGTGGTGATCACGCATTCGGCCCGCCCGGTGAGCGAGAGCAGCGCCTGATGATCGTCCGCGCCCGCCTCGATCAGCGGGGTGTCGGCCGGCGCGCCGATCTCGTCGCGCACGGATTTCAGCTTTTCAGGATTGCGGCCCGCCATGGCGAACCGGATCTCGGGATGGTGAGCGGCGAGAAACTCGGCGACGAGCCGGCCGGTGAACCCCGTGGCTCCGAAAACGACGATGTCGAACTCGCGTCTGCTCATGATCAAATCCCTTCGCTGTGAATTGACGTCGGGCGGGAAACTCGGCGCTTCGGCGCGGCCTGACAAGGCCCCGCGCTTCAATCGGGCCTGAGTTTGGAGCCGCAGACGGGGAAAACCCGCCGGTCGCCGCACATCCAGGCGGTCGGCGCGGCGGGAAAAATCGGCGCCCAGGCCGCGTCGCGCAGATTGAGCCCGCCGGTGAAGGCCCCGAACGCAGGCAGGACCAGGCGCGCGCCGTCCGTTGCGAAGCAGCGCTTGCGCAGGCCCCGGCCGCGCACGGCGATCTTCGCGCACGGATGCAGGTGTCCGGCGACCTCGCCGGGCCGGGCGCCGGCGCCGGGCTCGTGGATCAGATGAAGCGGACCCAGCCGGGTCTCGTACGCGCGTCGTCCGCCGAAGCGGGCGGGCGGTTCGGGATCGTGATTGCCCTCGATCCAGAGCCAGTCGGACACCGAGGCGACGAGATCGGCGAGCATGCGCGCGTCGGCCTCGTGAATGCGTCCGTGCGCGCCGAGATCGTGAAAACTGTCGCCTAGGGCGACCACGCGCGCCGGGCGCAGCCGGGCTATCACCTCGGCGAGCCGATGAAGGGTCGCTCGCGTGTCGTAGGGCGGCAGCATGGCCCCCCGCGCGGCGAAGGCGCTGCCCTTCTCGAAGTGCAGGTCGGCGACCAGCAGGGTTCCGGTGGACAGCTCCAGTGCCGCGCCGGACGGGTCGGCGGCGATGCGCGCGCCGTTCACAGTCATAACGGCCTGCCGGCCCGCCGGGGTGAGGGTCTGAAGCATCCCTCCAGTTACAGGCACGAAGCGTGAACACGCAAGCGCGCAGCGCCGTCAGTCCACATCTTCGTCCTCATAGCCCACCAGGCTCAGCGGACGGGCGCGGTAGCCTTCGAGCTCCGCCCAGCGCGCCAGAGCGTCGTCTCGGCCATGGGTGATCCACAGCTCCTCGGGATCGACGTCGCGCACGGTCCGGGTCAGCTCGTCCCAGTCGGCGTGATCGGACAGGATGATCGGCAGCTCCACGCCGCGCTGGCGGGCGCGGGCGCGAATGCGCATCCAGCCGCTGGCGAAACAGGTCACCGGATCGGGAAAGCGCCGCGCCCAGCTGGTCTGGAAGCTCGAGGGCGGGCCGATGACGATCTTCCCGGCGAAGTCGGCCTTCTTTCCGTCGGCGTCCTTCAAGGTGGCGTTTCTGAGCTCGCCGAGCTCCACGCCGTGCTCGCGGTAGAGATCGCAGAGCTGTTTCAGCGCGCCGTGGATGTAGATCGGCTCGTGATAGCCCGCCTCGCGCAGGAGCATGATCACCCGCTGCGCCTTGCCCAGCGCATAGGCGCCGACGAGATGGGCGCGAGCGGGGAACCGCTCGACGCTGGCCAGAAGCTTGGCGATCTCGCCTGTGTCGTCGGGATGGCGGAAGACCGGCAGGCCGAAGGTGGCTTCTGAGACGAAGACATGGGCGGGCAGCACCTCGAAGGGCGCACAGGTGGGATCGCGGCGGCGCTTGTAATCGCCGGAGACGACGATCACGAGACCCTTCCATTCCAGCCGCGCCTGCGCCGAGCCCAGCACGTGGCCGGCCGGATGCAGGCTGACCGACACCTCGCCGATCTTCACCGTCTCGCCATAGGGAAGCGACTGGGCGCGCGTGCAGAATTCCGCACCGTAACGAGCCGCCATGATCGCCAGCGTCTCCGGCGTCGCGGCGACGGCGTCATGACCGGCGCGGGCGTGATCGGCGTGGCCGTGGGTGACCACGGCGCGCTCTGCGGGCCGCATCGGGTCGATATAGAACCCGCCGGGCTCGCAATAGAGCCCGCGCTCGGTCTCGCGCAGCAGGTCCTGGGGGCGGATCATGGGTCAGAGGTAAGCCGCCCCCGGCCCTGCGCCAAGCTAGCCGGCCTCGCCGGTGCGCACCTCGCGGTCGCCGGTGGACTGGATCGGCCTGTAATTGCCCGGGTGATAGGCGGCGATCTCCTCGATCTGCTCGCCTGCGGCGGTCGCCGGGGTCTCGAACACGATCCACTGCACGCCCTCGGTGCAGGGCGGCGTGGTCAGGGAGCCTTCATAGCGCCAGGCGCGCCGGTCCTCGGGAAGCAGCATGTCCAGCGACAGCGCGGCGTCCATGTCGGTCACGCGCGGCCCGTCCGGCAGGCTGGCGATGATCGCATTGAGCACCGGGCTGGGATCGCCGCGCTCGAAGAAGACGCCCACGACCGCCAGATCGCCGCCTTCGGACTGGTGCACGAAATGCGCTTCCAGCGGATAGCGTTCGCCTTCGGCGGTGTGCTCGGAGCCGGCGTGGAAGTGCATCTGGATGAGCTCGTAGGCTTCATCGCCCAGCATCAGCCCGCCAGCCTCTTCGAACGTCACCTTGAAGGCGATCCCGCGCCCGTCGATCGAGGCGTTCACCGCCTCGTTCCAGCGGATCGCGGCGGTCTCTTCTGTTTCGATCGGCGTTTCGCCCAGATCGATCGGCGACTGGCGGTTCCCCGTCTCGCAGACCTGATACCGCTCGTCGAGGTCGGCCCAGTTCGCAGGCCCGGCTTCGCCTTCATAGCTCCAGGACGCAGGCTCGGCGCCGACCTGGTCGTCGCCCGAGCGCGTGGCGTCGCCGGTCACGTCCCCGGTCTCGCCTCCGGCCATGTCCTGTTCGCCATAGCCCGCGTCGGCAGTTTCGGCATCCGCAGAGAATTCGTCGGCGGGGTCGTCGCCCATATTGCGGTCGTCGACGCCGCCCCCGTTTGCGACCTCGACGCCCTCCATCGTCTCGTCCTCGGCCTCGATCTCGGCCTCGTCAGGCCCGCAGGCGCTGAGCGCGAGAACGCTGGCGGCGGTGAACAGCATGAAACGCATGGGCTCGCTCCTTGGTCTTCCCTCGGTGAGAGGGATGAACGCAAGGCGGGGCGCAGCGGTTTCAGGTGCTGGCGCTGACCGCGACGGTGACGGCGGCCGCCGAGGCCGCAGCAGCGGCGGCCTGGGCCGCGACCACGGCGGACAGCGCGTTCGCAGCAGCCGCCGCGCCGCCGCCCTTGCCGCCGGTGTGGGTCAGATGCGCGAGCCGGGCGAGGCCTGCGCCGTCGCCGCCGCTATGACGCGGCAACTCGTCGATGATCTGGGCGATCTGGTCGAGGTCTTCGGCCTCCACCCCCTGGGACGCCCAGTCGAGCAGGATCGTTCGATCGACCCGGTGCTTCAGCGTACGCTGGGATTTGCGCAAGGCGTCGAGCCGGTCGAAGCGCTGCAGAACACTGCGGGGTTCGGCCTCATTGATGGCGGCGAACTTCGCGCCGTCGCGACGCCGATGGCGCGTCCGGCTATCGGACTTGAACACCTCTTCAGCGCGCCTTCTCGCCTGGGACACGCTGGCGGGCGCGTCGCCGCGGACGGCGTGGGCGGCGGCGAAGGTGTCGGTGACCGACGGATCGCGCCGCCACCAGGGCGGGTTCAGCTCGGCCTTGAGCGCGAAAAAGCGCTGCGCGGCCTCCGCCGGCGACAGGTCCGACAATGCGAGCACCAGAGCCGCGCGCGCCCCGCCCGCATGCAGTCCGCCGGTTTCGGACGCCTTGCGCCGGTCGCGCAGAACGTCCCGCATCGCCGCGAACCGCTCGACGCTCGTCTCATGCGCGGCGAGGATCGCCGCATAGACCCAGCGCAGCCCGCCCGACGGCGCGGTGTGGCGGCCGACCGCGTCGCCGATCTCCTCGCGCCGCGCACGCACCGCCTCGATCAGCGCCGCCTCGTCCTGTTCGGACGCCAGCAAGGCGCCGGCGGCGAACCAGGACGCCACGGTGTCAGGCCGCGGCTTTGCGCTGCGCAAGCCCGACTGCAGCGCTTCCAGGCGCTCAAGGCGGTGGCGAAAGGGCATGTCTAGAACCTTGTTCTCTCCTGTCATGCTACTCGCTTTGCAACGCGGACTCCACATCAAGTCCGGTGTGGTAGGCGATAAAGGCCCAACGATCGGCCGCCTCGTCGATCAGCTTGGAGACCGGGGTGCCCGCGCCGTGCCCGGCGCTGGTCTCGATCCGGATCAGGGTGGGCGCGTCGCCGGTGTCCGCCGCCTGCAGCGCGGCGGCGTATTTGAACGAATGGCCGGGCACCACGCGGTCGTCGGTGTCGCCCGTCGTGACGAGCGTGGCGGGATACTCGCCCGTCTCGGGAATGTTGTGATACGGCGAGTAGTCGTAGAGCACGTCGAACATCGCGGGGTCCTGGGGGCTGCCGTAGTCCGACACCCAGAACCGCCCGGCGGTGAACTGGTTGAACCTGAGCATGTCCATCACGCCCACCGCCGGCAGGGCCGCGGCGAACAGGCCCGGCGCCTGATTGGCGACCGCGCCGACCAGAAGCCCGCCGTTCGATCGGCCGTCGATCGCGAGATTGTCCGGGCTGGTCCAGCCAAGATCGATCATCGCCCGGCCCGCATTGATGAAGTCGTCGAAGACGTTCTGCTTGTTCGCCAGCCGGCCCGCGTCGTGCCAGTCCCGGCCATAGGCCGAGCCGCCGCGAATGTTGGCGATGGCGTAGACCCCGCCCATCTCCATCCATTGCAGCCGGCGCACGTCGAAATCGGGCCGCCGCGTGATGGCGAACCCGCCATAGCCGTAGATCAGCGTCGGCCGCGCCCCGTTCGGGGTGACGTCGCGATGATGGGCGATGAAGAGCGGAATGCGCGCCCCGCCCGTACTTTCGTAGAAGGTCTGGGTGACCACGTAGTCCGCCGGATCGTAGGTCAGCTCCGGCGCGCGGAAGACCGTGCTCTCGCCGGTCTCCACGTCATAGCGGTAAAGCGCCGGCGCCTGGTTGAGGCTCTCATAGCTGTAGAAGGTCTCGCTCCGGTCCGGCGATCCGGAAAAACCTGAGGCCACGCCCAGCCCGGGAAGCGCGACCGAACGCACGAGATTCCCGTCGGTGGTGTAGACGTCGACATGGCTCGCCACGTCCTTCATCCGCTCCACCACGATATGCCCGCCGACATGATCGGCGCCGGTGATCACGTCTGCGGTCTCCGCGATCACTTCAGTCAGCGCGGACGGGTCCGAGAGGTCGAGCGCCACGATCCGCCCGTTCGGGGCGTCGAGATCGGTGTGGAAGAAGAACCGCGCGCCCGTGTTGCCGACATAGAGGTGGTTGTTTGCAAAGCCCTCGAACACCGCGACCGGCGCGGAGTCCGGCGCGTCGAGATCGATGACGTGAATCGCATTGCCGTCCGTGCCGACGGAGGAATAGGCGATGAGATACCGCCCGTCGTCGCTCACAGAGCCGCGCCAGCTCACCTCGGGCCGGTCGGGATCGGACAGGATCAGCCGGTCCTCGCTCTGCGCCTCGCCGACCGGGTGAAACCAGATCGCCTGGTTCAGATTCGGCGCGGTGAACTCCTCACCCTCGGGCGGCGCGGGATAGCGCGAGTAGAACAGGCCCGAGCCGTCCTTCGCCCAGCTCAGCGGGGAGAACTTCACCCACTCGATCTCGTCAGACAGGATCTCGCCGCTGGCCACGTCGATGATCTTCACCGTGCGCCAGTCCGATCCGCCCTCCTGGACCGAATAGGCCAGCATCGACCCGTCGGGGCTGGGCTCCCAGCTCGCCAGCGCCGTCGTGCCCTCGCCCGACCAGGCGTTGGGATCGATCAGCACGCGCGGCGCGGCGTCGAGCCCGTCGGCGACCATCAGCACGCTCTGGTCCTGAAGCCCGTCGTTGCGGGTGTAGAAATACCGCCCGCCGGCGTGATCGGGCAGGCCGTAGCGCTCGTAGTTCCACAGCTCGGCGAGCCGGTCCGCGATCGCCTGACGTCCGGGAAGCGCGTCGAGATAGGCGTTCGTCAGCGCGTTCTGATCGGCGACCCAGCCGGCGACCTCCTCGCTTTCGCGCACATCGGTCTCGAGCCAGCGATAGGGATCGAACACCGTCACCTCGCCCTCGCGCGCCGAGGCGTAGACGTCGGCCTGATCGGTCCGGCGGGTCAGCGGATAGCTGAGCGGGCCGTCGGCGGGCGGCGCGGCGTCTGCGGGAACGGCGTCGGTCATGTCGGTGCCGCTGGCGATCTCGCTCACCACCTCGTCGGCGGCGGGCGTACAGGCGGCGAGAGCCGCAGCGGCGGCGAAGGGCGCAAGGCGCATGGGCGGAACTCCGTCAGGAAAAAGCGAACCTCGAGCCGAGGTTACCCGTCCGCGCCGCCTGCGCAAACCACGCCTGCTCAGCCGCCGCAGGCCTCCGGCGCGCCGTCGCTGGCGCAAATCTCGGTCTGGGTCCAGTCGGCGAGTTCGCGGGCCACACTGTCGGTGACCTGGCTGAACGCAGCGACGATCGCGCCCTGGCGGTTTTCCGCGGCGCGCAGGCTTTCCTCGATCGTACCGGCGGCGACCAGCGCACGCGTGTCGCGGTCGATCAGCCGGGCGCGGAGGGCGGCGCGGACCGTCGGCGCGGCGCCCTCGCCCTGATCATAGACCGCCTCGAACCGGCGCAGTTCGAGGGCCAGTTCGTAGCGGGCGTCCACCCCGTCCTCGGCCTTGGCCGGGCCGATCAGCGGGGCTGTGGCGTGAAACCCGTCCAGCACCGCACTTTCGACGAGCTGCGGCGCGGGACCGATCCAGCGCGCCCCGGCCATGTAGGCGATCGCGTCGCCGCGCTGGATGGCGATGCGGTCGCCGGCGAGCCCGCGCGGCGCGGCGATCCGGTCGATCAGAACCGGGATGTCCTCGCCCGCTCTGGCGGGCGCGGCGTCGGTGACGGCGGTGTCGAGCCGGTAGAGCGTGGTCGGCTCGGCTTCAGGCAGAAGCGACACGCAGCCCGGCGCGGCGACCAGCGCCGCAAGGGCGGCGAGTGCTGGGATGAGACGGCTCATTGCGGCACCTCGATCTCTTCGCCCGAAGGCTGGCTTACGAAACCGGCGGGGTCCTGCTCGAGTTCGAGCACGATGCGTTCGAGCGCGGCCACAAGCGCGCGCAGATCGCGCGCCGCACCGGTGAGCGACCCCAGCCCGTCTTCGGAGAACTCCTCCAGCGCAGGGCGAATCTCGACCAGCGCGTCATAGGTCTCCCGCGAGGTGCGATCGACCTCGATGGACGCCCGGCTGACGTCTTCCGCGGCAGGGCCGGCCTGTTCGACGAAGAAGACCTCGGCGGTGGCGGTCAGGCGTTCGACGCCCTGCGCGGCCTCTGAAATATCGGTCGCGGCCCGGTCGATATTGGCGATGGCGGCGCGAAGATCGGTGATCAGCCCTTCGTCCTCGGCGAGCCGGCCGGTGATGGTCTCGATATTGTTGAGCGTGTTGGTGACGCTCTCCTGGTTCTCGTCGTTCAGGAGCCGGCCGACGCGGGCGAAGGTGAGCTGCGCGCTTTCGAGCAGCGTCTCGCCGCCCTCCACCAGCGTTTCGATCTGGGCTGCGCGCGCATAGATGCGCGGCGCGCGGTCGCCGGGCCGGCCTTCGAGCCGGGCGGCGTCCGCCGAGCCCGAGCTGACCTGGATATAGCTCAGCCCTGTCAGGCCCTGAGGTTCGAGCTGGGCGGTGGAATCCACCTTGATGGGTGTTGCGGCGTCGACCCGGATGCGCGCGATGACCTCGCCCGGATCGTCGGGGTTGAGCCCGAGATCTGTGACCTCCCCGACCTGGATGCCGTTGAAGCGCACTTCCGAGGCGGTCCTCAGCCCCCGCACCGGGCCTTCGAACACCACGTCGTATTCGCGGAACTCGCGGTCGAACGTGGTCTGGCTCAGCCACAGGAAGAAGAACAGGCCGGCCGCCGTCAGGAAGACGACGAAAAATCCGACCAGCGCGTGATGGGCTTTGGTCTCCATGTCAGGTCACCTCGCCGCGTTCGGATCCGGTTCTTAGCACGGCGCGCCCGCGCGGGCCGCCGAAATACTCCTGGATCCAGGGATGGGGGTTTCGCGTCAGCGTGTCGAGCGGCGCGTTCGCGATGATGCGCTTCTCCGCGATCACCGCGACGCGGTCGCACACCGCGTGAAGCGTGTCGAGATCGTGGGTGATCATCACCACGGTCAGACCCAGCGTCCGGCTGAGTTCGAGCAGCAGGGCGTCGAACTGGCTCGCCCCGATCGGGTCGAGGCCGGCGGTGGGCTCGTCGAGAAACAGAAGATCGGGATCGAGCGCCAGCGCGCGGGCGAGACCTGCGCGCTTCTTCATGCCGCCCGAAAGCTCGGAAGGAAATTTCGTCGCCGCCTCGTCGGGCAGTCCGGCCAGGCTGATCTTCAGCGCCGCGATCTCCTCCATGAGCGAGGCCGACATGGAGACGTGCTCTTTCAGCGGCGCCATGACGTTTTCCGCGACCGTGAGCGAAGAAAACAGCGCGCCGGCCTGAAACAACACGCCCCAGCGCCGTTCCAGCGCCTCGCGGTCGCGGCGGGTCATCTTCGAGCGCGGCTTGCCGTCGAAGAACACTTCGCCGCCGTCGAGCTGCTTGAGCCCCAGAATGGTGTTCAGAAGCACCGACTTGCCGGTGCCCGACCCGCCGACGATGCCCAGGATCTCGCCGCGCCGGACCTCCAGATCGAGCCCGTCATGGACCACATGGGTCCCGAACTGGCTCTTAAGGCCGCGCACTTCGATGACGACGTCCCGGCCGCTCATATGTCGAGCTCCAGGTACATCATGGCGAACATCGCATCGATGACGATGACCGCGAAGATCGACTGGACGACCGAGGTGGTCACACGCTGGCCGAGGCTTTCCACGTCGCCGCCGACCTTCAGCCCGTGCCGGCAGCCGATGATCGCGATGACCAGGCCGAAGACCGGCGCCTTGGACAGGCCCACCATGAAATGGGTCCAGTCCATCGTGCTCTCCATCCGCGCGATGAAGAAGGTCGGCGAAATGTCCAGCGTCGCCCAGCTGACGAGCGCGCCGCCGAACAGGCCCGCCACCATCGCCCCGAAGGTCAGAAGCGGCGCCATGATCACGCACGCGACCACGCGCGGCAGAACCAGCGCTTCATAGGGGTCGAGACCGATCACCTTCATGGCGTCGATCTCCTGCTGCATCTTCATCGAGCCGATCGCGGCGGTGAACGCGCTGTCCGATCGTCCCGCGAGCAGGATGGCGGTGATCAGAACGCCGAACTCGCGCAGCACCGAGATGCCGACGAGCTCGACGGTGAAGACCGAAGCGCCGAAGGTCTCAAGCAGGTTCGCGCCCATGAAGGCGACGACCGCGCCGATGAAGAAGCTCAGCACCGCGATGATGGGCAGCGCGTTGACGCCCGCGCTCTCCATGATGTGCACGGTCGCGGTCCAGCGGAACTTGTTGCGGCCGGTGAACAGGGCGGCCGCCGTGGTCATGGTGCGGCCGAAGAAGGCGAAGGTGTCGACGGTCTCTTTCCAGGCGTCCTCGACGCCCTGCCCGATCCGGGCCATCAGCGCCATCACCCCGCCGCTCTCGTCAGGCGCGGTCGCGCAATCGGCGAGATAGCGGCGGGTTTCCGCGATGAGGCGGCGCGCCGTCGGGTGCTCGCCGGTGAAGCGCCAGTCCGCGTCCGGGTCTTCGCAGCGCTGCAGCGTCCGGCCGAGCATGTAGGCGCCGGCGGTGTCGATGCGCTTGAGATGCGTGAGGTCGATCACCAGCGCGCCGGGATCGGTCTGCTCCTCGACGCGCTTCAGGGTCCGGTCGAACCGGCCGACGGTCTCCACCGTCCAGTCCCCGCGCGGCTCGAGAATCACCATGCCGTCCGCCTCGCGGCGGCCCAGCTCGGCCTCGCCCCTCGATGTCGCTGTTTCAGCGGTCAAATCCGTCCCCCGGGCTCGGCTATGGAGCTTCAGCGCCCTTCGCGGCGGTATTATGACGCCAGACGAGGATCAGCGCGAACGCCAGGCCCGCCGCCGCCGGCAGCGCCATCAGCGCGAACCCTGAAACGCCCAGGGCCGCATAGGCGTGCCCTGACGCCCAGGTCGCCGCGGCCAGGATGATCCCGCCCGACAGCGCGGAGTTAAGCGCCTGCGCGGTGGCGCCGTAGCGCTCTGGCGCGTTGTCGGCCGCGTAGCGCAGAAAGCCCAGATACGTCGCGCCAAAGCTGAAGGCGTGCAGCCCCTGCAGGACGAACAATAGCGGCAGAGGCGGGCCGGCCGCCAGCGCCAGCCACCTCACGATCGACGCGCCCGCGCCCAGCGCCAGAAGCCCCGCCGGTCCGATTCGCCCCGACCAGCGCGCGATCACCGAGAAGAAGACGATCTCTGCGGCCACACCGGTCGCCCAGAGCGCGCCCACCGCGCTCGACGGCACGCCCTGGGCCTGCCAGGCGATCGCGGAGAAGCCGTAGTAAAAGCCGTGCGCGCCCTGAACCAGGCCCGAGGCGGCGAAGGCGAAGGGCAGGCCGGCGCTTTTCAGCGTCGTCACAAGGTCGCGGATCGGCGCGGCCGAGCGGGACGCGCGCGCGTCGGGCGGCCTGCGGCCTTCGGGCAGCAAAAGCGCGGCGAGCACGGCCAGCCCTGCGCCGATGATCGTCCAGTAAAGCGCCGCCTCGCCGCCGAGCCAGCCGATCAGCGCGCCGCACCCCAGATTGCCCGCGATGAAGGCGGCGCTGCCGAACGCGCGCGGCGGGCCGAAGGCGAAGCGGCGGACCTTGGCCTGCCGGATCGCGAAGGCGTCGATGATCGGCACGATGCCGGTGTATGCGCCGCCCGCGAGGGCTGCGAGTGCGACGATGAGCCAGGGCTCGCTCGCGGGCACGTGCGCCAGAAAGATGAAGAACGCCGCCAGCGAAAACGCCAGCACGGCGTGACGGCGTTTCGTGACGGTGTCGGCCAGCGCGGCGCCCAGCGGCGCGGCGAAGACCCGGCCCGCCATGCCTGCGCCCGCGGCGAGGCCGATCATCTCAGGGGTCAGCTCGCGCGCCTCGAACCAGACCGGCATGTAGGGCAGATACGCGCCGAATCCGAAATAGAACGCCCCGTAGAACAGGGCGAAGCGCGCCGGGCGCGGAAGGGAGCGGAGGCGACCGATCATGGCGTGCGCGGTGTAGCGCCGAACCGGGCGGACTTAAAGCAGAGTGAACGGTGTTTGCGCTTGGTTTTCAAAAGGCGAGCCAGTAGCTTCGCGCGCCGATGACCGACGGGCGGATTCACACCGACCAGACGGGCCGGCCCCTCAGGGTGCTGGTCACGAGCTATCGCAGCCATCCCTTCGTGGGCGGGCAAGGCATCTATGTGCGTGCGCTGACCCGCGCGCTGGCCGAAGCCGGCTGCGAGGTGACGGTGGCCTCCGGCCCGCCCTATCCCGAGCTCGACACGGACATCGCGCTTCAGCGCCTGCCCTCGCTCGATCTGTTCGAGGAGAAGAACGCGCTTCTGGCTTTCAGGCCGTCCTATCTGTTTTCTCGCGCAGACCGGGCCGAATGGCTGGCGCACAACACCGGCGCCTTCGCCGAGATGAAGAGCTTCGCGCTCAGGCTCGAACGCTTCATCAAACGCGAGAAAGACCGGTTCGACGTCATTCACGACAACCAGACCCTCGCCCCGGCCATGGTGCGCATCGACCGCCGCGTGCCGGTGATCACCACGCTGCACCACCCGATCGTGCTCGACCGGACCTTCGCGGTGGCCAACGCCGGTGTCTGGTGGCGCAAGGCGCTGGCCGCGCGCTGGCATTCCTTCACCGGCATGCAGGCCAAGACCGCCCGGCGGCTGCCGCGCCATATCGCCGTCAGCGAGGCCGCGCGCGCAGGCTATGCGGCGCATTGCGGCGTCGATCCGTCCACCGTCACCGTGGCGCTGAACGGCGTCGACCACGCCGTCTTCCTGCCCGACCCGAACGTGCAGCGCGACGAGAACCATGTCGTCACGCTGGCCAGCGCGGACGTGCCGGTGAAGGGCCTCGACATCCTCATCGACGCGCTGTCGATCCTGAACAGGCGCGGCGGCGCGCCGCGTCTGACGGTCGTGGGCAAGCTGCGCGAGGGGCCGGCCAAGCGCGCGCTCGAACGCGGCGGGCTGATCGACAAGGTCCGTTTCGTGTCAGGGCTTTCCAACGAGAACCTCGCCGATCTTTTCCGTAGCGCCTCGGTCTTCGTCTCGCCCTCGCGCTTTGAAGGCTTCGGCCTGCCCGCCGCCGAGGCGATGGCCTGCGGCGCGCCGGTGATCGTGTCCTCCGGCGGCGCCCTGCCCGAAGTGGCCGGCGACGCCGGGATCGTCACGCCGGTCGAAGATTCCGTCGCTCTCGCCGACGCGCTTCAAGCCGTGCTCGCAGACCCCAGGATGCGCGCGGAGATGAGCGCGAGAAGCGCCGCGCGCGCCGCGAGCGCCTTCCGCTGGGACAAACACGCGGCGGCCTCGATCAGGCTCTACCGTCAGGCTCTGGCGGAGCGCGAGCGGACATGATGGTCACGCTCGATCTCGACGCGCTGGACCTGAAGGACGGCCAGCGCGTGCTCGACCTCGGGTGCGGCCGGGGCCGGCACAGCCATGCGCTCTACTGGCACGAGCGTGCGCTCGACGTGGTCATGCTCGACCTCAGCCTTGAAGACCTCAAGGGCGCGATCGACGGGTTTTTCGAGCTGCCCCCGCCGCCCGCAGAACCGCCGCGCAGCGCGGTCTGGACGGTGGGCGACGCCGAGCGCCTGCCGTTCGAGGACGCCAGCTTCGACGTGGTGATCTGCTCCGAAGTGCTCGAACACCTGCCCGACGTGGACGCCGCGCTCGCGGAGATCACGCGGGTGACCCGGCCCGGCGGCAAGTTCGCCTGCTCGGTGCCGCGCTTCTGGCCGGAGAAGATCTGCTGGACGCTGTCGGAAGGCTATCAGAACACGCCCGGCGGCCATGTGCGCATCTTCAGGGACGCCGAGCTGCGCGCCCAGGTCGAACGCTTCGGCTTCTCCGCCTTCAAGCGTCACTGGGCGCACGCGCTTCACAGCCCCTACTGGTGGCTGAGATGCGCGAAATGGGAGCGCCAGGAGGAAAGCCGGACCGTGGCGGCCTACCGCAAGCTTCTGGAGTGGGACCTGCTTGAAAAGCCGCGCCTCACCCGCTGGACCGAGGCGGCGCTGAACCCTGTCATGGGCAAGTCCGTCGCGCTCTATTTCGACAAGCGGAGCGCGGCATGAGCCCGCGCGCCCTCGGGGTCGACCTCGCCGCCTGCGCGGACCGGATCGAGGCGCTGCAGCGCCGTGACGGGACGATTCCCTGGATCGAGGCGGGCGTCTGGGATCCCTGGAACCACGGCGAGAGCGCGATGGCGCTGGCCGTCGCCGGCCGCAGCGCCGCCGCAGAGGCCGCGCTCGACGCTCTCGCCGATCTTCAGGAGGACGACGGCGGCTGGACCGGCGAGCTCGGCGCCGGGGTGCCGATGGACGAGACCGGCGAGTACATCGCCCCGCCTGACGTGCCCGTCACCGCGCGCGACACGAACTTCACCGGCTATGTCGCCGTCACGGTTCTGAAAACGGCCCTGGCGCTCGACGCCCCGCGGCTCATCGCGCGCCACTATGAAATGGTCGAGCGCGCGCTCGACTGGGTGGCCGCGCGCCAGTGCCCGGCCGGCGACATCGTCTGGCGCGATCCCGATCCCGACCAGCCGCTCGAGGACGTGGACTCGCTGCGCGCCGGAAACGCCTCGCTCTACAAAAGCTTCGAAGCCGGTCTTCGGATGGCCGATGCGCTGGGCAAGAAGAAGCCCGGCTGGGCCCGCGCCCGCGCCGGCATCGCCCGCGCGTTTGCGAAATCCCCCGAGCGCTTCGACCGCAAGGGCGTGGACCGCACGACCTATGCGATGGACTGGTACTACCCGGTCCTGACAGGCGCGATCAGCGGCCCTGCGGCGATCGCACGGCTGGATGCGGACTGGAACCGCTTCGTCGTCGCCGATCTGGGCTGCCGCTGCGTGGCCGACGAGCCGTGGGTGACCGCCGCGGAAACCGCAGAGCTGGCCATGGCGTGCCTGGCTGCGGGCCGGCGCGAGCAGGCCAGGACGCTCATCTCAGACCTCGCCCCGCTGGCGCGCGGCGGCGAAGGCTACTGGATGGGCTGGCAGTTCGAGCTGGGGATGATCTGGCCCAAGGAGCGTCCGGGCTGGACCGCCGGCGCGGTCGTGCTCGCCGCCGACGCGCTGTTCAATCTCAGCCCCGGCGCAGACTTTCTGATCCGCCACGCCCGGCCAGAGGCCTGGCTCAGACCCGGCGAAGCACCTCGAGCGTATTGATCCGCTCGACCGGCTCGAACAGCCCCGAGGCGACCGCGAGCTTCCAGATCTCGTAGGGCGGACGTCCGCCGTCTTTCGGATCGGGAAAGACGTCGTGAATGGCCAGGATACCGCCGCGCGCGACATGACCGGCCCAGGCGCGATAGTCCGCCAGGGCGGTCTCCATCGCATGCCCGCCGTCGATGAAGACGAAGCTCAAAGAACCGCCCCAGGCCGCCCCGATCGCCGCGCTGGGGCCCACCACAGGAACCGCATGGGCTTCGAGATCGGCGAGCGCCAGCGTGCGCCTGAGCGCGGGCAGCGTCTCCACCCGGCCGAGCTCGGCGTCGAACAGTCCGGGATCGTGATAGCCCTCGCCAGGCTGGTGCTCCTCGCTGCCGCGATGATGGTCGATGGCGAACAGAAGGCGGCCGGCGGCCTTCGCGGCGCGGCCGAGATAGACCGTGGAGCGCCCGCACCAGCTACCGATCTCGACGAACGGGCCCGGTGCGGCCTCGGCGGCTCTCAGCGCCCACGCGTGCAGCGCTTCGCCTTCGTCTTCGGCGAGAAATCCTGTGACGGTCTGGGGGTCGAGCCGGTCGCCCGGAATGTCCAGCGGCACGGTCAGCCCGTCAGATCGTGGCGGGCGGCCCAGCGGCGCTCCGCGAGCGCGTCGGCGGCCGCGGCGAGGTTCTTCTGCGCGTCGATGAGGGTTTCGAGCCGGGCGTCGAGCCCGTCGATCTCGGCGACCATGCCGACCTCTGCGAAGAAGGCCGAGGCGCGCCGCGTGGCGCCGAGCGCGCGCTCGGCGGCCGCGATGTCGCGGTCGATCGCGTCCGGGTTCAGTCCCCGGTCGAAGCCGGCCACGGCGAACGCAGAGGCGCTGAGCGCCTCGACCGCGTCAGACAGCTCGGCGAGATCCTGAAGCGCCGCCGCGTCGCCGGTGCTGGCGATATAGGTCGCGACGGGGTCGCCGGCGTCCTCGCCGCCCTCCTCTGCGCCAGCGCCGCCCAGGAGCCTGCCCAGGAAAGACCGCGCCGCCTCTCCGGCCGGAGGACGCAGCGTCCAGCCTTCGGCGTCGACACGCGTGACGACGGCGTCGGCTTCTTCGCGCAGGCTTGTCTGGATATCGAGGGCGCCGGCCAGGGCGGGGTCTTCGCCGCGCAGATCGATCGGCGCGCTGGCGCAGCCGCTCACGGCGAGCGCAAACACACCGGCGCACGCGAGCACGGAGAGTTTCAGCGTTTCAGCCGCTCGTCCCGTCAAATCGAGTTCCCTTCGCGCGAAACCGCGCACGGCGCGCCCCTCGCAGCACCGCTTTACGGCATCATAAAAAAGCATACTCTTAAGGCAATCAAATTTACTGAACATGAAGGGCCGCGAATGCGCGGTCGGTTGCTCATGGATTCTCACAGGCACGCACGCCGCCTCGGACTTTACCCGCCCATCGAACCGGCGCGGAGCGGCCACCTGCCTGTCGGCCAGGGCCACAGCCTGTACTATGAGGAATGCGGCAGGCCGGACGGCGTTCCGGTTCTGGGTCTGCACGGCGGGCCCGGCGGCGGGGCCGCGCCGGCCATGCGGCGCTTCTTCGATCCGCGCAAATACCGCATCATCCTGTTCGATCAGCGCGGCTGCGGCCGATCCCGGCCCTTCGCCTCGATCGAGGACAACACCACCGGCCGGCTGATCGAGGACATCGAAGCGCTGCGCGCCTTTTTCGGCGTCGACAAATGGGTGGTGTTCGGCGGCAGCTGGGGCGCGACGCTGGCGCTCGCTTACGCGCGCGCCTGTCCCGACCATGTCATGGCGCTGGTGCTGCGCGGGGTCTTCGCCTGCACCCGGACCGAGATCGACTGGTTCTACCGCGACGGCGCGAACCGGCTCTTCCCCGACGCCTGGTCGCGCTTCGCCGGCCGGCTCACCAGCGAGGAGCAGGAGGACGTGCTGAGCGCCTATCACCGCCGGGTGATGGTCGACGATCCCGCCGAACGCCGCGCGGACACGGTGGAGTGGGCGCGCTGGGAAAGCGCGCTGATCAGTCTTCACGCCGATCCGGACACCGCGAACCCCGAACCGCGCCGCTCGGACGCCCTGGCGCGGATGGAGACGCACTACTTCGTCAACGCCGGCTTTCTCGAGCGCGACGGGGTGCTGTTGGAAGACACCGCCCATCTCGCCGAGATCCCCGGCGCGATCGTGCAGGGCCGCTACGACATGGTCACCCCGCCCAAGACCGCCTGGGAACTGCACAAGGCCTGGCCGGGCAGCCAGCTCGACTTCGTCCACGACGCCGGCCACGCCGCCGGAGAGCCGGGCACGGTGGACGGGCTGGTGCGCGTGACGGACTTTTTCGCGCGCCGGTTTTCGTAGGCGGAAGCGTCTTTCACGTTACTGATCATCGCCAGCGGTGACCTGTTCCCTCCCCCCTTGCGGGGAGGGTGGAGCGCCAGCGTCTGCGGAATCAGGCGCTCTACGATCTTCACCCCACCCCCGCCCTTCGGGCGGACCCTCCCCATCAAGGGGAGGGAGTGACGGTTCGGCTTTACGGTCTGACGTTCCAGCAATCGCAACGCTTCACTCCCTCCCCCTCTGTGGGAAGGGTGGGCCGAGGCGGAGCCTCGGGTCGGGTGGGGGAGCGCCAGCGTCTGGAGATGCGGGTGAAGGCGGCTCAAGCGCCTTGACCTGGAGCCGCCGAGCCAAGCAACGTCCGAAACGAAAACGGCCCCGCCTTGTGAGCGGAGCCGTTCGCGTTTGAAGGCTGGCGAGCGCCTAGCCGCCCAGATCGGCGCCGCCGATCAGGGGCAGCGGGATGCCGAACGTGTCGGCGAGGCCTGCGATGATGATCAGGCCCACCGCGATCGGCGCGAGATAGCGGATGGTGAAGCGCCAGTAGGCGAAGAAGCGCGGATTGGCGTCGTCGAGCTCCTTCTGCATCAGGGCCTTGGAGACCACCCAGCCGGTGAAGAGCGCGATCAGAAGACCGCCCATCGGCAGCAGGAACTTGCCGCTGATCACATCCAGCAGGTCGAAGAAGTCGCCCGAATAGGCCGCGGCGATGCCCACCATGAAAATGATGCCGCCGAAGAACAGCGCCGAGCCGACACGGCCGAAATCGGTGTGCTCCTCGCCGAAGGCCACGATCACCTGCAGAAGCGAGATCGAGCTCGTCAGCGCGGCGATGAAGGCCAGCGCGAAGAAGGCGGTGCCGACCCACTGGCCGCCCGGCATCTGGGCGAAGGCGGCGGGCAGGGTCTGGAAGAACAGGCCCGGACCGGCGCTCGCATCGAAGCCGAAGGCGAACACGAACGGGAAGATCGCAAGGCCGGCGATGATCGCCACCATCGTGTCCGCTCCCGCGATGATGGTCGCGGACTGCGGAAGCTCGTCCTTGCGGCGCAGATACGAGCCGTAGGTGATCATGATCGCCGAGCCCACGCCGATCGAGAAGAAGGCCTGGCCCAGCGCTTCGAGCACGGTGGAGGCGGAGAACTCGCTGAAGTCCGGCGTGAAGAGGTAGCTGATCGCCGCGCCCATGTCCCCGGCGACGCCGGCGTAGACGACCATGCCGACCAGCATGATGAAGAAGAGCGGCATGAGGATCGTCACCGCCCGCTCGATCCCGTCGGTCACGCCGAAGCAGACGATGCCGATCGTGATCACCATGAACAGGCTGTGCCAGCCGATCACGGTGTTGGTGTCGCCGACCAGCGCGCCGAATTGCTGGGCGACGAGCTCGGCCTCCATGCCGGTGAACACGCCCTGGGACATCTGCCAGACATAGGCGGCGACCCAGCCGGCCACGACCGAGTAGAAGCACAGGATCAGCACGCCGCCCGCCATGCCGACCCAGCCTGCGATCGACCAGAACTCGCTGGCGCCCGCGTCGAACGCCATCTGCCGGGTCGACCCGACCGCGGACTTGCGCGCGTGCCGGCCGACGCTGAGTTCGGCGATGAGGATCGGAAACGCGATCAGGACCACGCAGAGCAGGTAGACGATGACGAAGGCCGCCCCGCCGTTCTCACCGGCGGTGTAGGGAAACCGCCAGAAATTTCCCAGGCCGACCGACGAGCCGATGGCGGCCATCAGGAAGCCGAATCGCGAATTCCAGGTGCTGTGCGCCGCAGGACCGGCCATTTGTGTCTCTCCCTCCCCCGGCGCTGCGCCCGTTGCGCGCGCCTCGTCCGCCGCATCGAAAAAGGTGCGGCGGTTTGGCGCGGAGGGTGTGTCAAAGACCGGCGAAGATCAAGAGTTCACGCCACAGGGCGCTAGCCGAACAGACCCGCCCCCTTGGGCGGCTCGGCGCCGCGATGCACGTGCGCACCCAGGATCAGCCCCAGGCCGAACAGCACCGTCATCATCACCGTGCCGCCATAGGAGATCATCGGCAGTGGCACGCCGACCACGGGCAGCAGCCCCATCACCATGCCGACATTGATGAAGACGTAGAGCGCGAAGGTCGTCGCCACGCCCATCACCACGAGCCTGAGGAAAGTCGACCGGCAGGAAGCGGCGATCATCACGCAGTTGGCCAGCACCAGCGCGTAAAGCCCCAGCACGAAAATCCCGCCGACAAAGCCGAACTCCTCGCCCAGCATGGTGAAGATGAAGTCGGTCTGTTTCTCGGGCAGGAAGTTCAGGTGCGCCTGGCTGCCCTGCATATAGCCCTTGCCCGTCGCGCCGCCCGAGCCCAGCGCGATCTTGGACTGCAGGATGTGATAACCCGCCCCCATCGGATCGCTCTCGGGATCGAGGAAGGTCATGATCCGGGCGCGCTGATAGTCCTGAAGCCCGTATTGCAAGAAGATGTTGCCGCCGATCGCGCCGAGCAGGCCGCCGCCCGCGATCACCTTCCAGCTCAGCCCCGCCATGAACACGATGGCCGCCCCGGTCGCGCCCAGAAGCAGCGAGGTGCCAAGGTCGGGCTGCATGATGATCAGCGCCATCGGCGCGGCGATCATGATCCCCGGCACGATCAGCCCGCCCAAGCTCGACACCTTCTCCTCTGGGAGGTCGTGGTAATAGCGCGCCAGAGCCAGCACGAGCGCGATCTTCATCAACTCGGAGGGCTGCATCCTGATCGGACCGATATCCAGCCAGCGCTGCGCGCCCATTGCGGTGACGCCGATCAGCTCCACCCCGACCAGCAGGATGAGCGCGCCGAGATAGGCTGGATAGGCGATCCCCATCCAGAAGCGCGGCGGGAAGAGCGCCACCACGATCATCAGCAGGACGCCGACGGAAAATCTCAGCGCATGGCGCGAGGCGTAGGGATCCCACGATCCCGCCTCCACCGAGTAGAGCATGCCCACGCCGATGCAGCCGATCAGCACGATCAGCAGTACGAAGGCCCAGTTGACCTCGTAAAGCTTCTCACGAAAGCCGCGCGGGACGGACTGGGTGAACACGCCCATCCCTCAGCCCTCCGTGCTCGGCGTGGGACCTGTCGCGATCGGCCCGACAGGCCGGGCTGACGGGTCGCGCTGAACAAGATCGCGCAGGATGTCGCGCGCAGGTCTGGCGGCTGCGGTCGACCCGCCCCCGCCGTGCTCGACCACGACCGCGACCGCATAACGCGGCGCGGCGGCTGGCGCGTAACCGATGAAAAGACCGTGGTTTCTCAGCCGCCAGGGCAGGTCTTCCTGGTCGCGCACGCCCGCTGCGCGTTCCTCTGCCGAGATCGAGTAGACCTGGGCGGTGCCGGTCTTGCCGCACATCTCCACGCCCTCGATCCCCAGCCCCCGGCCCGCATCGAGCGTCCAGTAGGACGTGCCGCCGGGTTCGTGCACGACGGCGCGCATCGCCTGATGGACCATCTCGCGATAGCGCTCGTCAAAGCCCAGGCTTTCGAACTGGTGACCTGGCTCGCGCGGGAACAGGGTCGGGGTGACCTTGCGGCCCGAGGCGACGCGCGCGGTCATGACGGCCAGCTGCAGCGGCGAGGCGAGCAGGTCGCCCTGCCCGATGCCGGTGTTGTACATGTCCCCGGTGGTCCAGGGCTGCCCGCGGCGGGCGCGTTTCCAGGCCGGGCTGGGCACCAGGCCTTCGGCGCGCTGGGGGATCGACATGCCGATGTCGAACAGCTCGCCCAGCCCGCAGGTCAGCGCCATCTGCCGCCAGCGCTCGATGCCGAGGCGCCGGGCGGCCTCGTAAAAGTATATGTCGCAGCTGGTCTTTACGGCCTCGTGATAGTTCACCCGGCCGTGGCCCTCGCGGCGCCAGCAGTGGAAGGTGCGGTTCCCGAGCCGGGTCGAGCCGTTGCAGAACACCTCTTCGGACGGGTCGAACTCGCCTTCCTGCAGCGCGGCGAGCGCAGCCATGCCCTTCACCGTGGAGGCCGGCGCGTAAAGCCCCGTGGTCGCCTTGTTGAACAGCGGCCGGTAGGGGTTGGTGTTCAGCCCGTCGAACTCCTCCTGGCCAATGCCGAGCACGAAAGAGTTCGGATCGAAGCTGGGCGAGCTGGCCAGAGCCAGGATCTCGCCGGTCTGGATGTCGAGCGCGACCGCGGCGGCGGCCTGCCCGTCGAGCGCCGCCATGGCGGCGCGCTGGGCCCGAAGATCGACCGCCAGACGCACGTCGCGCCCCGGCGTGGCGGGCACGGACTGGTCGGGCAATTCGCGGATGACCCGGCCGTAGGCGTTCACCTCGACCTTCAGCTGGCCGGCCTCGCCGCGCAGCGTGTCCTCTGCGGCGGCTTCCACGCCGGCCCGGCCGATCCTGAAGCCCGGATGCAGCAGCAGCGGATCGCCGTTCGCGCTTTCGGGCGGGGCGGACTGCACGTAGCCGGTGACATGGGCGAAGGTCTGCGGGTGGGGATAGGTCCGCACCTCGCCGACATCGGGCGTGATCCCTGAAAGTTCAGGCAGATGCAGGTTGATCCGGGTGAAGGTCTGCCAATCGAGATCCTCCGCGATCGTCACCGGCTGGAAGCGCGGCGAGCGGCGGATCTCGCGCACCAGCCGGTCGATGCGCTCCTCGGAGAGCGGCATGAAGCGCGACAGGCGTTCGAGCGCAGCGCGCGGATCGCCAGCCTGCTCGGGAATGATCATCAGCCGATAGCTGTCGCGGTTCTCCGCAATGGGCTGATCGAACCGGTCCAGAAGCCGGCCGCGCACCGGCGGCTGAAGCCGGAAATTGAACTGGTTGTCGTCAGAAAGCGTGCGGTAGCGCTCCTGCTCGAGAATCTGCAGCGAGTAGAGCCGCGCGCCGAGCCCTGCGAACACGCCGAGGCCCGCCGCGCCCATGAGAAGGGCGCGCCGGTTGAACTGGGCCTGGGCTTCCTGCTTGTCGCGCCGCATCGCGTCCGTTCCGTGCCGTCGCCGCTCAGCCTTCGCCGACCGGGGTTAAAAAAACGCCGACCGCTCCTTGCGGCGGACGAACACCCAGGCGAAGGCGGGAAACAAGAGAATGGTGAGCAGCGCCTCCGCGATCAACGCCTGAAAGCCCGCCGGGGCGCCGACCGCGGCGCTGCCCGCCGCCCAGGCGGTGACATAGGCGGCTGCAGACAGCGCGGCGAACCGCAGGGCGGCGGGGCCGACCTCGACCCCTGCGCCGTCCGCCTCGCGGTCGCGCGCAGCGGCGAAAGCGACCAGATAGGCGAGCGCCCACACGCCCAGCGGACCGCCGGTGACGAGGTCCTGAAGAAGGCCCGCGATCAGAAGCGCGATCGGCGAGACGAGCCCCGGCCGCTTGAACGACCACAGGAAAAGCACGATCAGCGGCAGATTGACGAACAGCGCGCCGTTCACCCCGATCCGGCCCGCAGCGCCCTGAATGATCAGTGCGGCGAGCGTGGTCAGCACGAAACCCACGATGCCCGGCCAGCCCGGTCCGGTGTCCAGCGGTGCGCGCATCAGCCCTCTCCCTCGGGCGCGGCGGTCGCGCTCGTTTCGGCCCCGGCGGTTTCAGGCGCCATGGGCGGAGCGACGACCGTCGCGCCGTCGTCCAGCATGGAGCCGGGCGCGGTCACAGGCTCGAACGGCCAGATCCAGACCAGATCGATCGGCGCGGCCCGATTGAACAGCGCCACCCGCCAGCGGCCGTCGCGGTCGAGCACCGCCTCGCCGACCGGCAGGCCGCGCGGCATCACGTTGTCGTCGCCCGAGGTGACGATCCGGTCGCCCTCGCGCAGGTCCGGCTCGCGCCCGAGATATTCCAGGCGCGGAAAGTCGGTGTTGTCTCCGATCAGCAGAGCCCGCGCGTTGGACCGGTCCGCCATCACCGCGACGCGGCTGTTGAAGTCGGTGAGCAGCAGGATCCGCGCGCTGTCCTCGCCGACATCGACCGTCCGTCCGATCAGGCCGTAGAGATTGACCGCCGGATAGCCCGGCGCGACCCCGGCCCGGCGGCCTGCGCCGATCAGCCGCGAGCGCACGAAGTCTGTGGACTGGTCGGCCACCGTCCAGGCGGTGATCCGCTCGCCCATCTCGGGGCCCTGCAGGTTCAGAAGCTCGGCGTAGCGGGCGTTACGTTCCTGCAGCGACAGCGCGACGTCGCGCCAGGAGCGCAGCTCGGCGAGCTGCAGCTGCAGCGCCCGGTTTTCCTCCGCCAGCGCCAGCTGGCGGCGCCACCAGGGCCCCATGTTCGTGAACCCGGTCACCGGACGGCCGGCGAGTTCGAGCAGCGGCAAAGCGGCGTCGTTGAAGGCTGCGCGCGCCGCGCTCAGCGGCTCGACGCGGTCGGAGGGGCGGTCGAGCCAGAGCAGCGCCGCTGCGAACAGCACGCAGAAGCCGAACAGCGGCAGGGGAAATCTGACGCCCTCGTCCTGATGTCGCCGGCCCGGTCTCAGCGCCAAGGTCGCATGGTCTCCCTAGGAGGCCGCGGCTAGACCGCCTCGGCGAGGATGGGCCGCCACAGGCGGAGGTTCTCGACCGCCTTGCCGCAGCCAAGCACGACGCAGGACAGCGGCTCGTCAGCGAGGCTCACCGGAAGGCCGGTGCGGTCGCGCAGCTCGGTGTCGAGATTGCGCAGAAGCGCCCCGCCGCCGGTCAGCACGATGCCCTTGTCGACGATGTCCGCGGCAAGTTCGGGCGGGGTGGCTTCGAGGGCCTGCTTGACCGCCTCGACGATCTGCTCGACCGGCTCTGACAGCGCGTCGGCGATCATCGCCTCGGTGACGACGATCTCGCGCGGCACGCCGTTCATCAGGTCGCGCCCCTTGATCTCCAGCGTCAGCCCCTCGCCCTTGGGCGGCGGGGTGGCCGAGCCGATCTCCTTCTTGATGCGCTCGGCGCTGGTCTCGCCGATCAGAAGGTTCGCCGAGCGGCGGATATAGTTGATGATCGCTTCGTCCATCTTGTCGCCGCCGACCCGGACCGAGCGCGAATAGACGATGCCCGACAGGGACATGACCGCGACTTCGGTGGTGCCGCCGCCGATATCGACGATCATCGAGCCGGTCGGCTCGTCGATGGGCAGCCCGGCGCCGACCGCGGCGGCCATGGGCTCGTCGATCAGATAGACCTTTCGCGCACCGGCGTGAGCGGCGCTTTCGTGGATCGCGCGGCGCTCCACCGCCGTGGCGCCCGAGGGCACGCAGATCACGACCTGCGGGCTGACGAAGGTCTGCCGGTTATGCACCTTGCGGATGAAGTGCTTGATCATCTCCTCGGCGACGTCGAAGTCGGCGATGACGCCGTCGCGCATGGGACGGATCGCCTCGACGTTTCCGGGGGTCTTGCCGAGCATCAGCTTGGCTTCCGCGCCGACCGCCTGGACCTGCTTGCGGCCCTTCTCGATCTTGAAGGCCACCACCGACGGCTCGTTCAGCACCACGCCGCGGCCCTTCACGTACACGAGCGTGTTCGCGGTCCCCAGGTCGATGGCGATGTCAGCGGAGAGGAGCCCGAACACGCTTGAGAACATGCGCTATCCCGTTTCATGCGGCCGCCCGCCGGCGACTCTCGTGCCGACAGGATTTAATTTTCAAGTGTGTCCCTTGTGCGACGGCGCGTCATCGATTGCAAGCCGCCCTGCTTCCTCACGCTCAGCCTCCTCGGCGTGTTCCGCCTCGGCCGCAGCGACCTCGGCGCCCACGGGGCCCTCGTCGCTGCGCAGAAGCCTTCTGGCGAAGAGCATGAAGCCCACCCAGGCGGCGGCCGCCGCGGCGAGCGCCAGACCTGCCTGCCAGCCGCCTCCGGCGAACAGCGCCATCAGCGAGCCGCCGAAAAAGGCGATGACGGCGGATTTGGGAATCACCCCGACGCCGAGCCCGGCGACGAACGGCAAATATCCCATTCTCGAGACGCCGGCGGCCATGTTGACCACGATGAAGGGCGCGCTGGGGACGATCCGTACGATGAGGCTCGCCCAGAACCCGTTCCGGCCGACGAAATGGGAGATGCGATTCACCGTCTTGCCGCCGTACTTGCGCACGGTCTCCGCGCCGAGGAACCGGCCGAGCCAGAAATCGACCGTCGCCGAGACCACCGTGGCGATCCAGGAATAGATGAACCCCTGCACCGGTCCGAACGCGAACACCGCCGCGCCGATCAGGGCGAACTGAGGCGCGCCCACGAACGCGAGCACGGTGAAGAGCAGGATCGTGGCGGGCAGCGCGTACCAGGCGCCGGCCGCGCTTTCGAACCAGGCCTGAACCGAGCTCGGCTCGATATCGAGCACGAAGCGACCGACGACGAACAGCGCCGCGACTAGGCCGAAAAGCGCCAGCGTGATCCACACCGCGCGGGCCGCGCGGCTGTCCAGCCGGTTGATGAAACGAAGAAGCGCGTCCATGAGCGAACTTTAACCGAATAAATCCCCGCCGCAGCCTCGCAAGAACCGGGCCGCCGAAGCGCGCGCTTTAGCGCGCCGATTGCGGCGTTTGAAGGGCGGGCGGCGCCCCCGCGCCGCGCACCTTTTCGCCCGCCGCCTCCAGCGGATGCGTCCTCGCCTTTTCCCGCGCCTTGTGAAGACCCGCCCGGCCGTTCTCGTAATCCGCCACCCAACGCCGTGCGAAATCTCCCGCCGTCACGTCCTTCACGATCGCCTCGAAGACCGGGCGGACCGCTTCGCGGATCGGACCCTCGACCTCGTGCGCGCCGAACTCGGCGGTGTCGGAGATCGCCGCGTACATGCCGTGCACGCCGCGCTCATGGATGAGGTCGGCTATGTATTTGAGCTCGTGAACCGTATCGAGATAGGCCATCTCGGGATTTATGCCGGCTTTGGTCAGCTGCTCGAACCCTTCGCGGGCGAGCGCACACATGCCGCCGACCAGCACCGCCTGCTCGCCGAGAATGTCGCTGAGCGCCTCTTCTCGGAAGCTCGTTTCGAACACTCCGGCCCGGCCGCAGCCCAGCGCCTTGAGATACGCCTTGGCGATCTTCTCGGCCTCACCGCTCGCATCCTGATGCACGCCCCAGAACCCGACGAGGCCGCCGCCCTTCTCAAAGCTCGACCGCACCGCGCCGCCCGGCCCCTTGGCGGCGGCGAGGATGATGTCCACGTCCGGCTCCGGTTCGATCAGCCCGTAATCGATGGAGAAGCCGTGGCAGAAGATCAGCGCCTGGCCCGGTTTGCGGTTGGGGCGGATCTTGGTCTCCCATATCTCCTTGTGCGCTTCGTCGGCGGCGAGGATGGAGAGCACGTCGGCGCGCTGCGCGGCGTCTTCGATGGCGACCGGCTCGAACCCGTCGGCCTGCGCGCGGTCGGCCGAGGCGGAGCCCGTCCTCAGCGCGACCATGACCTCGCCCGCGCCGCTGTCCTTGAGGCACAGGGCGTGCGAGCGGCCGTGATTGCCGTAGCCGATGATCGCGACCGACCGGTCAGCGATCGGCTTGAGATCAAGATCGGCGTCGTAAAGCGGCGCGGCCATCAAAGCGCTCCGAAGCGGCGGGACAGAAGGCGGCCAAGCTCGGCGCGCTGGGCCTGGGGGTCAAGGCTTTCCACCCGGTCCCAGTCCGGATGCTGATTGGAGAACCAGGTGAACTGACGCTTGGCGTAGCGCCGGGAGTCCCGCTTGGCGGTCTCGATCGCGGTCTGAAGGTCGGTCTCGCCCCGCAAGTGCGCCAGCAGCGGCGGCAGTCCGACCGCCTTCATCGCGGGCAGGTCAGGATCGAGCTCGCGCGCGGCGATCGCACGGGCCTCGTCGAGCGCGCCCGCCTCGATCATGTGTTCGAAGCGCGCCTCGATCCGGGCGTAGAGCCCTTCCCGCGGCGGCTGGACGACGACCCCGGCGACTCTCGCAGGATCGAAGAGCGGCGTGGTGTCTGTGTGAAGCTCGGACAGAGGCCGCCCCGCCGCGCGCGCCACCGCGATCACCCGCATGAGCCTTTGCCTGTCGCCCGCCGCAATGCGCGCGGCTGAAACCGGATCAAGCCTTTCGGCTTCCGCGCGCAAGGCTTCGAGCCCGCCTTTCCGGAAAAGGGCGGCGACCCCGGCGTTCACCGCATCGGGGATGTCCGGCGCAGGGGCGAGCCCGTCGAGCAGCGCCTTGAAATAGAGCCCCGTCCCGCCAGTGAGGATCGCGATCCTCCCGCGGCCCGTGATCGCTTCGATCGCATTGAGCGCCAGCGACGCCCAGCGCCCGACCGAGCAGCGCTCGGCCGGATCGATCACGCCGAACAGGTGATGGGGCGCGGCCGCGCGTTCTTCGGCCGAGGGCTGGGCGGACAGGATCGGCAGGCCCTCATAGACCTGCATGGAGTCCGCGTTGACGATCTCCCCGCCGAGACGCTGCGCGGCGTGCAGCGACAGCGCGGTCTTGCCGCTCGCCGTCGGCCCGCCGAGCAGGAGGATGTCGGGCCGCGCCGCGTGCTCAGCCACCGGCCCGCCTATCCCCGCAGCGTATGCAGCACGTACTGACCCTGACGATTGAGGCTGAACAGCACCGGACCGCCGCCGGCCGCCTCGACGATGTCGCGCGCCTCCTGCACCGTTGCGACCGGGGTCCAGGCGATCTCCTCGATCACGTCACCGGGGCGGACCTTGCCCGCCGCGTCGCTGTCGGGATCGACTTCGGTGACCACCAGGCCTTCGGCGCCGGGATGCACCCGGAAGCGGCGGCGCAGCGACTCCGTCAGCGGCTCCACCGTGAGGCCGAACAGAGAGCGTGAGGCGGCGGGCGAGGCCGCGCCTTCCTGCGCCTCGGCGCCCGCCGGGGCGCGCGGCCGGGCTTCGCCCTCGTCGAGCCGTTCGATAGTCACCGCGACCGTAACCGGTTCGCCGCGGCGGAAGACTTCGATGTCCACGCGCGTTCCCGGCTCGGTCTCGGCCACGATGCGCGGCAGGGCGCGGTCGTCGGCCACCGCCCGGCCGCCGAACGCCAGAACGACGTCGCCGGTTTGCAGACCGGAGTCCGCCGCCGGGCCCTCGGGGTCGATCCGCGTAATCACTGCACCGCGGGCCGCCGACAGGCCCATCGCGGTCGCCATGTCCGGGGTGACCGGCTGCACGTTCACGCCCAGCCAGCCGCGGCGGGTCTCGCCGAACTCGATGAGCTGGGCGACGACCGGCTGCGCGACGGCGCTGGGTACGGAAAAGGAGATCCCGACGCTGGCGCCGGTGGGCGAGAAGATCGCCGTGTTCACGCCGACCACCTCGCCGTCCATGTTGAACAGCGGGCCGCCGGAATTGCCCCGGTTGATGGCGACGTCGCTCTGAAGATAGTCGTCATAGCGCCCGCCGATCTCCCGGCCTCGGGCGGAGATGACGCCGGCCGATAGAGAGCCGCCCAGGCCGAACGGGTTGCCGATCGCCACGACCCAGTCGCCGACCCGCGACGCGTCGCTGTCGCCCCACTCCACGAAGGGCAGGCCCTCGCCCGCGTCCACGCGCAGCACGGCCAGATCGGTCGCCGGGTCTCGTCCGATGACTTCCGCAGGCAGGACGCGGCCGTCCTGCAGCACCACCTCGACCTCGTCGGCTTCGTCGATGACGTGATTGTTGGTCACCACCAGCCCGTCGGGATCGATCACGAAGCCCGAGCCCAGCGAGCGCGCCATGCGCGGCCCCTCGCCCAGAAGGTCGTTGAAACGCTCCAGCGGCGAGCCGGGCGGGAAGACCGGCATGCCGTCCTCTTCGCCGATGCGCTGGGCGGTGGCGATATTGACCACCGCCGGGCTCAGCCGGTCGTTGAGATCGGCGAAGCCTTCATTGGGCTGGGCGAACGCGGAAGCCGGGGCGAGCCAGCTGATCGCGGCGAGAACGAGCGCGGCGGCGAAAAGGCGCATGAGCGGCTCCGGACGCTATGGAAACTTATGAACGAATCTCTAACACGGCCGCGATGCGGCGCGCCACGCCCGCAGGTGCAGCTCAGCCGCGCACCAGCCAGACGATTCCAACCCCGATCGTCATCGCGATCAGCCCTGCAATACGCAGACGGCCGGGCTCAGAGAGCCCGGCCGCCGCTGCGATACGCTTCATGGTCTCAGGGATGGCGGCGTAGAGCGCGCCTTCGAGGGCGAGCGCCACGCCGATCCCGAGCAGCAGAAGTTCGGCCACGGCCCTAGTTCCTGCCGGCCTCCGAACGGAAGTACTCGAAGAACTCGCTGTCGGGCGGGATCACGATGGGCGTGCCGTCGCGCAGCGCGTTCTCGTAGGCCAGCATCGAGCGGTAGAACTGGAAGAACTCCCGGTCCTGGCCGTAGGCGGCGGCGTAGATCCGGTTGCGCTGGGCGTCGCCTTCACCGCGGATGCGGTCGGCTTCGGCGCGCGCATTGGCCAGGATCACCGTCGCTTCCCGGTCGGCGGAGGCGCGGATCTCGCGGGCCCGCTCCTCGCCCTCGGCGCGGATCAGCGAGGCCTGCTGCTCACGCTCGGACCGCATGCGCTGGAAGACCCGCTCCTCGACGTCGTCGGGCAGATCGGCGCGCAGGATACGCACGTCGATGATCTCGAGCCCCAGATCGGCGCGGCGGGTCGCCGCGGCGACGCTGGCCTCCACCCGATCCATCAGCTCGGCGCGCTGGCCGGAGATCACGTCCTGGGACGGGATCGAGCCGACAACGGCGCGCAGCGCGTCTTCCATGATCGTCGCCAGGCGCAGCTCCGCGCCGGCCTCGGTGCGGACGGTCTGGAAGAAGCGCAGCGGATCGATCACGCGGTAGCGCAGGAAGGCGTCCACTTCGAGCCGCTCCTGGTCGCCGGCCTGGATCTGACGGGGCCGCATGTCGAACTCGACATTGCGCTTGTCGAAATGCAGCACCTCTTCCCAGGGCAGCTTGAAGTGCAGGCCCGGATCCTCGTCGCCGACCTCGTTGGTCACACGGACCGGATCGCCGAAACGCAGCACCAGGGCGGACTGGGTCTCGCTGACCGTATAGGTCGCGGTCAGGAAGACGATCACGGCTGCGGCGACGATGACGCCGCCGATGATGGTGAGGAATCTCATGGTCTAGCCTCCCTGGCCCGAGCCGGCCGCTTCGGAACGCGCGCCGCGGTTCTGCCCAAGACGATCGAGCGGCAGATACGGCACGGCGCCCTGGCCGTTCTGGTCGAGGATGATGAGTTCGGAGCGGCCCAGGACGCGCTCCATGGTCTCCAGGAACATCCGGCGGCGCGTGACCTCCGGCGCCTGGGCGTACTCGGTGTAGATCGCGTTGAAGCGGTCGGCCTGACCTTCGGCTTCGGCGACGACCTGATCGCGGTAACCGCGCGCTTCTTCGAGCAGACGCACCGCGTCACCTCGCGCTTCGGGCACCACGCGGTTGGCGTAGGCGGTGGCCTGAAGCTGGACGCGCTCGGCGTCCTGACCGGCCGCGATGACGTCCTGGAAGGCCGCGATGACGTCAGGCGGCGGCGCGGCTTCCTGAAGCTGCACGCCGACGATCCGGATGCCCGCGTCGTAGCGGTTCAGCGTCTCCTGCACGATCTGCTCGGCACGCTGGGCGACCTCGCCCCGGCCCTCGCCGATGATCGGCTGAAGGTCCGAGGTGCCGACCACTTCGCGCATGGCGCTCTCGGCGACGGCGCGGACCATGGCCTGCTGATCGCGAACGTTGAACAGGTAATTGCGCACGTTCGCGGGATCGACCTGCCACTGAACGGTGAAGCTCACGTCGACGATGTTCTCGTCGCGCGTGACCATCAGCGATTCCTGCGGGGTCGAGCCGATGGTGACCGAGCGGATATTGGTCACGTCCTCGATCATCACCCGTTCGAACGGATAGGGCAGCTTGAAGCGCAGACCCGCGCCGGTGGTGCGGGTGTACTCGCCGAAGCGCAGGACCACGCCGGCTTCGCCCGGGCCGACCTGGTACCAGCCCGAACCGGGCCAGGCGAGCCAGACGAAGAGAAGACCGGCCAGGATCGCGCCGAGACCGGCGCCGCCGCCTCCGCCGCCCTTGCCGCCTTTACCGCCGCCGGACTTGCCGCCGCCGAACAGGCCGCCGAGCCAGTTCTGGAACCGGCGGATCAGCTCTTCGAGGTCGGGCTCCTGCCCGCCCCCGCCCGGACCCCGGCCGCCGCCGGGACGGTTCGGCCCCTGGCCCCAGGGGTTGTTGTTGTTTCCGCCGCCGGAGCCCCAAGGACCTCCGCCGCCCGAATTATCATTCCAGGGCATGTATCTCCCCGCTCCATGGATGTGACGATCACGCGAATGCGCTTTGATGCGTATGTGGCGGGTTCGCAACGCCGGTTCAAGTAAAACCGGGACGGTTCCGCTCAGCGCCGCTCGAGAAGGCGCACGGTGTAGCCCGCATCGTCGCCCGGCTCGGGCGCGACGGTCTCCGCCGAGACCTCGCGCCAGTCCGCAGGATCGAGGCGCGGGAAGACCGCGTCGCCCTCAGGCGCGAGATCGACCTCGGTCAGGATCACCATGTCGGTCTGCGGCAAAAACGCCTCATAGAGCTGCGCACCCCCGATCAGGCAGACCTCCCCCGCCCCGGCGTGCGCGGCCGCCGACGCCGCCGCATCGAGCGCGGCTTCGGGCGTGGAGACGATCTGCGCGCCCGCTGCTGCGTCCATCGACCGGCTGACCACGATGTTCGCCCGCCCCGGCAGCGGCTTGCGCGGCAGGCTCTCCCAGGTCTTGCGGCCCATGATCACCGGCTTGCCCAGAGTGGCCGCCTTGAATCGCTTGAGATCGGACGGAATGCGCCAGGGCAGATCGCCCCCGGCGCCGATCACGCCGTTCTTCGCGACGGCGACGACGATGACGAGGCGGGGGCGGGTCACACCGCCACCGGCGCCTTGATCGCGGGATGGGGATCATACCCGTCTAAGCAGATGTCCTCGTACTCGAACGCGAAAAGGTCTTCGACGTCAGGGTTGAGGTGAAGCTTCGGCAGGGCGCGCGGTGCGCGCGAGAGCTGCTCTTTCACCTGATCCATGTGGTTGGAATAGATGTGCGCGTCCCCGAAGGTGTGCACGTATTCGCCAGGCTCGTAGCCGGTGACTTTCGCCACCATCGCCAGAAGCAGCGCATAGCTTGCGATGTTGAACGGCACGCCGAGGAACAGGTCCGCGCTGCGCTGGTAGAGCTGCAGGTGCAGCCGGCCGCCGAGCACCTTGAACTGGAACAGCGTATGGCACGGCGGCAGCGCCATGGACGGCACGTCGGCCGGGTTCCAGGCGCTTATGACGTGGCGGCGGCTGTCGGGGCTGGTTCTGATCTGCTCGATCAAACCGGCGAGCTGGTCGATCTCGCGCCCGTCCGGGCCTTCCCAGCGCCGCCACTGCTTGCCGTAGACCGGGCCGAGTTCGCCGTTTTCATCGGCCCACTCGTCCCAGATCGTCACGCCGCGCTCCTGAAGCCAGCGCACGTTGGTCATCCCCTTGATGAACCAGAGCAGCTCAACGGCCACGCCCTTGAAGAACACCTTCTTGGTCGTCAGCAGCGGAAAGCCGTCGGCGAGATCGCAGCGGATCTGACGGCCGAACACCCCGCGCGTGCCGATGCCCGTGCGGTCGGTCTGGTCCTCGCCGGTCTCCAGCACGTCGCGCAGCAGGTCGAGATAGGCGCGCTCGATCGGCGATCCGGCGGGCGCGGCGTCGTGTCGGTCGGCGATCGCCATGGCGGCCTCCATCATGGGCGGGCCGGACAGGGTAGCGCGCCGGACGATTCGGGAAACCCGCACGGCGGCCCGGCGGCGTGGATAACCGGGCGTCGACGCGAGAAAACGCTTGCACGCGCGGTTCGCCTGTGGCCACATTTGCGTAGAACATTACACGAACAAACCAAAGGACAGGACGATGATCGGATATGTGACGCTCGGGACCAACGATCTCGAAAAGGCGGTCGCCTTCTATGACAAGATCGCCGCGCTTCTCGACACCCCGCGCATGATGGAAGGCGAGACCTACGTCGCCTGGGGCACGATGGACGGTGGCGCCGGGATCGGCGTGATGAAGCCCTTCGACGGCAAGCCCGCCAGCGTGGGCAACGGCGTCATGGTCGCCCTGCTGGCTCGGGACGAGGCGCACGTGAAGCAAATCTACGAGACGGCGCTCGCGAACGGCGGGACCGATGAAGGCGCGCCCGGCCTGCGCGGCGGCGGGTTCTACGCCGCTTATTTCCGTGATCCCGACGGCAACAAGCTCAACGCCTTCGTGATGGGCGCGAGCTAGCCCGGACAGGTTTGCGGATTACGGCGGGCGGCGGCGCGTAAAAGACTGCCCGGCAGCAGATGGCCCCAGGTCCGGCCGGTCTCAACGCCCGCGCCCTCCAGGGTTCTGGCGATGAAGACGTTGCACGTCCGGAAGGCGTGATAGCGCGACCGGCCCGCGAAGAAGGCCGAGCCGCGGCTGTCCAGCCCCTCGCCCAGCCGGACCGGGCCGCCGTCAGGGCCGCGGACGAACTCCGCTTCGATGGCGGCTGCGAGCGTGTCGAGCTGCGCGTTGCTCAGCGCCAGATCGACATGGTCCTGCCGGTAGGCGGTTCGCGGGTCCCTGCCCGGCGCGGCGACGTGCACTGCAGACCGGGTCGGCCAGAGCACGGCGGAGACCGCATTCACCGGTCCCAGCGGGCCGGGATAGGCCCGCGCATCGCCCCAGCCGACGGCGAACCAGTCCGCCTCGGGGAAGGCTATGCGCACCGGCCCGCCGGGGCTGAAGGCCGAAGCCGGAAGGTACAGCCCCGCGTGCCATCCGTTCGAGCTCAACCCGATCTCGACGCAGTTCTCAGCGGTCGGCGCCGCAGGCTCCGTTCGTGCTGCGCAAGCGGCGAGAAACCCGGTGAGGGCGAGCATCGCCACAGCCCTCGCCGCTTTCGATTTTGCGCGCAACTGCATGGTCATCGGACCCTCGCCCTTCCGCCGGCCGGTTCGATCCCTTATATTAGTCGCTGTCCGCTTCGGCGGACTATGGCGATAAACGCGCGTGTAATAACCAGACCGGACCCGGGTGCGAATCCCGGCGGCTCCACCAACTCTTTCCCGCTCGTTGGGCGGACGTTCGAGGGGCCGAATAGGATCGACGGATGGCTAAAGACGTAGCTTTCGCCCGAATGGGCTTCGTTACCAGCCCGCTCAAAGTAGTTGCCAACGACAACTATGCTGAAGAGGTCGCTCTCGCTGCGTAGTCAGCGCGAGCATCTCGCTCTTAAGTCCTGACTTCTAGCAAGGTCAGGCGGGGTTCGGGGGCGCCTGGCAACAGAAGCCCCCACTTACCATCCCGCCTCGCCAGCTGTGTTCCGCCACGCCGGACTCATCGCGCCCGATTGACGCACCGAACGGCTGCGATACCCTTCGACGGGCTGCAGAACGAGGCGGGGCGTTACATCGTGGGCAAGGACCTGATGGGATACGAGGCGCTGGCGCAGGACGCTCTTCGGGGCGTGGTGCGTCAGGCGATCGAACGCGCCGCGAGCGCGGGCGGGCTTCCCGGCGCGCATCATTTCTACATCTCGTTCAAGACCGACGATCCCGATTGCGATCTCGATCCGGGCCTTCTGAAGGCCTATCCCGAAGAGATGACGATCGTGCTCGAACACCAGTTCTGGGATCTCGGCGTCGACGAGGACGGGTTCGAAGTCACCCTGAAATTCAACGGCGTGCCGAAATATCTCGGCGTGCCCTGGCGCGCGATCACGCGCTTTCACGACCCCAGCGTCGGCTTCCGGCTGCATTTCGACTACGTCCCGCCCAAGCCCGGCGAGATCAAGTCGGGCAAGACGCCGGAGACCGCCGAGGCCGAAGGCACGGTCGTCAGCCTCGAATCCTTCCGCAAAAAGGACTGAGGCGTGGCCGAGCCGAGCGCGCGCGACAAGCTCATGGCGATTCTGTCCGCGCCGGAGAACCTTCCCGCCGCCACGCGCCATCTGGGCTATGAGCTCATCGATCTCGATCCCGAGACCGGACGTTCGGAGTGCGGCTTCGCCGCGCGCGCCGAATTCCGGAACCCGAACGGTTCGGTCCAGGGCGGCATCGTCAGCGCCTTTCTCGACGAGGCGATGAGCCTGTCTCTCTTCGTCGCCACGCATCTGAAATCCGCCGTCCCGACGCTGGAGATGAAGACCAGCTTCCTGCGCCCGCTCATGACCGACAGCTGCCGCTGCGTCGCCGAGGTCGTGCGCCTGGGCCGTACGGTCGGCTTCACCCGCGGCGAGCTTTTCGACGCCGAGGGCCGGCTTTGCGCCACCGCGACGGCGACCGCGGCGATCCGCCCGTTCGAGGAAAACCAGGCCCCGCCCGGCGGCGGTGATGCCGGGTAAGGCGAAAAGCCTCGCAATCATCGCGCTTTGCCAGGTTCTGGCGTTGTCGGTCTGGTTCGCAGGCGCGGCCGCCCTGCCCGGGCTGGAAGCCGCCCGCCCGCTCACCCCGTTTCAGTCCGCCGCGCTGTCGAGCGCGGTCCAGCTCGGCTTCGTCGCCGGCGCGCTTGCAAGCGCCATCCTTGGCCTCGCGGACCGGTTCGACGCGCGCGCCGTGTTCGCCTCCGGCGCCGCCGCGGCAGGGCTGACGAGCGCTCTGTGCCTCATCGCCGAACCCGCGAGCGCGGCCATGATCGCCCTTCGATGCGCGTCAGGCGCGGCGCTGGCGCTGGTCTATCCGGTCGGCATGAAGCTCGCGGCGAGCTGGGCGAAGGGCGATGCGGGGCTGCTGGTCGGCCTGCTCGTCGGCGCTTTGACGCTGGGCAGCGCCCTGCCCCATCTCGCAGCCCCGCTGCTGGGCACGATCGACTGGCGCGCGCCGTTCGCCGGTTCTGCTCTGCTCGCGTTCGCGGCCGCCGCGCTGGTTTTCGCTGCGAAGCCCGGCCCCGCCTTCGCCCGCTCGGCGCCGTTCAGGCCGGGCGCGCTCGCCATCGCCTTCAGCCGGCCCGACCTGCGGGCGATCAACCTGGGTTATCTCGGCCATATGTGGGAGCTCTACGCCGTGTGGGCCTGGACCGGCGCCTGGCTCGCCGCCAGCGCGGCGGCGCGCGGGACCCAAGCCGGCGCGGAGATCGGCCTCGCCACGTTCGGGGTCGTCGCGATCGGCGCGGTCGGCGCGATCGCGGCGGGACGGCTCGCGGACCGGTACGGCCGGGCGCAGATCGCCGGCGCCGCGCTTGCGGTTTCAGGGCTCTGCGCGCTTGCAAGCCCCCTCGCCTTCACCGCGCCGGTCTGGGTGCTCGCCGTGCTGCTGGCGGTTTACGGCGTCAGCGTCATCGCCGACAGCGCCCAGTTCTCCGCCGCGATCGCCGAGCGCGCGCCGGACGGGCTCGCCGGATCGCTGCTCACCTTGCAGACCGCGCTGGGCTTCGGCCTGACGGTGATCAGCGTCCAGCTGCTCCCGGTCTGGGCGGAGGCGATCGGCTGGCGATTTGCTTTCCTTCCGCTGGCTGTGGGGCCGCTGGTGGGCGTCTGGGCGATGTGGCGGCTGGCCCGCGCCTAGATCATTTTGATCCACTTGAAGATGGCCAGCTGGATCACGCCCACTCCGACCAGAAGCCCGCACACGATCCAGAAGGCGTTTTCCTCGTTCGCACCGGGAATGCCGCCGACATTGATGCCCAGAAGCCCGGTCAGCAGGCCCAGCGGCAGGAAGATCGCGGCGACCACCGAGAGCACGAGCGTGTAGCGGTTCATCTGCTCGGCGCGCTTTTCCATCAGCTGGTCGTGGACCAAAGCCGCGCGCTCGCGCACCGCTTCGAGCTCTTCGAGGATGCGCGTGGTGCGGTCGGCGGCCTCGCGGATGCGGGCGCGGTCGTGATCGTCCAGCCAGCTCAGATCCTCGATGGCGAGGGTGGTCAGCGCGTCGCGCTGGGGCGCGATGAAGCGCCTGAGGATGATCGCCTCGTGACGGATGTCGGCGAGTTCGGTGCGCGCCTCCTCGATGTTCTCGGTGTCGAGGAATTCTTCCAGCGTGTCGATGCGCTCGTGCTCGCCGGCGATCACCGGCTCCATCCGGTCAGCGAGACGCAGCGCCAGGCGCGCCACGAGATCGCCGGTGGAGGTCGGCGCCGCGCCGCGGTCGATCGCGGCCATCACGTCGGCGACCGCATAGAGCGGACGCAGCCAGACCCCGACCACGCGGCGGCGATCCACCCAGAAGCGCACCGAGATCATGTCCTCGACCTCGGCGCCTTCGAGCAGGTTCACCCCGCGCAGATTGAGCACCACGCCGTCCTTGTGCACGGTGCAGCGCGGCCGGGTCTCCTGGGCGAGAAGCGCGTCCTTGACGAAACCATCGAGCCCCGTCTCGCCGAGGATCTTCAGACAGTCGGGGTCTTCCCGGCGCACATGGATCCAGGCGAAGGGCTCGCCCGGCGTATCCTTGCCGCCGAGATCGACGGGCGGTTTCAGCGCCTCGCGCAGATCCTCGAAATTGGTCTCCTGCCCGCCACCGCGGCCGTCGAGCCGATAGGCCTCGACCGGGTTGAGATCCGGCGCGCTCACGCGGGCTCGGGCTTAACGATCGGCCGGGCGCGCACCTTCACCCGCGCGCGCTCGCCGGCGACCTTCTCCACGTGCAGGCGTTCGACCTGGCTGTCGTCGTGGAAGACCACGCCGGTCAGCGCGTCGAGCACGGCCTTGGCGACGTTGTCGACATCGTGGATCGGGCTGTGCTCGGTGCGTTCGATCTCGATGATCACTTCGAACGCGCCGTATTTCGGGCGCACGCGCTTGAATTCGGTGCGGAAGAAATCGCCGATCAGGGATTTGAATCGGCGCGTCTGGCTGGTGAGCGCGTCCACGCGCACATGCAGCGATCCTTGCTGGTCCACGGCCTGCACTTTTCCTCTCCCGATCCAGTCGAGCCCGTCCCAATCGACGTCCATGGCCGACCCTTCACAGCGGCGGGAGGTAAACGGGCCGGGACGGCGTCTTGATCCCGTCCGCCCCGGTGCTACACACCCGATTCGCACCGTCACCATCATCCGTGCGCCGCCGGGAAGGTTCAAGCGCACGGGTCCCCGCCACGCCCTGAGGAGCGATCCCCCCATGACCGAGATGCGCGTCGAAACCGATTCCTTCGGCCCCCTGGAAGTGCCCGCCGACAAGCTCTGGGGCGCCCAGACCGCGCGCTCGATCCAGAATTTCAGGATCGGCGGACAGACCCAGCCGCTGCCGCTGATCCGCGCGCTCGGGGTGGTCAAGCACTGCGCGGCGAACACCAACATGGCGCTCGACAATCTCGAAGCCCGGCTGGGCGACGCGATCGCTTCGGCCGCGCTGGAAGTCGCCGAGGGCAAGCTCGACGATCACTTCCCGTTGGTCGTCTGGCAGACCGGCTCGGGCACCCAGTCGAACATGAACGCCAACGAGGTGATCGCGAACCGCGCCATCCAGATCCTCGGCGGCGAGGTCGGCTCGAAGGATCCGGTCCACCCCAACGACCACGTCAATCGGGCGCAAAGTTCGAACGACACCTTCCCCACCGCCATGCATATCGCGGCGGCGGAGACCTTCGTGCACGACCTGCTGCCTGCGCTTCAGACGCTCAGGAACGCGCTCAACGACAGGGTCGAAGCGTTCAAGAGCATCATCAAGATCGGCCGCACCCATCTGATGGACGCGACGCCCCTGACGCTGGGTCAGGAGTTCTCCGCCTATGCCGGAATGGTCGACAACGCCATCCGCCGCGTCGAGCAGACCCTGCCCTCGCTCTATGAGCTCGCCCAGGGCGGCACAGCGGTCGGCACGGGGCTGAACACCAAGAAAGGCTTCGCCGAGCGCTTCGCCGACGAGGTGGCGAGCCTGACCAAGCTGCCCTTCACCACGGCGCCCAACAAGTTCGAGGCGCTGTCCACCAAGGACGCCATGGTCGAAGCGCATGGCGCGCTGAATTCCGCGGCGGTGTCGCTGTTCAAGATCGCCAACGACATCCGGCTCCTGGGCTCGGGTCCGCGTTGCGGCATCGGCGAGATCTCCCTGCCGGCGAACGAGCCGGGCAGCTCGATCATGCCGGGCAAGGTGAACCCCACCCAGTGCGAAGCCATGACAATGGTCTGCGCCCAGGTGATGGGCAACAACTCCGCGGTCAGCTTCGCGGGCAGCCAAGGCCAGTTCCAGCTCAACGTCTTCAAGCCGATGATCGCCTGGAACGTGCTGACGAGCGCAAAACTGCTCGCCGACGCCTCGCGCAGCTTCACCGAGAACTGCGTGGTCGGGATCGAGGCGAACGAAAAGCGCATCGCGGACATCATGGAGCGCTCGCTCATGCTGGTGACCGCGCTCGCGCCGACCATCGGCTACGACAACGCCACCAAGGTCGCCAAGACCGCCCATGAGAACGGCACCACCCTGCGCGAGGAGGCGGTGCGGTTGGGCTTCGTCACCGAAGACGAGTTCGACAAGGTCGTCCGCCCGGAAAACATGATCGGGCCGAACTAGGACGGGCGATGACCAAGCCGATCAATCTGCGCCAGGCACGCAAGCGCAAAGCGCGCGAAGACAAGGCGAAAACCGCCCAGGCCAACCGGATCGCGCACGGCACGCCCAAGCCAGTGCGCGATCTGGAAGCCGCGCGGCGGGACAGGCTCACGAAGCTCGTGGACGGTCACAAGCGGGGCGAAGAGGGCGATGCTTGAAAAGCGCTCCATCACCCTGGCCGGGCACGCGACGTCTTTAGCGCTGGAGCCCGAGTTCTGGGCGGTGATCGATGCGGCGCGGGCGGAGGACGGCGTGTCGCTGGCCGGGCTCGTCGCGCGGATCGATGCGGCGCGCGTGGCGCACGATCCCGAACAGCCCCTGTCGAGCGCGGTCCGGGTCTGGGCGCTGCAGCGCGTGCAGAACGCCCGATAAAAAAGGCCGCGAGGGAAGCCCCCGCGGCCCGTTTCAGGGAGAGGAAGGGTCTAGCCCGCGCAGGAGGCCAGCGCGGTGTTGGACGCGACGGCCTCTTCACCGGCGCCGAGTTCGGCGGCGCGCGCGAAGTCTTCGCGCGCGGCGTCCAGATCGCCGGCCAGCCAGAAGGCCGCGCCGCGATTGGTGTAGGCTTCCCAGCGATCGTCGTTCATCGCGATGGCCGCAGCACACGCGTCCGCGGTGCCGGCCGAGCGCTGGTTGGCCAGCGCGGCGCACAGATTGATCTGGGCGGCGGCCTTGTTGCGGCTCGAGGTGCCCGATTCCAGCGCTTCAGTGGCGAAGTGCTCGGCGACGGCCCAGTCGCCGCGCTCGACGCGGCTGGCCGAGGCGCGCACGTCGGAGTTCGCCGAGGACACGCCGACGAACACCGGCTCGGACGGGCACTCCTGAGCTTGCGCGGCCGCACCGGCCAGGCTCAGCGCTGCACCTGCGAAAACAACACGGACGATGGCGGTCATGGCGAAACTCCCTTTGCCGACGACCCGGCGGCGCTCCGCCGGAAAACTGACGCAGAGATAAACCGCTCACTTCAGTTTGAAAAGTGAACGGCGTTTATTTTTCCGAAAATTCACACAGAAACCCGGTTGCTGCAAAGCAGCAGAAACCCGATTTCAGCGCCTATTCCGACGTTTGCGTTCCGCTGCGCTCGGCGAGCCAGTCGTCAGCGCGCTGCGCGAGATCGACCGCGAGATCGACGACGCCGGAATAGAAGTCCGGGTCGATGATGGAGAACTCGTCGCTGGGCTGGTGATAATGCTCGTGATCCTCCACCCCGAGATAGAGGAATGGCGTGCCTGCGGCGTGGAACGGCCCGTGATCGGAGAGCAGCGTCCAGTCCTCGCGCGGGTCGCCGGTGGGCCGGTCATAGCCCGCTTCGAGCCGCACCGAGGCTTCTGCGGCGGCGGCCTGCACCACTGGCAGAAGCTCCGGCGTGTGATAGGTCCCCGCCGCCCAGATATCGCCGTCCGGGCTGTAGCCGAGCATGTCGAGATTGAGCACCAGGCCGATCTCCGGCGCGCCCTCGGGCGGGCTGTCGACCCAGGCGCGCGCGCCGTTCAGCCCGCCCTCCTCGGCGTCGAACGCGATGATCAGCACGTCGGTCGCCGGCGGGTTCGCTCTGAAGGCTTCGGCGACAGCGAGAATCGCCGCGACACCGGACGCATTGTCGTCCGCCCCGTTGAAGATCTCGCCGGTCTCGCCGGGCCCGATATGGTCGTAATGGGCCGTGACGGCGAGCGCAGGTCCCTCGCCGCGCCCCTCGATCAGGCCGGCGAGGTTATATCCGGTCAGCTGCCGCCGCCCTGCCTCGGGGTCGCGGAAATCGATCGGCCGCTCGAAGTCGAACTCGTGGACATAGCCGTCCGCGACCGGCTGAAGACCGATCTCTTCGAAACGCTCCAGCAGGTAGGCGCGCGCGAGCGCATTGCCTTGCGTACCGACCAGCCGGCCCTCCATGACGTCATGGCTCAGCACGCACAGATCGGTGAGCGGCCGGCTCGGCTGATCAAGGCACGCCTCGGTTCCCGCAGGCGCCGCGGCCTGTCCCGCGGGCGGTTCGCCGGCGCAGGCGGTCAGCACGCCGAGGCTCGCTGCGGCGAGAAAGAGTCTCGAGATCATGTCGCGTTCCTTGTATTGGCGCCGGACCGGGCGCCTGACGTATGCTTTCGGTGAGTCGTAGCCGTTAGCGGGAGCCCGCGCCAATGCCGATGAAAGCCGAAGACATCGCCGCCATGATCAAGGAAGGCGTGCCCGGCGCCGAAGTGGAGATCACCGATCTCGCCGGCGACGGCGACCATTACAAGGCGGTCGTCGTGTCGGAAACCTTCGCCGGCATGCCCCGGGTCAAGCAGCACCAGATGGTCTACGCCGCCCTAAAGGGCCGGATGGGCGGGGAGCTTCACGCGCTCGCACTAGAAACACGCACACCCTGAAGCTGAAACTTTGAACACATTGTCAGCCGGCGCGTTGACCCTTGAGGATAATTGTGGATCGGCCGAAAGCCGGTCGCAGCGGAAGGGACCCTAATGCTTATCGACGACCTGTATAAGCAGGTGTTCGAAGCGTCTCCGTTCGGGATGGCAATCATCGACCGCAATCATCGCGTCCTGAGGACCAATGCGGCGATGGACCGGTTCTACGGCCGAAAGGCCGAGCCCGGCGAAACGACCGCGCAGATCGCGCCGCATGTCGCCGAAACGGCGCGGGCCTATATCGACACGGTTTTCCAGACCAAGATGGCGCCCGAGCCCGTCAGGCTGCGCGGCGTCGAGGGCGCAGCGTCGGAATGGCATTGCGCCTTCACGCCGATCGCCGCGGACACCGGCCAGCGCGTGGAGCTGTGCCTGGCGGTGATCTGCGAAGTGCCCGCCCTCGAAGATCACGGCGCGGTGGCGGCGCCGGAGACCGCGCCGCGCCCGATGAGCGTGGACGAACTCGCCGCGGCGTTCGCAGACAACGTGATCGCCCACCCGGCCGCCTTGACCAAGCGCGGCGAGCATTCCACTTAAGGGGCTTCCGAACCGGACGAGGAGAGCCCCATGACCGAAGACGCCACGCTCGAGGCGATCAGGAAAGCCGTCACCGAAAACGACGTCGTCCTGTTCATGAAGGGCACGCCGACCTTCCCGCAATGCGGCTTCTCCTCGGTCGTCGCCCGCGTGCTCGACCACATGCAGGTCGAATACGCCGCCGTGAACGTGCTGGAAGACCCCGCCGTGCGCGAAGGGATCAAGACCTATTCGGAGTGGCCGACCATCCCCCAGCTTTACGTGAAGGGCGAGTTCGTCGGCGGCTGCGACATCGTCAAGGAGATGTTCGAGGCCGGCGAGCTGCAGGCGCTGTTCAAGGAAAAGGGTCTGGCCACGGCCTGACCTCAGCTCAGCGGGCCGGGCGCACCGGATTGACCATCTGCACCTCCGCGCCGTCGGGCAGTCCGAGTTCGTCCTTCGTCCAGACCAGCTCGACGCCTTCGGGCAGATAGGCCCGGCACAGATCTTCTTCGACACGCGTGAGCGCGAGGTCGAACGTCCAGCCGCCCGCACCCGAGCCCGTAACCAGGGTCTCGAAGCTGTCTTTGCTCGTGCAGCCGTTCGACGGGGTGCGCACAACCACCTCGGCGCCTGCGTCCCGCCAGGCGTAGACCTCGGTCAGCGCCGGCTCGGATGCGAGCGAGGATCGCGGCGACGCGGCGGGCGTCTGCGCGCAGGCGGCGATCGCAAGGGCGGCCAGCGCCGCGGCGGCGGTCGATCGATTCATCTTGAACATCCTCGCTTCAGGCCCCTGCGCCGAGGCCGCAGAGACATCAATTCCGCACAGGATACCCGGTTCCGGGACCAGGGGCGATCAGCGCCGAAACCCCTGCGCCAAATATACTTGCATAACATGTATAGCTGCTATACATGATCGCGCATGGACAAGAATATCGACAGTTGGAAGGCGCAATTGCGCAAGGGCTCGGCCGAGCTCGCCGTGCTGGCCGTGATCGGCGGCGGTGAGAAATACGGCATCGAGATCCTGGACCGGATCAGCGGGGTGGAGGGGCTCGGCATATCCGAGGGCACGATCTATCCGCTGCTGAATCGGCTGCAGCGCGAAGGGCGCATCAAGGCGCGCTGGGTGGAGAACCCCGACGGCGGCGTGCCGCGCAAATACTATCGCCTCACCCAGGACGGGGAGGCCGTGTTGCAGACCATGGTCGAGGCCTGGGCGGGTTTCCGCACCGCGCTCGACCGCATCGTGGAGACCCGTGATGGCTGAGCCGGTCCGCTCTGACGCGATCGAGGCCTATCTCAAACGCCTCGAACGCGCCCTCGCCGCCCTGCCCGATCCCGAACGCCGGGAGATCGTCGAGGAGACGCGCTCGCACCTCATCGAGCGCGCAGCCAGGACATTTCCGGCCTCGTCCTTCTGGGCGCGCCGTCCAAAAGCCCGCGGGAATTCCTGCGCGACCAGGCCGCGGCGAAGGTCGAACGCACCGCAGAGATGAGCGAGGCGGACTATGAGCGCGCCAAGGCCGACTGGTACGCCGCCACGATCGCCTACATGGAAGGCGACCCGGCCAGGCGCGATCATCTCGACGTCGACATCGCCCGGCTCGCGCGCGGCGTCGATGCGCCGGTCTTCGTCGTGGAAGGCGGCGCGGACGCCGTGATCGCCCCGCCCCAGGGCGAGGAGCTGGCCGCGATGCTGGACGCGGCGGGAAACCCGGACGTGACCTGGCGGCGCTATCAAAGCGTGAACCACTTCTTCACGCCCCAGCCCGACGGAACCGGCGCCCCGGGCGCCGTCACCGACTTCGGGCTTGATCGGCGCGTCAAGCGCGATGCGCGCGACTGGGTGCTCGACCGGCTGCCGTGAGCCTGCCGGAGCGTCAAACAAAAAGACCCGCCGGATCGCTCCGGCGGGTCTTGTTCGTTTGGGTCGCCCCCGGTTTTACGAGGAGTAGAATTCGACCACGAGGTTGGGTTCCATCTTCACCGGGTACGGGACCTCGGCGAATTCGGGAACGCGCGTGAAGGTGGCCTTCATCGCCTTGGGATCGAGGTCGATATAGTCCGGCACGTCGCGCTCGGGGCTTCCGAGGGCTTCGAGCACCAGGGCCATGTTGCGCGACTTCTCGCGCACTTCGACCACGTCGCCCGGCTTGACCATGTAGGAGGCGATGTTCACGCGCTTGCCGTTCACCTTCACGTGGCCGTGATTGACGAACTGGCGCGCGGAGAACACCGTCGGCACGAACTTGGCGCGATAGACGATCGCGTCCAGGCGGCTTTCAAGCAGACCGATCAGGTTCTCGGCGGTGTTGCCCTTGCGGCGCTGCGCCTCGGTGTAGGTGCGCTTGAACTGCTTCTCGGTGATGTTGCCGTAATAGCCTTTCAGCTTCTGCTTGGCGCGCAGCTGGAGGCCGAAATCGCTCATCTTGCCGGCGCGGCGCTGGCCGTGCTGGCCCGGGCCGTAGGGACGGTTGTTCACCGGGGACTTGGCGCGGCCCCAGATGTTCTCGCCCATGCGGCGGTCGAGCTTGTATTTCTGCGAATGACGCTTCGACATGTCAGTCCTTCTTCGACGCGGCCCGGCGTTGCGCCCTCTTCGCAACGCGATGAAAACGGCGGTCCACGCGTCGTCCGTGAGTGTTGAACGAGCGGTCAGCTTCAAGCTGGCCCCGAGGGAAGCGCGGGTTATGACGGGGCGGACCTGTTAAGTCAACGCCGCCGCGCTCAGCGGGCGGCGAGGCTCGCCTCGCATGTCGCCTGATCGATCGCTTCAGGCTGGATCGTCACGCGCAGCTCGCGCACCAGAAGCACCCGGTCCGCGCCTTCCACGTCCGGCCAGACGCCGACGGATTCGACCCCGTTGGTCGGCGCGTCGGGCCGCACCCGCCAGCAGAAACCTACGGTACGAAACTCCTCGCTCACCGGCACAGGGCGCCAGCCTGAATCTCCGCCCCCGGTCGTGAAATAGCCCAGCCGCGCCTCGGTCAGCTCCGAGCCGGGCTCGGCGCGAAGCTCGGCCTCCACCTTCAGAAGCCGGCCGATGACCGCCGCCTCGAACTCGGGCGGGATGATCGCGGCGACGCCGGCGGACAGCCGGCCGGCGGCTTCAAGGCTCGCGCTCGCGCGCATCCGCGCCAGCGGCTCCATCGCGCCGGTGACGAGCTGGACCGATGTTCCCGGCCCCGGCACCAGCTGGCCCAGCGCCGGACCGGTCATCAGATACTGCGTGTCGGTGACGATCGGGTCCTGACCGGTCGGGCGATAGGTCATGGCGAGCATGATCAGCCCGGCGAACACCGCCGCCGCAACGGGCAGAAACGCCCAGTCGGGCAGAGAGAACCGCCCGAGCCCGCCGCCCCGCTTCCGCATCGATGTCGCCTGATCAGCCATGCACGCACTCCTTGAGCGCCATCCCTAGCCGAGATCGCACCGGCGCGGAACAGGGGCGAGCCTAATCCTCCCGCACGACCCGCGCTTTTCCTCTGCCGATCGCCAGCGCCTTGATCGCGCCGCGAAAGGTACGCACTTCCTGGCTGGTCAGGCCGCCGCGGGCGAAGGCGTTTATGAGGTTCTGCATCATCAGGGGCGTCTTCTCGGGCGGGTAGAAGAAGCCCGCCCGGTCGAGTTCGTCATGGAGATGGGCGTAGAGCCCGTCGAGCTCGGCCTGGCTCGCCCGGTCCTCCAGCGGCGCCCAGGCGTCTGGGACGGGATCGCCGGCGCGCCATTCGTGGGCCAGCACGCCGCAGGCCATGGCGAGGTTGAGCGAGGTGAAGTCGGGGTCCACCGGCAGGCTGATCACCGCCCGCGCGATCTGGATCTCGGTGTTGGAATGGCCCGACTTCTCCGCGCCGAACATCACCCCGGCGCGCTGACCGGCCGCGATCGTCCCGCGGATCTCGGCCATCGCCTGCCGGCCGGTCATCACCGGCTTGACCATCTGGCGCGGCGTTCCGGTGGTGGCGTAGAGGACATGGCAGTCTGCGGTGGCGGCTTCGAGCGTGTCGAAGACTTCGGCGGTCTCGAGCACTTTCGAGCCCGCCGCCATCGTCTCTGCGGCCGGGTTGGGCCAGCCGTCGCGCGGCGCGACGATCCTCAGCCGCGCGATCGCGAAATTGCCCATCACGCGGGCGACCGCGCCGATGTTCTCGCCCAGCTGGGGGCGGCAAAGGATGAAGACGGGGCTGTCGTCCATGATCTTCGACCGGAGCTGAGCCGACACGCCGGTTCAGGCGTTTCGACGAAAGACGGACGGGAAGCCTGCGCCCCCGCCCTTTTTCTGAAGGGTACGCGGTGCTAGACACCGCCGCGACATCCGTCCACCCCCGCGCGCGGCGCGCCGCAGGCCCGACCCCGCGCGCACGGCCCGCAAGATGAAAGACCAAGGCATGGCGAAGATCAAAGTCGACAACCCGGTCGTCGAACTCGACGGCGACGAGATGACCCGGATCATCTGGAAGCTGATCAAGGACAAGCTGATCCTTCCCTATCTCGACATTGATCTGAAGTATTACGACCTGTCGATCCAGAAACGCGACGAGACCGACGACCAGATCACCCGCGACGCCGCCGAGGCGATCAAGGAGCACGGCGTAGGCGTGAAATGCGCCACGATCACGCCTGACGAAGCCCGCGTCGAGGAATTCGGCCTGAAGAAGATGTGGAAGTCGCCGAACGGCACCATCCGGAACATTCTGGGCGGGGTGGTCTTCCGCGAGCCGATCGTGATCAAGAACGTGCCGCGCCTGGTTCCCGGCTGGACCAAGCCCATCGTGATCGGCCGTCACGCCTTCGGCGATCAGTACAAGGCCACCGACATGCGCGTGCCCGGCCCGGGCAAGCTGACGCTGACCTTCACGCCTGAAGACGGCGGCGAGCCGATCACCCACGAGGTGTTCGAGTTCGAAAGCCCCGGCGTCGCCATGGGCATGTACAATGTCGACGAAAGCATTCGCGACTTCGCCCGCGCCTCGCTGCGCTATGGCCTGGATCGCGGCTGGCCGGTCTATCTGTCGACCAAGAACACGATCATGAAGGCGTATGACGGCCGCTTCAAAGACATCTTCCAGGACGTGTATGAGGCCGAGTTCAAGGCCGAGTTCGAGAAAAAGAAGATCACCTACGAGCACCGCCTGATCGACGACATGGTCGCTGCGGCGATGAAGTGGAACGGCGGCTTCGTCTGGGCGTGCAAGAACTATGACGGCGACGTGCAGTCCGACACTGTGGCGCAAGGCTTCGGCTCTCTGGGCCTGATGACCTCGGTGCTGATGACCCCGGACGGCAAGACCGTCGAGGCCGAGGCCGCGCACGGCACGGTCACTCGTCACTACCGCCAGCATCAGCGCGGCGAGAAGACCTCGACGAACTCCATCGCCTCGATCTTCGCCTGGACCCAGGCCCTGCATCATCGTGGCCGCATGGACGGCAACGAGGACGTCATGGCCTTCGCCCAGCGGCTCGAGCAGACGGTCGTGCGCACCGTCGAGCAGGGCTACATGACCAAGGATCTCGCCCTTCTGGTCGGCGACCAGCAAGGCTGGCTCTCCACCGAGGGCTTCCTGGACACCGTCGCGGACCGCTTCGCCGAAGCGATGAGCGATCTGGTCTAGGGCCGGCTCTATCCGAAACGAACACGGCCGGGCGGAGACGCCCGGCCGTTTTCGTTTCAGCCCTCCGATGCTCCGCGGGCGTATTCGTCCTCGCGTTCCTGGGCGAGGCGGTCGCGGACGGTTTCGGGCGGCAGGCCGAAGGCTTCCAGCGCGCGGCCGGCGAGCTGAAGCGCGGCTTCGATCGCTTCGGGAGTGACGTGGGTGGCGCCGGCCTTCATCAGGCGCACGGCGTGCTCGCCGTCGCGGGCGCGGGCGAGGATCGGCGCGTCCGATCTGAGTTCGCGGATCGCGCCGACCATGGCGCAGGCCTTGTCCGGGTCGTCGACCGTGACGGCGAAGAGTTCGGCGCCGCGGGCGCCGGCCTTGGCGAGGATCTCAGGGTGGGACGCGTCGCCGTAATAGGCCCGCCAGCCGTCCCTGCGGGCGTGCGCGACGCGGGCGGCGTTACGGTCGAGACCGATGATCTCCACCTGTTCAGTCTCCAGCACGCGCGCGATCGCCCGGCCCACCCGGCCCATGCCGGCGATGACGACATGGCCTTCGAGCTCGGAAAAATCCTCGATCCCTGGCGCGTCCGGCGTGGGTTCAGGCGCGAAGCGTGCGGCGGCGAGCTTTCCGAGCTTGCCCATGGCCGGGGTGAGCAGCATGGAGAGGCCCGCGATGGCGGACACGATGGTCGCCGTCTCGCGATCGACCACGCCCCCGGCGCCCGCCGCGGCGAGGATCACGAAGACGAACTCGCCGGCCGGGGCCAGCAGGAACGCCGCTTCGATCGACAGGCCCCGCCCGCCCGCGAACAGGCGCAGCGCGGCGTAGGCGATGATGAGCTTCACCGCCAGCATGGCGAAAAGCCCGCCGATCACCACGGCGAAATTCGCCCAGACCGCGCCGAGATCGAGCGACAGGCCGACCGTGGTGAAGAACACCCCGAGCAGCAGGCCCTTGAACGGTTCGAGGTCGACCTCGGCCTGGTGCTTGAACTCGGTCTCGCCCAGCAGGAGCCCGGCGAGGAAGGCGCCGAGCGCCAGACTCAGCCCCGCTTCGGCGGTGAGCAGCGAGGCGCCCACCACCGTGGCGAACACGATCGCCATCATCAGGTCGCGCCCGCCGGCTTTCGCCGCGAGGCGGAAGACCGGTTTGAGCAGGTACCGCCCCGCGAAGATGATCACGCCGATCGCGATGGCGCCCTGCACGAGCGCTTCGAGCAGGACCACGCCCACCCCGCCGGAGCCCAGCGTGTCGCGCGCCAGAAAGCCTGTGAGGATGAGGATCGGGGCGACCAGAATGTCCTGCATCAGAAGAACGGCGAGCGAGGCCCGGCCCACCGGCGTGGCGGCCCGGCGCTCTTCGGCCAGGATCTGCATGACGATCGCGGTGGAGCTGAGCGCCAGAGCGAGGCCGACCACGACGGCGGCCGGCGCGGCGAGCCCGATCCAGACGCAGGCCGCCCCGATCGCCAGCGCGCTCAGCCCCGACTGCAGACCGCCAGCGCCGAACACCGCGCGCCGGAGCGCCCAGAGCCGCTGAAAGCTCAGCTCGAGACCCAGAAGAAAGAGCAGGAACAATACGCCGAGTTCGGCGAAGGGTGCGGCGGCCTCGGGGTTGGAGATGGTCACCCAGTCCAGCACCGGCCATCGCTCCGAGAGCCCGCCGAGCGCGTAGGGCCCGAGCGCCACGCCCGCGATGAGAAACCCGAGCACGGCGGAGATCTTCAGCCGCTTGAAGGCGGGCACGACGACGCCCGCGGCGACGAGAAACACCGCCGCGTCCTTCAGCCAGACGTCATGACCTTCGACCGCCATGCGGCCCTCCCCCGGGATTCGCTCAGCTAGGAGCCTAGCGCGTCCGCCGCCCCGGAGCATCAGCGGTGCGGCCGGAGGCGTGCGGCTAATCGGCGCCTGCGGCGCGCGACAGGGTGACGAAGACCTCGGACGCGATCTTCCAGCCGTCCGCCTCGAAGCGCCATTTGGCGAAATAGGCGCCCGAATAGCGCATCCCGACGCCGTCGGACGACCAGGCGCCGCGCCAGCGCCCGGTCTCTGCGGCGAGACGGCCGTCCTCGGCGACGTCGATGCGTCGGGGCGCGCGCACATAGGCCACGTCCGGCGCCTGGGAAACCAGCGACCGCCAGGCCTCGATCTGGGCCTCGCGCCCGTCGATGAGCGCGGCGTCGTCGCCGGGCGTCAGCGTGCAATCTGCGCACAACACCGCTTCGACGGCGCCGTAATCGCGATCGGCGAGCGCCTGATTGAAGGCGGCGCGTGCTGCGGCGATCTCCCGGGCGGCCGTCCGGTCGCCGGTCATCTGAACGTCGCCGCCGCTCTTTGCCTTGCGCATGCTCAGGCCGCGGGGACCGAGGCGAGCGCTTCACGGATCGCCGCGAGCGCGTCGTCGGCCCTGGAGCCGTCGGGGCCGCCGGCCTGCGCGAAGTCGGGCCGGCCGCCCCCGCCCTTGCCGCCCACGGCCGCAGAGCCGGCGCGGACCAGCTCGACCGCGTCGACCCGGCCGGCGAGATCGTCGGTGACTCCCACGGCCAGCGCCGCCTTGCCGTCCACCACGCCCACGAACGCAGCAACGCCCGAGCCCATGGCCTGGCGCGCTTCGTCGACGAGGCCGCGCAGATCCCTGCCGCCGACGCCCTCGACGACGCGGCCGGTGAATTTAAGCCCGGCGATCTCTTCAGGGCCCGGCGCGGCCGCAGCCGAACCGCCGCCCATGGCGAGCTTCTTCTTCGCTTCGGCCAGCTCGCGATCGAGTTTCTTGCGCTCGTCCTGAAGCGCGGCGATGCGCTCGGCGAGTTCGGCGGTCGGCACTTTCAGGCGGTTCGCCGCCTCCCGCGCGCGGGCCGCTTCGGTCTCCAGCCACTGGCGGGCGGCTTCGCCGGTCAGCGCTTCCACGCGGCGCACGCCGGCGCTGACCGCGCTGTCGGACACGATCTTGAACAGCGCGATGTCGCCGGTGCGGGCGACATGCGTGCCGCCGCACAGCTCGACCGAATAGGCCTTGCCGCCGTCTTCGAGCGCGCGGCCCAGGGTCAGCACGCGCACGCTGTCGCCGTATTTTTCGCCGAACAGGGCCAGCGCGCCGGCCTCGATCGCCGCGTCAGGGCTCATCTCGCGAATATCGCCCGCCGCGTTCTGGCGAATGACCGCGTTGACCTGGGCTTCGATCGCAGCGGTCTCCTCGGCGGTCAGCGCCTTGCCGTGCGAGAAGTCGAAGCGCAGCCGGTCGGGCCCCACATAGGAGCCCTTCTGGGTCACGTGCGGGCCGAGCACGTCACGCAGCGCGGCGTGCAGAAGGTGGGTCGCGGAGTGGTTGGACTTGGTCTTCGCCCGCCGCTCGCCGTCGATCTTCAGCACCGCGCCGAGACCGGGCTCGATCCGTCCCGCCTCCAGCCTGCCCAGATGGGCGTAGAGCGCGCCGGCGCGCTTCTGCGTGTCGGAGACGCGGAAGATCGCGCCGTTCTCGAACTCGATCACGCCGCTATCGCCGATCTGACCGCCGCCTTCGGCGTAGAACGGGGTGCGGTCGAACACGAGCGCGGCGTCTTCGCCTTCGGTCAGGTGATCGGCTTCCGCGCCGCCGGCGACGATCGCGCGCAAGGCGCCGTTCGCTTCCTCGGCGGCGTAGCCGACAAAGCCGGTTTCGGCCAGCCTGGCCTTGAGATCGAACCAGAGCGACTCGGTCGCTGCATCGCCCGAGCCCGACCAGCTCGCGCGGGCGTCGGCCTTCTGCTTGGCCATCGCTTTTTCAAACCCGGCGGTGTCCACCGTCAGGCCCTTGGCGCGCAGCGCGTCCTGGGTCAGATCGAGCGGAAAGCCGTACGTGTCGTAGAGCTTGAACGCCGTCTCGCCAGGCAGCGCCTCGCCTTCGGAGAGCCCTTCGGCGGCCTCTTCAAGCAGGCTCAGCCCGCGGCCGAGCGTGCGCTGGAAGCGCTCCTCCTCGGCACGCAGCGTCTCGGTGATCACCGGAAGCGCGCGTTCGAGCTCGGGGAAGGCGTCGCCCATTTCCGCCGCCAGCGTCGGCGCGAGCGTGTGCATGACCGGTTCGCTCGCGCCCAGAAGGTGCGCATGGCGCATGGCCCGGCGCATGATCCGGCGCAGCACGTAGCCGCGGCCTTCGTTCGACGGGCTGACCCCGTCGGCCATCAGGAAGCACGAGGAGCGCAGATGGTCGGCGATCACCCGGTGGCTCGCCGCCTGAGGGCCTTCGGCCTTCGACTTCAGCGCCTCCTGGGAGGCGCCGATCAGCGTCTTGAACAGGTCCACGTCGTAATTGTCGTGCACACCCTGAAGCACCGCGGCGATACGCTCGAGGCCCATGCCGGTGTCGATCGAGGGTTTGGGCAGGTCCTTGCGCGAGCCGTCCGCCTGCTGGTCGAACTGCATGAAGACCAGGTTCCAGATCTCGATGAACCGGTCGCCGTCCTCGTCGGGGCTTCCCGGAGGGCCGCCGGGGATGTGGTCGCCGTGATCGTAGAAGATCTCCGAGCACGGCCCGCACGGACCGGTGTCGCCCATCGACCAGAAGTTATCGCTGGTCGCGATGCGGATGATCTTGTCGTCGGAGAAGCCCGAGACCTTCTTCCAGATCGCCGCCGCCTCGTCGTCGTCGGCGTAGACGGTGACGAGAAGCTTCTCGGGGTTCAAACCGAACTCGCGCGTGACCAGCCGCCAGGAATACTCGATCGCCTCGGCCTTGAAGTAATCGCCGAACGAGAAATTTCCGAGCATCTCGAAGAAGGTGTGGTGCCGGGCGGTGTAGCCGACATTGTCGAGATCGTTGTGCTTGCCGCCCGCGCGCACGCATTTCTGCGAGCTCGCCGCGCGCGGATTGTCACGCCGCTCCACGCCGGTGAACACGTTCTTGAACGGCACCATGCCGGCGTTGACGAACAGAAGCGTCGGATCGTCCTGGGGCACCAGCGGCGCGGACTGAACGACGTCATGGCCTTGCCCGGCGAAGAAGTCGAGGAATTGGCGGCGAATGTCGCGCAAGGCGGTCATCAGGCTCTCCGTGCGCCGTCGCGGCGCTCACGTCGGGTCGCGGGCCTCGCCCGCATCGATTTGCTGGCGCACATATACGAACGCGCGCCCGGCTTCGCCAAGCGCGCGTTCCAGATTTTCACGCCGTGGCTGAAATAACAGCCTAGCCGACCGCTTCGTCCGGGCCTTCGTCGGCGTCAGGTTCCGGCCCGCCGAGCATCTCCTCGGCGATGAGCCCGGCGTTCGAGCGCACCTTGCGCTCGATGGCGTCGGCGATCTCGGTGTTCTCGATCAGGAATTTGCGCGCGTTCTCGCGGCCCTGGCCGATGCGCTGGCTGTCGTAGGAATACCATGAGCCGGACTTCTCGATGATATTGCCCTTCACGCCCAGATCGAGCAGTTCGCCGGTCTTGGAGATGCCTTCGCCGTAAAGGATGTCGAACTCGACCTCGCGGAAGGGCGGAGCGACCTTGTTCTTGACCACCTTGACCTTGGTCTGGTTGCCGATGACCTCGTCACGGTCCTTGATCGCGCCGATGCGGCGGATGTCGAGACGGACCGAGGAGTAGAATTTCAGCGCGTTGCCGCCGGTCGTGGTTTCGGGGCTTCCGAACATCACGCCGATCTTCATGCGGATCTGGTTGATGAAGATCACCAGACAGTTCGACTTCGAGATCGAGCCGGTGAGCTTCCTCAGCGCCTGGCTCATCAGGCGGGCCTGAAGACCGGGCAGCGAATCGCCCATCTCGCCTTCAAGCTCGGCGCGCGGGGTCAGGGCGGCGACGGAGTCGATGACCAGCACGTCGATCGCGCCGGACCGCACCAGCGTATCCGCGATCTCGAGCGCCTGTTCGCCAGCGTCGGGCTGGGAGACCAGGAGCTCGTTCACGTCCACGCCGAGCTTGCGGGCGTAGATCGGGTCGAGCGCATGTTCGGCGTCCACGAAGGCGGCGGTGCCGCCGGCCTTCTGGCATTCGGCGACGGTGTGGAGCGCGAGCGTGGTCTTGCCCGAGCTTTCAGGCCCGTAGATCTCGATGATCCGGCCCTTGGGCAGGCCGCCGACGCCCAGCGCGATGTCCAGACCCAGCGAGCCGGTCGAGATCGCCTCGATATTCTGGTTCGGACGGGCGCCCAGCTTCATCACCGAGCCCTTGCCGAAGGCCCGATCGATCTGGGAGAGGGCCGCGTCGAGCGCTTTCTGCTTGTCCATGTCGCCGTCTTTCACCACTTGAAGCTTCGCCTGAGCCATCGTCCTCACCCTTATTCCACGCTCCGCCCGAGTCGGGCAACGCAGCTATCCGTACCGGTTTCGTTCCGCGAACGCAACAGGAACATTAAAAGGGCCGGCGAACACCCGGCTCAGGCGCGCGCCGCGTCGAGCTCGGTCTTCACCCGCTCGGCGAGCTGCTGGATGTCGAAGGGCTTGGGCAGGAAGGAGATATCGAGATCGGACGACAGCCGGTCGGAGAACTCCTCCTCGGCGTAGCCGGAGATGAACACCACGCGCGCGGCGCCCAGATGCGGCCGCGCTTCGTCGAGCAGGGTCGGCCCGTCCATGCCGGGCATCACCACGTCGGAGATCAGAAGATCGAACGTGCCGGGGTTCTCCTCAAGGATCTCCAGCGCCTCCTCGCCGTCACAGGCTTCGACCACTTCATAGCCGCGCCGGGCCAGCGTCTTGGCTGCGATCGCGCGCACCGCGTCCTCGTCCTCGACCAGCAGGATCCGGCCGTGGCCCGCGAGGTCGGCGGGTTTGGGTTCGGCGGTCTTCTTCTCGGTCTCCGCTTCGATCTCGGCGGTTTCCTCCACGGTCGGCGCGTGACCGGGCAGATAGATCGAGAAGGTGGTGCCCACGCCCGGCTCGGACTGCACGGCGAGATGGCCGCCGGACTGCTGGACGATGCCGTACACGGTGGCGAGACCCAGGCCGGTCCCCTCCCCGGTCGCCTTGGTGGTGAAGAAGGGCTCGAAGATCTTCTTCCGCGTGGCGTCGTCCATGCCGCAGCCGGTGTCGGCGACATGGATCGCCGCCCAGGCGCCCTCGCGCGGCTCGGCCGCGCCGGCCGCGCGCACGGCTTCTGCGTCGACCGCTTCGGTGGTGATGGTCAGCGTGCCGCCGCCCTTGGACCTCATGGCGTCCCGAGCGTTCGTGGCGAGATTGACCAGAATGTTGTCGATCTGGTTGCGGTCGGCGCGGACCATGGGCAGGTCGCGGCCGTGGCGAACCTCTAGCTTCACCGTCTCTTCGAGGATCTGGTCGAGCATGACCGAGCAGTCCGACAGCACGTCGGCGACGTCGAACACGGTCATGCGGAAGGTCTGCTTGGAGGAGAAGGCGAGCAACTTCTTCACCAGGGCGGCCTGGCGCACGGCGGTGGAGTTGATCTGCTGCAGGTCCTGATAGCTCGGATCGCCGACCGGATGGCGATTGAGCAGCTCGCCGACATTGAGCCGGATCGCGGTGAGCATGTTGTTGAAATCGTGCGCCACGCCGCTGGCGAGCTGGCCGACCGCCTGCATCTTGCCGGCGTGCGCGACCTGGGATTCCAGCGCCTTCCAGGCCGAGACGTCGACCACATAAGCCGCGCGCTTGCCGCCGCGGGCGGGCGCGAGGAAGACGTGGACGGGCTTGTCTTCATGGCCCATGCGCGCCTCTCCAGGCTCGCCACTGCCCGACAGCGCCCGTTCGAAGGCGGCTTCGAGCGCATCGCCGGCCTCGAACAGCTCGGCGAATTTCGCTCCCGGAACGGCCGCCCCGCCCGAAAGCTGAAGCAGCGCGGGGTTGGCGTCCTCGATCATCGCGTTCATCGGATCGGCGGCGTCCAGGCGCGCCACGCCGAAGGGCGCGGAGGCGAACATGTCGTCGAAAGTGCGCCCGGGCTTCGCGCCGGAGGTCCTGGCGATCTGAGCCAGCCCCGGAGGCGCGCCTGTCGCGCTGAGCCCGTAGACCACGCAGCGCGCGAGCGCAGGCCGCTCGTCGCCCCATTCGATGCCGAGCACGATCGGGCTCTCCACCCCTTCGCGCGCGACCAGCCGGGCGTCCAGGCGCACCGGGCCGTCCGACCCGCGCGAGCGGGCGAAGGCGGCCGCGCCGTCGCCGGCCAGGAAATCCTTGAGCTTGAGCGGCTGGGTCTCGCCCGCCCCGATCCAGCCGCGAAGCGTCGTGTTCGCGCCCAGAACCCGGCCTTCGGCGTCGGCCAGAAACAGGCCCACCGGGGCGCGCTCGGCCCAGTCCGGCGCGTGATCGACCGCAGACCCGGCCTCGTCACGAGCGACCTGGAAGCGCCAGACGGCGCCGCCGCGCGTCATCGGCGAGGCTTCGGCGACATAGACCGCCGCGCCTTCGGGACCGAATTCCAGCCGGCCGACCTGTTCGCTCGCCCGCTCGCCGTTCGCTGCAGCGCGCGCAAGCCGGTAGATCGCGCCTGCGCCCGCACCGGAGAACAGCCGCTCGGGCGGGCTCAGTACGCCCAGGCCCGCGCCCGGATCACCGGCTTCGCACAGCGCGCGGTAGGCGGCGTTGGCCTGCACCGGTCGGCCGTCGGGCGCGGTGACCAGCACAGGATCGGAGATCGCGTCGAGCGCGGCGGACGCCAGCGTGGGCGCGCCGGCGGCGGGCGCTGCGGGCGCGTTGAGCGCGCGTCCAGCGGCCTCACCGGCGGCGAGCGCATACATTAAAAGCAGCGCCACGCAGGCGATGCCCGACAGAAGCACCACGCCGTGCCAGCCTGCACCCGCGCCGGCGATGATCGCCACCGCTGCTGCGGCCAGCGCCATCAGGCTCGCCGCCCAGAACAGCACCCGGACCAGAGGCCGGGCCATCATCCCCTCGCGCGGTCTGGCGGGCTGAGCGGGCGCCTCGGCGCGCGTTTCAGCGGGCGCGTCCTGCGCGTCGTCGGTTTCGGGGCGGGCGGAGACGTCGGTCATGGGCGGGCTCCGGTCGGGCCAGACACTGCGATTCGGCCCTCAAGCATCATAGACGGAAGTTAACCATAGTTTCGCGCGCTCCGCCCTAGCTCCGATTCTCGCCTTTCAGGCTGAGGACGTAGCCGATCACTTTGGCGACGGCGGCGTACTGCTCGGGCGGGATCGGCTCGTCGAAATCGACTGTGGCGTGAAGCGCGCGGGCGAGCGGCGGGTCCTCGACGATCGGCACATCGTTTTCCTCGGCTAGTTCGCGGATGCGCAGCGCGACCGCGTCCAGGCCCTTGGCCACGCAGATCGGGGCGGGGGTCCGGCCCTGCTCGTACTCCAGCGCGACGGCGTAGTGCGTCGGGTTGGTGATCACCACGGCCGCGTTCGGCACCTTGGCCATCATCCGGCGCTGCGCGCGCTCCTGACGGATCTGGCGCAGCTTGGCGCGCACCATGGGATCGCCCTCGGTCTCCTTGTACTCGTCCTTGATCTCTTTCAGGCTCATCTTGTTGCGGTCGATGAACTGATGGCGCTGAAAGGCGAAATCGGCCGCCGCGATCAGCGCGTAGACGATCAGGGCGGCGATCAGCAGCTGGATCGACGCCGAATAGATCTCCTGCAGAAGCCCGATCGGGGCCAGCGCAGGCAGGACCGAAAGCTCGTCGCGGCGCGGCCACATCACGACGGCCACCGCTGCGCCGACCAGCACCATCTTTCCCACGCCCTTGAAGAAATTGACCCAGCCCTCGGGCCCGAACATGCGCTTGAACCCGTTGACGGGGTTCAGCTTGTCGAGCTTGGGCGCGATCTTCTTGGGCGTGAACATCAGCCCGTGCTGGACGAGATTGCCCGCCGCTGCGGCGATCATGAGCACGAGAAACACGAAGCCCATGATCACCAGCAGCCGGAAGCCGGTCGCGGCCGCGAGCTCCAGCGCGGCGCCGGACTGAAGGCTCATCTCATGGGGCCGGGCGAGAAAGATCTGAAGCGCGCCCGCGAGGTCGGAGCTGACGGCCGGCGCCATGAAAGCGAACACGGCGAGCCCGGCGGCCAGCGTGAACCAGCCCGAAATCTCCTGGCTTTTGGGGACGTCGCCCTCCTCGCGGGCCTTTTTCAGGCGCCGCTCGGTGGGCTGTTCTGTCTTGGCTGACTTGTCTTCGCCTTCAGCCATGGCGTCAGCTCAGCGTCACGGCGAAGCGCTCGAACCGGTCGAGGAACGCCAGAGCGACCGCGCCCAGCGTGATCGCCAGGATCGAAAAGCCCACCAGGATGTTCAGCGGCATGGCGATGAAGAAGATCTGCGCCTGCGGCATCAGCCGGGAGAGCACGCCCAGGCCCAGATAGAAGATCAGCCCGAAGGCGATCAGCGGCGCGGCGATCTGCATGCCCAGAAGGAAGGCGTCCGCGAACAGCCCCAGCGCCCATTGCGCCGCGTCCGCCCACATCGGCGCTTCGCCCGCAGGCATCAGCGTGTAGGACCCGGCGGCGGCCTGCAGCAGCAGATGATGCAGGTTGGTCGCAAAGATCAGCACCATGAAAAGAAGGTTCAGGAACTGGGCGGGCAAGGCGCCGGACTGGCCCTGCGTGGGATCGAAGCTCTGCGCCATCGCCAAGCCGGTCTGATAGCCGATCACCTGACCGGCCACCGCGCCCGCCATCAGAAGAAAGCGCGCCGCGGCGCCGACCATGAGGCCGATCACCGCCTCCATCGCGATCAGACCCGACATCGCCACGAGGCTTTCCGGCGCGGGAGGCAATTGCGGCGCGATCACCGGGCCGATGACGAGAGAGAAGGCCAGCGCGAAGCTCAGCCGGATGCGTGGCGGGATCGAGGTCTCCCCGATCCCCGGCAGCAGCATCAGGATCGCGCCGAGCCTGGCGAACACCATCGCGGCGGCGAAGACCGTGTAGGGCAGGTCGAACCCGAAGACGGCGGTTCCGCCCATCGGCCTAGCCCGCCACGATGCGGTCGGCGATCGTCTGCATGAAGCCGGCGAGAAGCGCGCCCATCAGCGGCAGGAAGATCAAAAGCGCCAGGAAGATCGCGATGATCTTCGGCACGAAGACCAGCGTCATTTCCTGCACCTGGGTCAGCGCTTGCAACAGCGCGATCACCACGCCGACGGCGAGCCCGATCAGCATGACCGGCGCGGCCATGGCCAGCATCACCCAGATCGCTTCAGCGCCGATGTCGAGGACTTCGCCTGCCGTCATGGCGTTTCTCGCCGCTCGCCGCGCCGAACCTCCGGCGCGCAGGTACCTTTGGGCGGATTCTGCGCCCGCACCAAAGGTTAACCATCGCGGTTAACGAAGATTGAAGGCGGGTTAATCGCGCATGCATTAAGATGCGGACAGGAACGGCCTCCGGCGCTTCCCTTTGCGCTGAGGCGCGTGCTTAGCTCCCTACACAAATTATGGAATTCGGGGCTCAGCGCCCGAAGGGGAGACACTCATGTTAAAGACGCTTCTCACCGGCGCGGCCGCAGCCGCGCTGCTCTCCGCCGCCGGTTTCTCCGACGACAGCCACGGACACACGGCGGGCGCCGCCGCCGCTGCGCTTCAGGCCCCGGCCGCAGCCGCCGAACAGAACGCCGAGCAAACCGAGAGCGAACGCCTTTACGCCTTCTTCCAGGAGATCTTCGAAGCAGAGATCGCCCGGTCGCCGCAGGCGCGCACGTATCTGGGGATGATCGGCGGGCCGGACTATGGCGAGTGGGACGACAGCTCGGACGCCGCGATCGAGGAAAATTTCGCGCGGACGCAGGGCTACGCCCGCACCATGCAGGAGAGGTTCGACCGGGATTCGCTGAACGACCAGGCGAAGATCTCCTACGACTTCTTCCTTTTGCAGGCCGAGAACGAGGCGCGCCAGCACGCCGTCCGCGACAGCCGCTACGCGTTCTCGCCGATGGGGGACGCGGTCTCGGGGCTGGCCACCTTCATGATCAACAATCACCGCGTCGCCGAAGAGGCCCACGCCGAGGCCTATGTGTCACGGCTGGAGGGCATGGGCGGACAGGTCGATGTTCTGACCGCACGCGCGCTCGAACGCGCCGAGAACGGCGTGCGGCTGCCGCTTTTCGCCTATCCCCGCCTGACCGCCAGCGCGACCGCGCTGATCTCCGGCGCGCCCTATGAAGACGGCGCGGAGCCCAACGCGATCTACGCGGACTTCGCCGAAAAGGTCGGCGCGCTGGACCTCTCCGAGGAGCGCGAGGCCGAACTGCTCGCCGCCGCGCGTGAAGCGCTGACGGAGAACTTCCGCCCGGCGATCGAGCGCTACATCGCCGCGCTTGCGGAGATGGAGGCCGAAGCCGACACGCGCGCCGGCGTCTGGAAGCTGCCGAACGGTGAGGAAGCCTACGCCGCCTCGCTCGCCCAGTTCACCACCTTCCCGGACATGACCGCCGAAGAGATCCACCAGACGGGCCTCGCCGAAGTCGATCGCATCCACGAGGAGATGCGCGGGATCATGGCCGAGGTGGGCTTTGAGGGCTCGCTACAGGAGTTCTTCGAGTACATGCGCACCGCCGAGCGCTTCCAGCTGCCCAACACCGACGAGGGCCGGCAGGAGTATCTCGACCGCGCCACCGCGGTGATCGACGAGGTCATGGCCGCCGCGCCGCAATACTTCGACACCCTGCCCCAGGCCGGCCTCGAGGTGCGCCGCGTCGAAGCCTGGCGCGAAGCGACCGCCACCGGCGCGTTCTACAACCAGCCGGCCCTCGATGGCTCGCGGCCGGGATACTACTACGTGAACCTCGCCGACATGGCGGACAATCCCACCTACCTGCTTGAAAGCCTGTCGCTGCATGAAGGTGCGCCGGGCCACCATTTCCAGATCGCGCTGGCGATGGAGCTGCAGGACCTTCCCATGTTCCAGAAGCTCGCCTGGAACTCGGCCTACGGCGAGGGCTGGGCGCTCTACACCGAGTGGCTCGGCAAGGAGATGGGGTTCTATGAGGACCCGTATTCGGACTTCGGCCGGCTGTCCTACGAGGTGTTCAGGGCGGTGCGCCTGGTGGTCGACACCGGCATCCACCACCATCGCTGGACCCGCGAAGAGGCCATTGCGTACATGCTCGAGAACACGCCGATGACCGAGGGCGACATCACTCCGGAGGTCGAGCGCTACATCGTCTGGCCGGGCCAGGCGGTGAGCTACAAGATCGGCATGATCACCATCCAGGACCTGCTCGCGCGCGCCCAGTCCGAGCTCGGCGAGGATTTCCGCTGGGGCGGCTTCCACGACGCCGTTCTGACCGCGGGGCCTCTGCCCCTGCCGCTGCTCGAACAGCGCGTCGAAGCCTGGATCGAGGAGGTGAAGGCGGCGCGATAGCGCATGCCTATCGGCCTAATGAGACCCCGCAGGCGGCGCCTGCGGGGTTTTTCCTTTGCGTCAGTCACATGACCGATCAGATCGGCATGCGCATGATTTCCTGATAGGCGCGGATCACCTGGTCGCGAACGGCCACGACGGTTTCGAGCTGGACCTCGGCGGCGGCCACGGCGGTGACCACGTCCACCAGCTCGGCCTGGCCGGTCGCGGCCTGGGCGGTCATCGTCTCGGCGGTGCGCACGCTGTCTTCCACCGAGCCGACGGCGGATTTGACCATCTCGCCGAAATTCGGCGCTCCGGGCGCGACGGCGGACTGGGCGGCCTCTTCGGCCGGGTTGGGCGCGCCGATGCGGCCGGCCTGCTGGGCGACGGCGGCGTAAGCGCGAAGCGCGGCGAGATCCATGGTCTAGCTCCCTAGCGGCGCAGCAGGTCGAGCGTGCGCTCGAGCATCCGGCGCGTGCCTTCAACCATGGTCAGATTCGCCTCGTAGGACCGCTGCGCGTCGCGCATGTCCATCAGCTCGATCAGGCTGGAGACGTTGGGGTATTTCACATACCCCTCCCCGTCCGCGGCCGGATGGCCGGGTTCGTAGACGAGGCGGAAATCGCTCTGGTCGGCGCGCACGTCGTCCATGCGCACGACCCGGGCGCCGAGCTCGCGATCCATGACCGCGTCGAAGACCGGGATCTGACGGCGATAGGGATCGCCGTCCGGCGTGCGCGCGGTGGAGTCCGCGTTCGCAACGTTCTCGGCGATGACGCGCATGCGCGAGGCCTGGGCCCTGAGGCCGGCCGCGGCGATCTGCAGCGTTTCGGACGCTTTATCCATGGCTCAGCTCCCGCCTACTGCCCCGGCGGCCGTGCGGCCAGCCGGATCATGTTCAGGCTCTTCTGGTAAAGGCTCAGCGCGGTCTCGAAGCGCATCCGGTTCTCGTTGGCGCGCACCATCTGCTCTTCGACGACGACCGCGTTGCCGTTCACTGTCGTCTCGCTGTCGGGCCGGCGCTCGGGCGAGTAGGCCGCCGCAGCGCCCGACGTGCCGCCGCCATAATGACGCGGATCGGTGGTCTTCATCCGGCCGGCTTGCGAGCCGCCCGATTCGAGCACCCGTTCGAACTGGCTTTTGGAGATGTCCGAAGGCACGAAGCCCGGCGTGTTGGCGTTCGCGACATTCTCCGCGATCACGCGCTGACGGGCGTTGTGAAAGCCCAGCGCGCCGCGCAAGGTGTTCAGAACGGACACGTCGTCGAAAGCCATGGCGAATCCCGCAAAGAGTTACTCGCGATTCACCCTGCGCCTCGCCGGTTAAGAGCCGCTTAACCGGACTTAACAGCCCCGCCCGACTCCCGGTACCGATCGAAGCTGGCGCATCGTGTCGGGGCGCCGAGCGAGAGGGCGGGCGCTTTGGACCTGATCGATTTCTCACGCTATTTCGCCGCGCTGCTCGTGGTGCTGGGCCTTCTGGGCGGGTTCGCGCTCGTCCTGCGGAAGGGCTGGCTGCCCATGGGCCTTCCCGGGTTCGTGCCCGGCGAGCGCGCCGAGCGCCGCCTCGCCGTGCGCGAGAGCCTGGTGCTCGATCCGCGCCGGCGGGTGGTGATCGTCAGGTCCGACGACACCGAGCACGTCCTGCTGCTCGGCCCAGAGCGTGAAACGGTGCTGGAGACCCGGCCCGCCAGGCGCGAGCCCGTCTTCGAGCCCGCCATGCCGGACGAGGCCGAAGACGACGCCCCGGAGACCGAAACGCCTCGCGAGGCGGCGGAATGACCCGGCGCCTGCTCGCCCTCGCCGGCTTCGGTTTCGGCCTCGCACTGCTTTTCAGCGCGCCTGCGCTCGCCCAGACCCCGGGGATCAGCGTCAATCTCGGTGAAGGCACGGCGCTGACCGAGCGCGTGCTGCAGCTGATCGCGCTGCTGACGGTGCTGAGCCTCGCGCCGTCCATCCTCATCATGACGACCAGCTTCGTCAGGATCATCGTGGTGCTGTCTCTGCTGAGGACCGCGATCGGCCTTCAGCAGTCCCCGCCGAACTCGGTGCTGATCTCGCTCGCGCTGTTTCTGACCGCCTTCATTATGGCCCCGGTCTTCACCCAGGCCTATCAGGAGGGGATCGAGCCGCTGGTCGAGGGGCGGATCACCACAGAGGAGGCCTTCGGCGCGACCACCCAGCCGGTCAAGCGCTTCATGCTCGCCCACACCCGCGAGGACGATCTCGCCCTGTTTCTCGACATCGCCGGCGTGGAGCCCGAAAGCCCCGAGGCGACGCCGGTCCATGTCGTGGCGCCGGCCTTCATGATCTCCGAGCTTCGGCGCGCGTTCGAGATCGGGTTCCTGCTGTTCATCCCCTTCCTCATCATCGATCTGGTCGTCGCCTCGATCCTGATGAGCATGGGCATGATGATGCTGCCCCCGATCGTGATCTCGCTGCCGTTCAAGCTGATCTTCTTCGTCCTGGTGGACGGCTGGCGGCTGGTGGCGGGCTCGCTGGTGCAGAGCTTCGAGCGATTGCCGCCCGCAGGGTGAGGCTCAGAGCGCGGCGCGCTCGGGCCGCTTCAGCCGGTAGTGGATCGCCAGCCTGTCGAGCGCCATTTTCAGCGCCGCCGCGCCGGTGCGTTCGGGCCAGCCCAGATCGCGCTCTGCGGCGAGCATGCCGGTCTCCCGGATCAGCACGTTCAGGATCAGCCGGTCGAAGCCCGGCCCGGCCGCGTCGAGCGCGTCCATGACGCGGGCCTGGGCGTCCAGCCGGGTGACCGGCGCTTCGGCGCGATCCTTCGGCGCGCTGCGCGTCTCGCCGCCCGGCGTGCCCGACCAGTCCTGCGTCACCCGGCTTTGCAGCGCCGAGCGTTCGTAGTCGCGCACGAAGATGTCGGCGGCCGCCGCATGCACGGCGTCGAGCAGCGCGGGCTTGCCGCCGCGCGGTTCGAGATAGCGCTTCAAGGGCGAATCCGGCCGCGCGATCGCGGTGCGCTCTCCTGACGGCTCCATCACCGCGCGGGGCTTCAGCCCGCCGTGCTGGGCGAGAAAGGCGAGGCCTTCGCCCGCCCCCTCCCGCGCCGCTTTCGACCGGCCCGCGCCGGTGAGCGCATAGCCCGCTTCGGTCTTTTCGAGCGCGCCGTCGCTGATCGCGGCGCGCGCCTCGGCGTCCTTGACCACGGCGAGCGGGCGTCGGCGCCGGTCCGCGCCGGCGAACACGCCCCAGCCCTTGCGTCCGCCGGGGAGCGGGGCGAGCACACGGCCCGGCCCGTCGAGACGCTTCAGCCAGCCGCTCACGCCGCCTCCAGCGTCTTCAGAGCCGGCGCCGGCGCCGCCCTGAGGCAGGCTTCCAGCTCGTCCAGGAAGGCGTCGAACGCGGCGTCGTCGCGCCGGTCCTCGATGCGGTGGCAGGCGTGCGCGGCGGTGGAGCGGTCGCGGCCGAAGGCCTGGGCGGCGCGCTGCAGGCTCATCTCGAAGGCCACGTGAGCGAGATACATCGCCACCTGCCGGGCCAGGGCGGCCTGGGCGGAGCCCCGCGTGGGCGCGGCGATCTCCTCGGCCGGCACGCCCAGCGCATAGGCCACCGTCTGTATCGCGAGGCGGGCCCTGGCCCGGTCCTCGGCGTCGCGTCGGGTGTTCATGTCATCCTCTCCGAATGTCTCGTCCGTCAGATACCCGTATGGAGGGGCATCTTAGGAACAGGACAAGAACGTGAGGATAACTTTCCTATTGTCCGTGTGCGACACCTAAGTTCGGCCTCAGGTTTAGCCCCACACGCGAGCGATCTACAACGGGGAGAAGTAGGCGACCAGTAGCACCCCGAACAGGAGGATTGCGGTCCACAGCGCCATCAGGCCGGCGGGGAAGTCCTTCGACAGCGCGCCGGCCGGGCTGAACACCGCGAACAGCTTGCGGCTGAACGTCTTGATCCCCGCCCCGATCAGCGCTTCGAAGAACTGCACCACGATCCGGCCCATCGCCGCGCCCCAGCGCGCCGCGCCGTCGCCGACATAGCGGTACAGCCAGTCCGCATCGAGGATCGTCCGGTCGTCCTTCAGCGGATAGAGCTTCAGCCAGATCAGCGCGGCGAAGGCGATGAGACCAGACAGCAGGATCTGGATCTGCCCCACCACGGAATCGAGCTTGTACGGCTTGTAGTCGATCTCGAACGGCAGAAGGCCGTAGAGCGCCTCGTAATGGACGCCGAGATAGACGCTAAGGAAGGCGCACAGCCCCATTGCGGTCAGCATGCCGGTCGGCGCCTCGGCCACGCGCCAGTCACGCTTCCTCCCGAAGAAGGCGAAGTACGGGACCTTGAAGGCGCTCTGCTCCATCACGCCGGCCGAGGCGAAGATCAAAAGCACGTAGAGCCAGGTGATGTGCTCATAGTGCACGCTCGACAGGATCAGCGTCTTGGCCACGAAGCCGGAGAACAGCGGCGCCCCGACAATGGCGAGCGCGCCGATCACCGAGAACATCCCCGTCAGCGGCATCGCGCTGAACAGCCCGCCCAGCTCGGTCGCCTTGACCGTGCCGGTGCGCTTGAGGACCGCGCCCATGACCATGAACATCAGCGCCATGTAGATCACGCCGACGAAGGCGTTCGCCGCCGCGCCGTTGAGCGCGAGTTCCGATCCGATGCCCACCCCGACGATCATGAAGCCGAGCTGGTTGATCAGGGCGTAGGCGAGCGTGCGCCGCAGATCGTTTTCGAGGATCGCGAACACGATCGGGAAGGCCGCCATGACGGCGCCGACATAGATCAGGAGGTCCAGGCCGGGGAAGCCGCGCGCGAGCGCGTAGATCGCCATCTTGGTGGTGAAGGCGCTGAGCACCACCGCGCCGAAGGCGGTCGCCTTGGGATAGGCGTCGGTCATCCACATGTGCATCAGCGGGAAGCAGGCCTTGATGCCGAACCCGGCGAGCAACGCCCAGCCCGCCGCGCTGTCGAGGCTCAGCGCCTCGAAGCTCCAGCTTCCCGTTTCGGCCGCCCACATCGTCGCCCCGCCCAGAACCAGCACGCCGGAGAGCACCTGGATGGCGAGATAGCGCAGGCCCGCGCGCCGCGCGGCCGGACCGCCGGCGGCGAAGATCAGCGGCGCGGACGCAATGGCCGTGATCTCCCAGAAGAAGAACAGGGTCAGAAGGTCGCCCGCGAACACCGCGCCGACCGCAGAGCCCGCATAGATCATCGAGGCGGCGTCGGAGAACCGGCCGCGCTCATGGAAGGCGTAGATCCCGTTGATGAAGGCGATCAGCACGAAGACCAGCGCCCAGACCCGGCTCAGCGCGTCATAGCGGAAGGTCTCGAGCGTCAGCGGGCCGATGTCGATCAGCCCGTAAACGCCCGGCTCGCGCGTGGCGAACCAGGCCGCGATCGCTACCAGGGGCGCTGCGATCATCACGAGCTTGCGGAACGGCGCAGACGGAATCGCGAGCGCGATCACTCCGCCCAGGATCAGCGGCCAGGCCGGCGAAACGCCGTGCAGGAAACCGAACAGGTCAGTCACGCGGCGCGCTCCTTTCCTCGCCCGCACGGCCCACCGTGCCGCCGGTGAGTCCGTCGCGGGTCTTGGTGTCGCCGCGCTCGTAAAAGCCCGGCGAGGCGGAGATCAGCGCGCGCACGGCCCAACCGATCAGGATCGCCGCAGCCAGCGCGAGACCGGGCAGGACTTCGTAGCCGCCGAGCACCTCAGGGTATTTCGACCAGCCCTCGCCGCCGGTCATCACGAGCTCGACCGCGAAGCTGATCAGAAGCACGAGCACGAGCGCGGCCAGGACGAACAGTCCGGTGCGCGCGCCGGACAGGCGCTGGAACGGTTTCGCGACGGGATGGACCGTACCCGGCGCGGTCGGACGCTTCGCGCTCATGGCGTCATCTCCGTGGTGAAGACGGGCGTGAGATAGTCGATGATCGGACCGACGAAGAAGAACAGCACGATCGTGCCGACCGCGGTGATCAGCGGCGCGATCCAGATGAGCGGCGGCGGCAGGCCGGGCTTCATCGGGCTTTGTTCAGGCTTGGGCTTGAGGAAGCCGCGAATGACCACCGGCAGCAGATAGCCGATGTTCAGGAGCGTCGAGCCGATCAGCACCGCGATCAGCCAGGGCTGACCGCCCTGCGCGGAGCCTTCCATGAGGAACACTTTGGGCCAGACCCCGCCGAAGGGCGGAACCCCGATGATCGACAGCGCGCCGATCCCGAACGCGGCGAAGGTGACCGGCATGTACCAGCCCAGCCCGTCGAGCTGGCTGATGTCGGTCTTCTTCGTGCCGGTGTAGATCCCGCCGGCGGTCATGAAGAGGGTGATCTTGCCCCAGGCGTGCATGACGATCTGAAGCGCCCCGCCCAGAAGCGCGGCCGGGCTCGCCAGCATCGCGCCCAGCGTGATGTAGCTGAGCTGGCTGACGGTGGAGAAGGCGAGCCGGCTCTTGAGATTGTCCTTGGTCATCGCGATCACCGAGGCGATCACGATCGACGCGCCCGCGATCCAGGCCAGAACGTCGGCGGCGGGCAAGGTCTGCATGTATTCAGGCCCGAACACGTAGATCGAGACCTTCAGCATGGTGAACACGCCCGCCTTCACGACCGCGACGGCGTGCAGCAGCGCGCTGACCGGTGTTGGCGCGACCATGGCGTTGGGCAGCCAGGGATGGATCGGCATGAGCGCGGCCTTGCCGATGCCGAAGGCGAACAGCACCAGCAGCACCGAGCCGGCCACCGGGCCCGCAGCCTGGCTGAGGATGCCGCCGGCGGCGAAATCGGTCGTGCCGGCGATGAAATAGGTCGCGAAGATCGCCGGCAGCAGCAGGCCGATCGAGGTCGCCAGCAGGATGCCCAGATAGATCGAGGCGCCCTTCTTGGCCTTGGCGTCGCCCTTATGGGCGACTAGCGGATAGGTCGACAGCGTCAGCGCTTCGTAGAAGAAGAACAGGGTGAGCAGATTGCCCGCGAGCGCGATCCCCATGGCCGAGGCGATGGAGATGGTGAAGCACAGATAGAAGCGGGTCTGATCGTGCTCCTTGTTGCCGCGCATATAGGCGATCGAATAGAGCGAGTTCACGATCCACAGCGCGCTCGCGATCATCGCGAACACGGCGCCCAGCGGCTCCAGCGCGAAGGTCAGCGTCAGGCCCGGCGCGAACTCCACCAGCGTGATCTCGGGCCGTTCGGAGGCGGCTTCGACGAGATAGGCGACCACCACCGCCAGCGCGATCGCGCTGATCAGCGTCGAGGCCTCGCGCAGGTTCGGCCAGCGGCCCAGCGCGACCACGCCCACCCCGCCCAGAAGCGGGATGATCAGCGCCAGAGCGAGGGCGAGTTCAGGCGTCCAGCTCATCGCGCCAGCCCTCCGTTGATCGCCGCTTCGGCCGCGGTGCGGGCCAGATCGACCATCGGTCCGGCGTCGATCCCGAACCACAGATTGGCGAGCGCGAGGATCCACATCGGCACGAGGATCGTCATCGGGGCCTTGCGCACATGCCCGTTGGGCCGGTGCTCAGGGCTGAGCGGCGGGCTGACCCAGAGCGCGACCAGCATCCGGTAGCAATAGAACACCGCCAGCACCGAGCTTGCGAGGATCGCCGCGACCGCCCACCACCAGCCTGCGCCCAGCGCGGCCTGAACGAGGTAGAATTTCGAGATGAAGCCCACCGTGAACGGCACGCCGATCAGGCTGAGAGCGCCGATGGTGAAGGCCGCGCTGGTCGCCGGCATCGCCTGGCCGAGCCCTTTGAGGTCGTCGATCCGGCGCACGCCGTAGCTGATCGCGAACGCGCCCAGCGCCATGAACAGCGCGCCCTTCATCAGGGCGTGGTTGAGAAGGTGCAGCACGCCCGCGGTGACGCCGGCCCCGGTCGCGATCCCCAGACCCAGCAGCATGTAGCCGACCTGCGCCACGGAGGAATAGGCGAGCAGCCGCCGCGTATCGGCCTGAAACAGCGCCTGGGCCGAGGCGATCAGCATGCCCGCGATGGCCAGCGGCGTGATCACGAAGGTCATGGCGTTCGCCACGAAACCGGAGTCGATCGTGAAGACGTCGTAGCTGAACCGGATGATGACGTAGAAGGCGACCTTGGTGGCCGTCGCGGCAAGGAAGGTCGTCACGAAGTTCGGCGCGAAGGCGTAGGCGTTCGGCAGCCACAGATGCAGCGGGAAAAGCGCGGCCTTGAGCCCGATGCCCACCAGGATGAAGGCGAAGCCCACCTCGACGACGCGATTGCCTGAGAGCTCGCCGATACGCACGGCCATGTCGGCCATGTTGAGCGTGCCGGTGGCCATGTACAGGAAGCCCACCCCGATCACGAAGAAGGTCGCCCCGATCGTGCCCATGACGAGATAATCGAACGACGCCGTCAGCGCCCGGCGGTCGGACCGCCAGCCCATGGCGATGATCGCATAGGTGCCGATCGAGCTGATCTCGAGGAAGACGAAAAGGTTGAAGGCGTCGCCGGTGATCGCCACCCCCGACAGGCCGGAGAAGCACAACAGGAAGGCGGCGTAGAACAGCGAACGCTTGGACTTGCCGATCTCGTCCTCGACGCTGGCCGCGCCGAAGATCAGCGCCAGGAGGCCGATCACGGACAGCAGAAGCAGGATCGCGGCATTGAGCCCGTCGATGCGGAACTCGATGCCGAAGGGCGGCTGCCAGCCGCCCATGGCGTAGGAGACGACGGCGAACTCGGCGCGCGTGGCGAAGACGAGCTCGATCGCGCACAGAAGCGCGACGAACACGCCGGTCAGCGCCAGCGCCCAGCCGACCTTGCCCGAAGGCTGGGCGGCGGCGACGGTGGAGAGAAGCAACGGCACCGCGACCAGGATCGCAGGCGCGTGCGCCGCGATGGCGGCGGGAAGAAACACAGGATCGAACACGGCCTACACGCCCTTCTCGAGCTCGATGGCGTAATCGGCCTCGGCGATCGCGTCGTCCTCGATCGAGCCGTAGGCTTCCCGGATGCGCACCACCAGCGCCAGCCCCATGGCCAGCGTCGCCACGCCCACCACGATCGCGGTGAGGATCAGCACTTGCGGCAGCGGGTTGGCGTAAAGCGTGGAGGGGTCGAGCGAGTCGGCCTTGAGCTTCTTGTAGTCGAGGATCGGCGCGCCGCCGCCGAACACCTTGCCCATGGCGATGAACAACAGGAACACCGAGGTCTGAAACAGGGTCAGGCCCACCATGCGCTTGACCAGATTGCCCGTGGCCATCAGCGCGTACAGGCCGACCATCATCAGAATGATCGCCGCCACGAAGGGCAGCCGCTCTGCGACGAGCTCGATCATCTCACCAATCCTCCTCGGTGATTTCCGGGCTGCGTCCGGCGAAGGCGTAGAAGATCGCGATGATCACCGCGGTGACGGTCATCAGCACGCCGATCTCCACCAGCACGATGCCGATATACTGGCCGCGGGCGAGTTCGAGATTGGGGTGCAGGGGATCGTAATCGAGGAAGTTCTCCCCGAAGACCAGCGAGACGAACCCCACCGCCGCGAAGATGAACGCGCCCAGCGCCATGGTCACGCGCGCCGCCCAGGGCGGCACGGCCTTGCGGGCGGCCTCCATGCCGTAGATCAGCGCATAAAGGATCAGCGCCGCGGCCAGGATCACGCCGGCCTGGAACGCGCCGCCGGGCGCGTACTTGGCGTGGAAGTGGACGTAGAAGCCAAAAACGAGAATGAGCGGGATCAGCAGCTTGGCCACGACCCGCAGGATGAGGTGCGGCGCCATTATTCGTCGACCCCTTCCTTGCGGCGTCCCGAAAGGCCCATCAGCAGCGCCACGCCCACGCCGGCTGCGAACACCACGAACACCTCGCCCATGGTGTCGAAGCCCCGGTAGGAGCCCAGAACCGCGGTGACGACGTTGGGGATGTGAATGTCCTCGGCGGTGCGCATCATGTACTCCATGCCCACGCCGGAATTGACCGGGCTGGAGAGCGCGCCGTACTCGGGCATGTCAGGCAGGGCGTAGAACAGCGCGAAGCCCGCAGCCCCCGTCACCGCCAGCGCCGCCCAGTGCCGGATCGCGCTCACCGGTTCGCACTCGCGCGCGGTCAGAAGCATCGCCGCCAGCAGCAGCACCGTGGAGATGCCCGCACCGACCGCCGCTTCGGTGAAGCCCACGTCCAGCGCGTCCAGCGACACGAACCAGGCCGCCGAGAGAAGCGAATACACGCCGGTCAGCATGACGATGGCGAACAGGTTCTTCAGCCGGATCACGGCCACACCGACCGCCAGCATCATCAGCAGGAGGGCGTAATCGAAGATCTGGGTATAGTCGAACGTCACCGCGCGCCTCCCTTTCCGTCGTCGCCGCGCGGCCGGAATCGGGTCAGCACGGGCTTGAGCCCCGCCTTGTAGGCCGCGTTGGCCGTGGCGTGCGTCGCGGTCGGGCTGGTCAGGAAGACGAACAGGCCCAGAAGCGCGAGCTTGACGGTGTCCAGCGACCAGCCGGTCTGCAGCATCAGGCCAATGACGATCATCTCCGCGCCCAGCGTGTCGGTGACCCCGGCGGCGTGAAGACGGGTGTAGAAATCAGGAAGGCGCAGCATGCCCAGCGCGCCGGCCATGACGAAGACCGCTCCGGTGAGCATCAGGGTGGCCGAAACGATGTCCAACGCGACGTCGATGATGAGCGCGGCCATCAGTCGTCCTCCCGGTCCACGGCGCGGCGCAGCGCCATCTGGGAGAGCGCGACCTCGAGCGAGCGATAGCGGAAGAATTTCAGGATCGCGATCGTCGCGATGAAGTTCACCAGCGCATAGAGCAGCGCGATGTCGATCGCGGCGGTCTCGCCGGCCATCAGCGCGAACACGACTAGGAACAGCACCGTTTTGGTGCCGAAGGCGTTCACCGCCAGTACCCGGTCATACAGCGTCGGCCCGACGAAAAGCCGGGCGAGAATCAACGCCATTCCGACAGCCAGCATGGCCGCCACGGCGAAATCGACAGCGAACATGATCATGCGCCCGCCTCCTTGTCCGCCGCCCCGATAGACCGGCGCTCCATGTCGCGGAACGCGTCCTGATCGGCGAAGTTTTCATCAAGGGCGTGGACCAGGAACCCGGTCTGCTCGACCTCGACGGTCACGGTGCCCGGCGTCAGGGTGATCGAGTTCGCGAACGTCGTCCGGGCCAGATCGCTGCCCCGGCCGGCCGCCACGCGGGTCATCACCGGCTTGATGTTCAGATCCGGCGCCAGCGCCAGGCGCACCACTGCGATGTTGGCCTTGAAGATCTCGCCGCCCAGCCAGATCCAGTAGCTCAGGAAGCGCGGCAGTCCGCCGAAGGGCGCGGCCTCGCCGTCCAGAACGCCCATGCGCACGGTCATCCAGACCGAGGCGACGACCGAGGCGGCGCCGACGCTGAGCAGCAGGATGTGCGTCCACTTGCCCGACAGCAGCAGCCAGAGCGCGGCCAGCACCACGGTCAGCAGCACGATGTAGATCAGCCTTCGAGCCAAGGCCATCACTCCCCGTTTCTTGTGACGCGCATCGCGGACGCGGGCGCTGTGGTTGGCGGGGTTCTAGACCAGGCTTCGCCGGGATTTCCAGCAAAACCGGTTGCGACCTGCCGGGATTCTTCACCATGACAGGCGTGGGGAAACCCCGCGTCCGCCCAGGCGTGATCTAGAAACGGTGCGCGCGCACCACTTCGACGTCGTGGGCGTAGATGATGCCCGGATAGCGCTCGAAGAAGGGGCCGGCCTTTTCAAAGACCTTCTCGGCGGTCTCGGGCTTCATGACCGAGAGCACGATTTTCATCTCGGCGGCGGCGACGATGTCCTCGCTGCGCCAGTCGCCGGTCAGCCCGGACCCTTCGCGGCCTTCAAGCACGGTGAACCCGCCCACGCCGCAGCTGCGCAGCATCTCGATGAGGCGCTTGAGATGGGGCGACTCGACGATGGCGATGATCTTCTTGGCGGTGGTGCGCGCCATTCTCAGCCTCCGAGCACGAGCCGGGCCGCGGCCGCATATAGCGGGATGCCCACGGTGAGATTGAACGGGAAGGTGATCGCCAGCGAAAGCGTCAGATACACAGACGGGTCCGCTTTCGGCAGCGCGATGCGCATGGCCGCCGGCACCGCGATATAGCTCGCGCTGCCCGCAAGGATCATCAGGGCGGCGGCGTCGCCGGGGCTCATGCCGATCAGCGCGGCGACCCCGAGCGCGCAGGTCGCGCCGATGGGCGGCATCACCGCGCCGAAGATCGCGCCGGCCACGCCGAGCTTCTTCGCGCCGGACAAACGCCTGGCGGCGACAATGCCCATGTCGAGCAGGAACAGCGCCAGCACGCCCTGGAAGATGCCGTTCACGAACGGATCGAGGCGCGCCATGCCCGGCTCGCCGGAGATCCAGCCGATGAAGAACGCGCCCATCAGAAGGACGACCGAGCCGTTGAGCGCGACCTCGCGGATGAGATCGCCGCGGGCGGACTGGTCCTCGCCCGCCGTGCTGCGGCCCGCGAGAAGGAGCCCGGTGAGAATCGCCGGCGTCTCCATCAGCGCGAGCACGGCGACCATATGGCCTGAATAGACGAGCCCGGTGAGCGTCAGAAACTCCGAGCCCGCAACGAACGTCACCACCGAGATCGAGCCGTAATGCGCCGCGCTGGCGGCCGCGGTGGTCCGGTCGAGCTTTGTGAAATTGCGCAGGAGGAAATACGCGATCAGCGGCATCGCGAAGCTCAGCACCACGCCTGCGAGGGCTGCGAGCAGAAGATCGACGCTGAGCCCGGCCTTGGAGACCTCCACCCCGCCCTTGAAGCCGATCGCGAGCATCAGATAGAGCGCGAGCCCCTTGGCGACCGCCTGGGGCACGCTGAGATCGGAGCGCGCGACGCCCGCAAACACGCCGAGCGCGAAGAACAGCACCGGCGGCGAGGTGAGATTGGCGAAGGCGAGCGCGAAAATATCCATGGGCGGGCTGTGTATACGCCCCGGCCGAGCGTCGGCAAGCATGGTGTGGCGCCCGCAGGCGGCCGCGCTAGCTTACTGCGCAAAGCCTCGAAGGACGTCCGACATGCGATCCAGCCTCGCTGCAATCCTGAGCGGCCTCGCCGTTTTCAGCGCGACGGCCTGCGTCTCCACGCCCAGCACCGACCCGGCGGAGCTACCCGCCGGCGAATGGTCGCTCGATCCTGCGCACACCAGCGTGCTCTGGCAGGTCCGGCACATGGGGCTGAGCTGGTACACCGCCCGCTTCGACACGGTGCGGGCGAGCCTCGATTTCGATCCGGCGAACCCCGAGGCCGCGCAGCTCACCGCGATCGTGGAGGCCGGATCGGTCTCCACCGGCGATCCCGATTTCGACGAGACGCTGCGCGGTGCGGGCTGGTTCGACGCCGGCGCCCGTCCGGAAATCGTGTTTGAATCGACCCGTATCGAAGTGACCGGGGAGACCACCGGCCGCGTCCATGGAACGCTCACCTTGAAGGGCGAAACCCGGCCGGTCGTATTGGAAACAGAGTTTTACGGCGCAGTCTTCAACCCGCTGGAAGGCCGGCGGGCAGCGGGATTTAAGGCCAAAGCGACGATCAACCGCACCGAATTCGGCGTCGGCCGGCTTCCGGGGAACTTTATCGGCGACGAAGTCCGCGTTCTAATCGAAGCCGAGTTTCTGAAGGACTGAAGGAGACGTTCATGTCCGACGCCGTCGCCCCCTCTCCCGCCGCGCCCTCGGGCCGCTACTCGGCGGTCGCGATCGCCTTTCACTGGACCATCGCCTTCCTGCTGGTCGGCATGGTCTTCTTCGGCTGGTGGATGGAAGGCCTGCGCGAGGGCCTGGCGACCGGCGAGACGACCTTCGAGCAGGTCGGCGCCGCCTATAACTGGCACAAGACGGTCGGCATCCTGATCCTTCTGCTGTCGCTGGGCCGGCTCGCCTGGCGGCTGACTCACAAGCCGCCTGCGCTGCCGAGCCATATGAAGACCTGGGAACGGTATTTCGCCCGTTTCGCCCATGTCGCCTTCTACGCGGTGATGATCGGCGTGCCGCTGGGCGGCTATGTCGCCGCGTCGGCGTTCGGGGATGCGTTCCCGATCCTGCTGTTCAACGAGGTCGCCCTGCCCAAGCTGCCCGTGCCGCAGACCAGCGACTTTCAGGCGTTTTCAGGCTCGGCGCACGGCGCAGGGGGCTGGGTGATCCTGGTGTTGCTGGCGCTTCACGCCGGCGGGGCGCTCAAGCACCACTTCCTCGACCGCGACGGCGTTCTGACCCGGATGATCCCGGGCCTGAACGCGCCCAGGCAGGACCGCGCCTGAGGTCTGTTTCCGGGCCGGAAGCGTCACGTTTCCGTGCCCGGCCTTGCGCGGCGGCGCGAGCGGCGTATCTGTTGCGAAACACTCGCAAGGAACTCAGGACACGCTCATGCGCCGCACGCTCACCGCCTTCGCCGCCGCCGCGCTTTTCGCCGCGCCGGCCTTCGCCACCGACTGGGTGGTCGACACCGAAGCCAGCACGGTCGGGTTCGAAGTGACCGCGTTCGGGTCGGGCTTCACCGGCGCGTTTCAGGACTTCTCCGCCGAGATCACCCTGGATCCGGAAAACCTCGACGCCGCCCGCATCGACGCGACGGTCCGCACCGGGTCGGCGGAATTGTCGAACGCGCAATACGCCTCGAACATGCAAAGCGGCGCGGGCCTCGACGTAGAGAGCCATCCCGAAGCGCGCTTCGTCTCTGAGGACATCCGCGCGACCGACAGCGGCTACGAGGCGGTCGGCACGCTGACCATCAAGGGACAGTCTCAGCCGCTGACCCTGCCCTTCACCCTCGAGATCGACGGCGACCGCGCCGTAGCTGACGGCTCGTTCACGATCGAGCGGGCGAAATTCGGCGTCGGCGGGTCGAGCTGGTCGGATGTCGGGCCCCGCGTCACGGTCAATCTGCACATCGAAGCCGACCGCGCCGGGTAGCGGCGGGCGTTGCTCCGGCGGTCCATGGGGCGTACATGCGCTCGCCATGAGACCGCCTCTGCCCGACACGACGCCGATCCGGCCCGCGAACGATCCCGCCGCGCTCGACGAGGCGGCGGCGATCCTGCGCGCCGGGGGCTGCGTCGCGGTTCCGACAGAGACGGTCTACGGGCTCGCCTGCGACGCCTCGAACGCCGAGGCCGTCGCCGGGGTCTACGAAGCCAAGGGCCGGCCCCGCTTCAATCCGCTCATCGCCCATGTCCGCGATCTCGCGCACGCCGAGAGATTGGTCGACCTGCCTGAAACGGGCCGCAGGCTCGCCGAGGCGTTCTGGCCCGGCCCGCTCACGATCGTCGCGCCGAAACGCCCTGATGCGCCGGTGAGCGATCTCGCCGCGGCGGGTCTCGATACGCTGGCGGTGCGCGCGCCGGCCTCTCCGGCCATGGCCGCCCTGATCGCTGCGGCCGGCGCGCCGCTCGCCGCGCCCAGCGCCAACCGGTCCGGGGCGGTGAGCCCGACCCGCGCCGAACACGTCGCCGAAAGCCTGTCAGGGCGCATCCATCTCATCCTCGACGGCGGGCCGTGCGCGGTGGGGGTGGAAAGCACCATCGTCGCGGTCACCGGCGACCCGGTCCGCCTGCTCCGCCCCGGCGGCACGCCCCGCGCCGAGATCGAACGGGTCTGCGGGCACGCGCTCTCCTTTGCCGCCGGGGCTTCCGATCGCCCCGAAGCGCCCGGTCAGCTGACAAGTCACTACGCGCCACGCTCCGCGGTCCGGATGAACGCGTCCGCTCCCGAGCCGGACGAAGCGTTCCTGGCCTTCGGGGAACAACGTTCTGTTAACGCTGTCAGGGTCATGAACCTCTCACCCAGGGGGGATCTGGCCGAAGCGGCTGCGAATCTGTTCTCTGGTCTGCGCGCCCTTGACGGTGCCGCGCCCTGCATAGCCGTCGCGCCGATCCCCGATTACGGGCTCGGCGAGGCGATCAACGACCGGCTTCGCCGCGCTTCGGCGAGGAAAGATTAACTCGCGCTCTGGTAGCATCAGCGTGCACACCTCAGATATACGGAATGCTCATGGACACCGGCCTGTACATCGCCCGCTTCAGAACGCCGCTCGATGACGCGGCGGGGGTGATCTATGTCGACGGCGACCAGGTCTATGGCGGGGACACCGCCATGTATTACGTCGGAAAGATCACCGGCGAGGACGGCAAGATCTCCGTCTCGCTTCGCGTGCGTCAGCACGACAGGGACCGGATGAGCGTGTTCGGCGAGGTGGAGGATTTCACCCTCACCCTCACAGGGCGCAAGACCGGCGACGAGTACGCCTTCGAAGGCCGCGCCGACCGGGCGCCGTCGCTGAGGTTTCAGGCGGTCCTGAAAAAGGCGCCGCTCTAGCCCTCTTGTTCGGCGCCGGTCGCGCCGTCCATGATGGCGGCTATGGCTTCCGACCTTTCCTCGCTGTTCTCCGCCGCCCTGCCCGCCGCTGCGATCTCCGCCGATCCGGGGGAACTCGCGCCGCTGGTCGCCGACTGGCGCGGCCGGTATCGCGGTGAGAGCCCGCTGCTTCTGAAGCCGTCGAGCACCGAGGAGGTCGCCGAAATCCTGACCGTCTGTCAGGAGCACGGGATCTCCGTCCTGCCCCAGGGCGGCAACACCGGGCTTGTCGGCGGATCGACGCCGCAGGGCGAGGTGCTGATCTCCCTGAAGCGGATGAACCGTATTCTGTCGGTGGACACCGCCAACGAGTCCCTGACCTGCGAAGCCGGCGCGATCCTCGAGACCGTTCAGAACGCCGCCGCGGACGCAGGCAAGCTTTTCCCGCTGTCGCTGGGCTCTCAGGGCTCGGCGATGATCGGCGGGCTGATCTCCACGAACGCCGGCGGGGTGCACGTCCTGCGCTACGGCATGATGCGCGAGCTGGTTCTGGGGCTCGAAGCCGTGCTGCCGGGCGGGCGCGTGATCAACGATCTCGCGGGGCTGAGGAAGGACAACACCGGCTACGACCTCAAACAGCTGTTCATCGGCGCGGAGGGCACGCTGGGCGTGGTCACCGGGGCGACGCTGAAGCTCTTCCCCCGGCCCGCCTCGACCGCGGTGGCCGTCGCCGCCGTGGAGAGCCCCAGCGCGGCAGTGGACCTGCTGGGGCACATGAAGGACGCCACCGGCGGACAGGTCGCAGCCTTCGAGCTGATGCCCAAAGCCGGCCTCGATCTCGTCTACGCCCACGTCCCCGGCGCGCGGCCGCCGCTCGACGGCGCGCCGGGCTGGACCGTGCTGATCGAACTGACCAGCCCTGAAGCCGGCCGCGCCGAAGCGATGATGCAGACAGCCCTCGAAGCCGGGTTTGAGAAAGGCCTTCTGACCGACGCCGCTCTGGCCCAGTCCGAAGCTCAGGCGAAGGAATTCTGGGCGCTGCGCGAAGCCATTCCCGAAGCCGAGAAAGCGCACGGCAAGGCGGCCAAGCACGACGTCTCGGTCCCGGTCTCGGCCATGGGCGCGTTCATGGACGAGGCGATCGCACTAGCGGAGGGCGCGCGCGAGGACGTGCTGGTCATCGCCTTCGGCCATGTCGGAGACGGCAACGTACACTTCAACATCGCCCGCCGTGAGCCCGGCGCAGACGAGGACTTCCTGGACGCGGTGAAACCGCTGACAAGCAGGATCTACGATCTCGTCGACCGCCATCACGGCTCGATCAGCGCCGAGCACGGCGTGGGCGTCCTGAAGCAGGCCGAACTGCGCGCCCGCAAGCCAGTCGAGGTCGAGCTGATGACCGCGATCAAGGCCGCGCTCGATCCAAAGGGAATCATGAACCCGCGCGTCCTGATCGGCGGCGGCTGAGCCCGGAGCGGCCCTCAGCGGACAACCCTTCGCCGGGTCGAGCCGTTATCGGCTCATGCTGCGCTTCATTCTGCACCTGTTCACCGCCTTTCTCCTGTTCGCCGCGCCCGGCTTCAGCCAGGAGCCAGAGCCCGAACCCGATCCCGGCCCGCCGATCGCAGCGGCCGGTTCGGCGGACGAGGACGCGGCGATCGCCCGGCGCATCTCCGACATCTTTTCCGAGATCGACGCGCTGTCAGGCGTGCGCGCCGAAGTCGACGCAGGGGTCGTCACCCTGACCGGCGCGACGGCCACCGCAGACGCCGCCCGGCGCGCCGAGACCCTCGCGAGCCGGGTCGAGGGTGTGGCGACGGTCGAGAACAGCATTGAGCGCGACGTGTCGGTCGCCGGCAGGGTCGATCCCGCGCTCGACGACACGGTGAAGCGCATCAGGGAGGCCGCCCGCGCCCTGCCGCTCGTCGGGCTGGCGGTGCTGGTCTTCGTCCTCGTGGCGGGGCTCGGCTGGTTCGTCGCCGGTCGGCGCGGGCTCTGGCGGCGCGTCACGCCGAACCTATTCGTCGCCGAGCTGGTCGCCGCATCCGTGAAGATCGCCGCGGTCGTCTTCGGACTTGTCGCCGCCTTGACGCTTCTGGACGCGACCGCGGTGCTGGGCGCGCTTCTGGGCGCAGCCGGCGTGGCGGGACTGGCGCTCGGTTTTGCGGTCAAGGACACGATCGAGAACTATGTCGCCTCGATCATGCTGAGCGTGCGTCAGCCCTTCAGGCCGAACGACCACGTGGTCATCGACGGGCAGGAAGGCCGGGTGATCCGGCTGACCTCGCGGGCGACGGTTCTGATGACGCTCGACGGCAATCATCTGCGCATCCCCAACGCGGCGGTCTTCAAGGCGGTGATCCTGAACTACACCCGCAACGCCGAGCGGCGCTTCGATTTCCTGCTGGGCGTGGACGCCGCCGACGACGCCGAAGCGGCCGTGCGGCTCGGACTCAGAACGCTGAACGGGCTGGATTTCGTACGCGACGATCCCGCCCCGGCGGGCCATATCGAGAAGGCCGGGGCTTCGACGCTGGATCTGAATTTCTCAGGCTGGATCGACCAGAACCAGGCCGATTTTCTCAAAAGCCGGTCGGCGGCCCTGGCCGCGGTGAAGACCGCTCTGGAAGCGGGCGGGTTCACCCTGCCCGAGCCGATCTACCGGCTGCGCTTCGATCAGCCCCCGCCGCAGGGCGCAGCGAGCGCGGCGCAGGCCGCGACCAGGCCCGCCACGCAAAAGGCGTCACCGCCCGCCGCCAAAGGCGAGCCGGCCGACACCCGGCCTGACGAAACCATCAGGCGGCGTGTGGAGGAAGAGCGCGCCGAGGAGGCTGCGCCGGATCTGTTGTCGGAAAACGCCCCGACCGAGTGAGGTCAGGTCTTCGCCGCGCGTTTGCGGGCGGGCGCCTTTTTCTTCGCCTTGGCCGGCGCGGGCGCGGCGGCGCGCTCCTCGGCCTCCTGGGCCAGGCGTGCGGCTCTCAGCCGGGCGGTCTTGGCGCGGCGGGCCTCGTCTTCGGCGTCGATGATCGCCTTGGCCGTCCGGTCGGTCTCGGCGGCGCGCGATTCAGGTTTCGTGGGTTTGAAAACGGATGATTTGGTCTGCAAGATCGTCGGCTCCTGACGGCCGGAGGCGGCCGGATGAATAAAGCCCGCCCCGAAGCGGAATGCGGAGGCGGCGCGGACGCCGCCTCCGCAACCAGCTAATTACGCCGTGGTCAGATTGGTCGCGGACTGACGCCCGTCGCGGCCGGATTCGACCTCGTAATTGACCTTCTGTCCGTCATCGAGGCCGTGCAGGCCGGCGGCCTGAACCGCGCTGATGTGAACGAACACGTCCTTGCCGCCCTCTTCAGGCTCGATGAAACCGAAGCCTTTGGTGGGGTTGAACCATTTCACGGTGCCGGTGGCCATATCCGTGTCTCCTGTGATGTCGCCGCCCGCAGGATGCGGCGGCCCGGCTGTCTCAGTCTGATCGACAACTGGAAGCCGGATAACGGAAAACAGAAGCACGATAGAAATAGCGATAGCTTCTCTACAATACCCGAAAATGCTTTTCATGCAAGCACGCATTCAGCGGGATATCTTTATTTCATCTTTTCGCGCTCGCGCCCGCACGCGCCGGTACGGTTTGCCCTTCGGCCCCGCCGCGCTTATCTCGATGCGACACGAACCGGAGGGCGACCCATGCTGATTCTCCTCTCCCCGGCCAAGCAGCTGGATTTTTCTGAGCGCGGACACGCGCCGACCATGACCCGGCCCGCGCTGATCGCGCGCACCAAGGAGCTGTCGAAGACTACGGCGACACTGAGCGCGCCCAAGCTCAAATCGCTGATGAAGCTGTCTGACGACCTCGCCGAGCTCAATCGCGAGCGATTCAAGGCGTTCGATCCCGAAAGCACCGAGGGCCGGCCCGCCGCCCTCGCCTTCGACGGCGAGGTCTATCGCGGCCTGGATGCGCCTTCGATGAGCGCGGAGGACCTGCAATGGGCCCAGCAGCGCCTGCGCATCCTTTCAGGGCTTTACGGCGTGCTGCGCCCGCTCGACGCGATCCAGCCCTACCGGCTCGAAATGGGCACGCGGCTGTCGACGAAGAAGGGTGGCAATCTCTACGAATTCTGGGGCGACGACATCGCCGGCCAGCTCCGCTCCGATCTCGAAGGCCACGCCTCCGACACGGTGGTGAACCTCGCCTCGAACGAATATTCCAAGGCCGCCCGGCTGAAGTCGCTCGGCGTCCCGGTGATCGAGGTCGACTTCAAGGAAGAGAAGGACGGCCAGCTGCGCGCGCTCATGGTCTACGCCAAGAAAGCGCGCGGGATGCTGGCCCGCTGGATCATCGACGAACGCATCGAGGATCCGGCGCGGCTGAAAGACTTCGACCGCGCCGGCTATCGCTTCGACGCCGAAGGCTCGAGCGAAGCAAAGCTCCTCTTCACCCGCCCGCAACCGGCGCCGGCGAAGGGGTAAGCCCTACTGCACCACCGCCTTGTGGATCTTGCCCGGATTGCGCGGGGGCTCGCCCTTGGGCAGGGCGTCGACATGTTCGATGCCGTCGATCACCTCGCCCCAGACGGTGTACTGGCCGTCGAGATAGGGCACCGCATCCAGGCAGATGAAGAACTGGCAGTCCGCGCTGTCGGGATCCATCGTGCGGGCCATCGAGCAGGCGCCGCGTTCGTGGGGCGCGTCGTTGAACTCGGCGGGGATCTTCTTGCCGGTGCCGCCGGTGCCTCGCCCCTCCGGGCAGCCGCCCTGGGCGACGAAGCCGTCGATCACGCGGTGGAAGGTCAGCCCGTCATAGAACCCCTCCCCGGCCAGTTCGGCGATGCGCGCGACGTGCTTGGGCGCCAGGTCGGGGCGCAGCTTGATCGTGACGTCGCCGCCGTCGAGGGTCAGGATGAGGGTCTCGGCCATCGGGCTCTCCAGTAATTTTCTGCTTATTCGGTGACGCGCGAGGGCACGGTGATCTCGCACAGATCGGGCAGCGCGCCGTCCTCGCCGCGCAGCGCGTCGAGATAGGCGGCGAAGGCGGCGGAGTCGGTGTCCATCACCTGAACGGTGACCTGCTCGCCGGCGGGCAGGTCGCTGGCCACCGAGATGTCCTCGATGAAGTCGGGGCGGAAGCCGCCGTCCTCGCCCAGCGTGCCTTCTTCCAGCGCATAGACCACGTCGAGCCCGTCGCGGACCTTGCCCCAGACGGTGTACTGGGTGTTCAGGTGCTCGGCCTCGCCGCGGACGATGTAGAATTGCGCGTTCGCGGAATTGGGATCGGCGGTGCGGGCCATCGCGGCCGCGCCGTCACAGTGCACGAGCCAGGATTCCACCCGGCCGTCGCCCATGATCCCGGCTGCTGCGGCCGGCTGGGTCATCGCCGGAAAGCCGTTCCAGAAGCCCGCCTTCGCCATGCCCATGCGGGCGCGCGGATTGACCGGCCGGTCCTGGAGTTCGCTGATCGCGAGCGCGTCGGGGCTGCGCCGCATCGTGAACTCGGCCGCGATCGGCTGGGTCGGGGGCTGCACGGACGGATTGTCCAGCGCGCCGCCGCCCTGGGCCATGAAATCGTCGAGCACGCGGTGCCAGACCTTGAAGTCGTACCAGTCCATGCGCGCGAGCTCGCGCATGCGGGCGGTGTGGGTCGGCGCGAACGCGTCGGCGAGCTCCACCCAGACCACGCCTTGGGTGGTGGTGATCCGCAGAAGATTTTCCGGATCGACCGTCCGCCAGGCGCTGTCTGGCGCGGCCGCGATCGCGTCCGCTCCCGGCGCAGGGCCTTCCTCGACGGCCGGTTCGGCGTCCTGGACGGCGGCTTCAGCTTCAGCAGCAGCCGCAGCGGCCGCTGCAGCGGCGTCGATCGCTTCGGTCTCGCTGGTCTCGCTTTCGGCGCAGGCGGAAACGGAAAGCGCGAGCGCGCTCGTGCAGGCCAGAAGGCCGGTCGCGACAGGACGGATCATGCGAACTTCTCCAGAAGACGGTCCTTGACCAGAGGCGGGACGAACGGATCGATCCGCCCGCCGAGCTTGGCGATCTCCTTGACCAGGCGCGAGGCGATCGCCTGATGGCGGGGATCGGCCATCAGAAACACGGTTTCGATGTCCGGATTGAGGCGCTGGTTCATGCCCACCATCTGGAACTCGTATTCGAAGTCGGAGACCGCGCGCAGGCCCCGGATGATCGAGTTCGCGCCCACCTCCTCGGCGAAGTGCATGAGCAGGCCCTCGAAGGGCCGCACCTCGATCTCGGTGCCGTCGGCGACGGACTCGGCGAGCTCGCGCGCCATCTCCACCCGCTCCTCGAAGCTGAAGAGCGGCCCCTTGGCGCTGTTCAGCGCCACGCCGATCACCAGCTTGTCATAGAGCTTCACCGCCCGGCCGATGATGTCGAGATGGCCGTTGGTGATGGGATCGAACGTTCCCGGATAGAGCGCGACGCGCTTTTTCATCAGCCTTCCCCTTCGGGCCCCTTCGGCGCCGCCGGAGCGTCTTCGGGCGCGTCCTCAGGATCGCCGCCCTCGCCGTCGTCGCTTTCAGCGACGCGGACGACGGAGACGACCTTCTCGCCCTCGCTCAGGCGGATCAGGCGCACGCCCTTGGTCGCGCGCGCGGCGATACGCACCGTGTCGACGGGGAAGCGGATGAGCTGGCCGCCGTCGGTGACGGCCATGACCGTGTCGCCCTCGCCGACCGCAAAGCAGGCCGAAAGCGGTTCGGGGAAGCGCTTGTCCTTGGTCCACACGCCCTGACCGCCCCGGCCCTGACGGAAATACTCATACGAGATCACCCGCTTGCCGAGCCCGGATTCGGCGACGGTCAGCAACAGCTCCTCGTTCGCCTTCATCTCCATGTAGCGGACGTTGGAGAGGGTGACTTCCTCTTCGCCGTCCTCGCCGGTCTCGATCTCGTCCTCTGCGGTTTCGAGCTCGTCCTCGGCGTCGCTTCTGAGCTCGGCGCGGCGCTGCTTGAGATAGGCGCGCACCTCCGCGCGGCTGACCTCCAGCGCGTTCAGGATCGCCATCGAGATCAGCCGGTCGCCGTCCTCCATGCGGATGCCGCGCACGCCGGTGGAGTTGCGGCTGGCGAACACGCGCACGTCGGTGACGGGGAAGCGGATCGCCTTGCCGTTGGCGGTGACCAGCAGCACGTCCTGATCAGGCCGGCACAGGCGCACGTCGAGGATCCGGCCGGTCTCCTCGTCGAGCTTCATCGCGATCTTGCCGTTGCGGTTGACCTGAACGAAGTCCGACAGCGAGTTTCGCCGCACCGTGCCCGCCGCGGTGGCGAACATCACGTCGTACTGGTCCCAGCTCTCCTCGTCCTCGGGCAGCGCCATCACCGAAGTGATCCAGGCGCCTTCGTTGAGGCTCGGCAGGAGGTTGGTCAGGAACTTGCCGCGGCTGTTGGGCGCGCCGACGGGCAGACGCCAGGTCTTGGTCTTGTAGACCATGCCGTCGGAGCTGAAGAACAGAAGCGGGGCGTGGGTGGAGGCCACGAACAGGGTGGCGACGAAATCCTCGTCCTTCATCGCCATGCCCGCCCGGCCCCGGCCGCCGCGATGCTGCGCCCGGTAGGTCGATAGCGGGGTGCGCTTCACGTAGCCGCCATGGGTGAGGGTGACGACCATGTCGTCGCGCGGGATGAGGTCTTCGTCCTCGATCTCCAGATCGCCCTCGATGATGGTCGAGCGGCGTTCGACGCCGAACTTGGCCTTGGATTCCTCGAGCTCGCCGCGAATGATCTCGCGGATGCGGTGCGGGCTCTTGAGGATGTCCAGAAGGTCGGCGATCTGCTCGGCGAGCTTTTTCGCTTCGTCGCCGATCTCGTCGCGGCCGAGCGCGGTCAGTCGGTGCAGGCGCAGATCAAGGATCGCCTTGGCCTGCTCCTCGGTGAGCTTGATGGTGCCGTCGACGATCTTCGAACGCGGATCGGCCACCAGCTCGACCAGCGCGGTGATGTCCTTGGCCGGCCAGGCGCGGTCGCGCAACTGCTCGCGGGCGGTCTGCGGATCGGGCGCGCTGCGGATCAGGCGGATGACCTCGTCGATATTGGCGACTGCGACCCCGAGGCCGATCAAGACGTGCGCACGGTCGCGCGCTTTCTTGAGGTCGAACTTGGTGCGGCGGACGACGACCTGCTTGCGGAACCCGATGAAGGTCTCGAGGAAGGTCCTCAGCCCCGCCTGCTGCGGCCGGCCGCCGATCAGGGCGAGCATGTTCACCCCGAACGAGGTCTGAAGCGGGCTCCAGCGGTAGAGCTGGTTCAGGATGACGTCGGCGTTGGCGTCCTTCTTGAGCTCGACCACCACCCGCACGCCGGAGCGGTCGGACTCGTCGCGCAGATCGGCCACGCCCTCGACGCGCTTGTCGCGGACCAGCTCGGCGATCTTCTCGACCATGACGGCCTTGTTCACCTGATAGGGGATCTCGTGAACGATGATCGCCTCACGGCCCGAGCGCACCTGCTCGATCGAGCACTTGCCGCGCAGGATCACCGAGCCCCGGCCTTCCATCAGCGCCTTGCGCGCGCCCGACCGGCCCAGGATCTCGCCGCCCGTCGGGAAGTCCGGCGCGGGCACGAACTCCAGAAGCTCGCCGTCGGTGATGTCGGGATTGTCCAGGATCGCCAGCGTCGCGTCGACGATCTCGTTGAGGTTATGGGGCGGGATGTTGGTCGCCATGCCCACCGCGATGCCGCCCGCGCCGTTGACCAAGAGGTTCGGATAGCGCGCCGGCAGCACGGTCGGCTCTCGCTTGGAGCCGTCGTAGTTGTCGACGAAGTCGACCGTTTCCTTGTCGATGTCGGCCAGAAGCGCTTCGGCCGGATGATCCATCCGGATCTCTGTGTAGCGCATGGCCGCGGGCGGGTCGCCGTCCATCGAGCCGAAATTGCCCTGACCGTCCAGAAGCTTAAGCCCCATGGAGAAAGGCTGCGCCATGCGCGCGAGCGCGTCGTAGATCGCGCTGTCGCCATGGGGGTGGTAGCGGCCCATCACGTCGCCGACCACGTTGGCGGACTTCTTGTAGGGCTTGTCCTTGGTGTATCCGCCCTCGTGCATGGCCCAGAGAATGCGGCGGTGCACCGGCTTCAGCCCGTCGCGGGCGTCGGGGATGGCGCGGCTGACGATCACGCTCATCGCGTAATCGAGATAGCTGCGCTTCATCTCGTCTTCGATGGCGATCAGCGAACCGGTGTCGCCGCCGCGCGGGCCGCCTTCGTTCATCGGGTCTTCGGGGGGAAGATCGCTCAAATCCGTCTCGTCCGTCGCTGGCGCGCGCCGGGTTTTGACCCGGTCTCGGCGCGAAGAATGGAAGGCCCGGCGCGCCCGGAATCAGGCGCGCGCGTCTGTCATAGCGGTGTAGCAAGCGGGCGGGCGGGCGGCAAACGGCGGGGGCTGCCGGCGTGTGGACAGACGCGCGGAACGAACCTCGCCCTCGTCAACGCGTTGCGGCGTGATACCCTTCCCCCCGAAAGCTCGCAGGGAGACATGCTCATGAACCGCCTCGCCCTTCTTTCCACCGCCGCCGTTCTCGGCGCAGTCATCGCCCTGCCCGCCTGCGCGGAGAGCGCAACCCAGGAGGCGGACGCCCAGCCCGAGACCATGCAGGACATGGATCACGGCGCGGACACCGGCGAGGCGGGCGAGGCGGTCTCCGGCGCGGCCGAGGCCACCGCCACGCTGATCAATCGCGACCGCGACGAAGTCGGCACGGTTCGCTTCGTCCAGGGCCCCGAAGGCGTGGTGCTCACCATCGAAGCCGACGTGCCCGGCCTGTCGAGCGGACAGTGGCACGGCGCGCATCTTCACAAGATCGGCGATTGTTCGAACGAGGACTTCACCAGCTCGGGCGGGCACATCAATGTCGACGGCAGCGCGCACGGCTATCTGAACCCTGAAGGTCCCGACAACGCCGACCTGCCCAATCTCTGGGTCCATTCCGACGGCGCGCTGCGCGCCCAGGCCTATACCGAAAACGTCTCCATCGGCGGGCAGACCGGCGCGCCCGCGCTTCTGGACGCGGACGGGTCCGCCTTCGTCATGCACGCCAATCCCGACGACATGATCAGCCAGCCCATCGGCGGCGCGGGCGCGCGCGTGCTGTGCGGCGTGATCGAAGCGGCGGACTGACCATGAGCGGCGGGGCGAAGATGAACGGCTTTACCAGGCGCGCCGCGCTGACAGGGGCGGGCGCGAGCCTGGCGCTGGCCGCCTGCGCGCGCGGGCAGGACTACGCCGAGCAGGCGCTCGCGCCGGGATGGACCAGCGCGCCGGATCTGCCGACCCGGGTGCAGGAAATCTATCCCGCCTTGCTGGGGCAGACGATCTATGTCGCAGGCGGGCTGACGCCCGACGCGGGCACGGGATCGATCGGGATCACCGATCAGGTGTTCGCGCTGACCCCTGGGGCTACCGAATGGCGCCGGCGCGCGCGACTGCCAGTGCCGACCCATCATCCCAATCTCGCCGCGGCGGAGGGGTATCTTTACGCCATAGGCGGGTTCACCGCGGCGAACGGGGGCGCCTGGTCGATGACCGACGCGGTGCGCATCTATGACGAAAGCCGGGACCGGTGGAGCGCCGGGCCGGACCTGCCCACCCCCTATGCGGAAACCGTCGCCGCCAGCATAAACGGGCGCATCCATGTCGTGACCGGACGGCGGCCGGCCGGACTGTCGAACCGGAACTGGCCCGACCATGCCGACACCAACGCCCACGTGGTGCTGGACACGGCGGCAGGCGTCTGGACCACCGCCGCCCCGGCGCCGACCGCGCGCAATTCTGCTGCGGGCGCAGTGCTGGGGGGCCGGCTGCACGTTGTGGGCGGCCGGACCGTCACCGGCGGCAATGTCGCCAACCACGAGGTCTACGATCCGGCGGAAGACCGCTGGGAGGCGCGCGCGCCCCTGCCCGACCCGGTCGAAGGCCCGCGCGGCGCGGGCGGACTGGCCGCCGCAGTGCTCGGCGACCGGCTCTACGTGTTCGGCGGGGAGTGGTTCGACAATTCCGGCGGCGGGGTCTACCGCCAGGTCCGCGCCTACGACGCCGCGACCGACCGGTGGGAGGAGCTGGGCGACATGCCCTCGCCCCGCCATGGTCTCGGCGCGGTCGCCCGAGACGATGCGATCTACACGATCGCCGGCGCGGAAGCCGCGGGCGGAAACCGCACCAGCGCGGCGGTGCAGGTGTTCAGGCCCTAGGCCTGCTCGGCCTCTTCAGGCTCGGCCCAGAGCGCGGCGAGCTCGGCCGGGAAGGCGAACAGCGCCAGGATCGAGACCGCAAGCAGGACCAGCAATGCGGTGTAGGCGTCCAGCTGCGGAGCGCCGATCGCCGTCTCCGCGAACGCCCAGGCCAGCGCCAGGAAAAACACGATAACCGCACTCAGCGTGCCGTGCCTGAGGCTGAACGCACGCTCGGCCTCGTCGTAGGTGCGCCAGCTCGCCGCCGTGAACACCGCCGCAGCGACCAGCCCCGCGATGAAGACGCCCGCAAGGACGGCGTGAACAGTCCCCGGCGCGGTCCAGTCGACCAGCCGGGCGAGCGTGAGCGCGGCGAGCGCCGCGCCTTCGGCGATCAACACCGGCGCCGCCCAGACGAATTGCCGCCGGTCATGACCGGAAAGCTCGGACTTCGGCTGGATCGCCTGCCCGCCGGTCACAAGCCCGATGAGAAGCGCGATCGCGGCGAGCGCGAAGCCCGCGATCTCCGCCGCGCCCAGCCGCTCGGGAACGGCGAATCCGAAAGCGCCGACCCGCGCGAACAGGTCGTTCAAAGCGGTCAGGGTCGCGCCCGTCACCGCGGCGAGGACCAGCATCACAAGGAAGCCGCTGAGTTCGGGCGCAGGCATGCGCCGCTCTGCGAGCCGGCTGAGCAGGACGGCGATCACCGCCATCACGCCGGGCAGGAAGAGCGCGATGAGCCCGCCGAGCGCAGGACCGGCCGCCTCGATCACGCTGTCGCGCGGGGCTGAAACGGCTGCGATCGCGATCATCGACACGAAGGCGGCGATCGCGGCCGTCGCGCCGCGCACAGCTGAATGCTCGATCCGTTTCAAAGCGCCCTCCCGTCGCTCATCGAAAGACAAGCAGACTTTACGTGCGCGGCGGCCGAGGGTCAAGCTCGCTTTACGTCGATCAGGGCGTGCCCGGATGCACGCTCGCGGGCGCACCGGCCTCGACCAGCGCAGCGTGCGCAAGGCGCTCGCGCAAAGCGCCCTCGCCGGTTTTCCAGTCGAGATCGACGTTCACTGCGAACAACCAGGTTTCGGCGGACTCGCCTTCACCGGCCTCGAGCCAGCCGGCATACCAGCCATGATTGGGCTCGGTGCGGATCGCCCAGCCGGTCTTGGCGAAGAGCGTCCAGCCATCGCCGGTGCGATGACGCATGATGTCGATGACGGCGTCCTGGCTCTCCGCGCTCAGCGGCAGGGCGCGGGCGTGCAGGCGCTGAAGAAAATCGACCTGCTCGCGCGCTGATATTTGCAGAGGGCCCTCGAGCCAGAACAGATCGACCTGTTCCAGCCCGCCAATCTCGGCGTTTCCGTAGTCCAGCCTCGCCAACAGCTCGCCCATGCGTTCATGGCCGACCTCGCGCGCCCAGTGCTGGTAGGCCCACACGGCCGAGCGGCGGAACGCGGTGCGCAGCGTCTGGTCTGCGTCCCAGCCCGCCGAGCGCTCGACCCCGTCCCAGACGAGGAGGTCGGTGTCAGTATCGGCGATCGCCCCGGTTTCGAGAATGATCAGCGAGTTCGCGATCTTGAACGTGGAGGCGGGCAGCATGCGCCGCTCCACCCTCGCGCCGCCTCCGGTCCACTCCGCCCCGTCCGACAGCCGCCGCACGAGGATCGCGCCGGTCGCGCCCTCTGCGGCGAGGACCGGATCGAGCGCCCCGGAACCGGGCCCGGCTTCTGCGGAAGCGGTCGCTCCGAGACAAAGCGCGGCGAGCGCGGCGAAGACGATCCTGATCAACGAACGCTCCTTCGGTCCTCGCGCCGGTTTGTCCAAACGAAGAACGGCGCCGCGAGGGCGCCGTCCTTCGTTCTCTCGCCCTGGTCTCAGAACGGGATGTCGTCGTCCAGCGTATCGGACGAAAAGTCCTCGCGCGGGCGATCGTTCGAGCGGCCGCCGCCGGAGCCTCCGCCGCCATAGGACGAGCCGCCGCGGTCGTCGTCGTAGGACCGGCCGCCACCGCCGCCGTCGTTCTTACCGTCGAGCATGGTCAGCTCGCCGCGGTATTTCTGCAGGACGATCTCGGTGGTGTAACGGTCATTGCCGTCGCGATCCTGCCATTTGCGGGTCTGAAGCTGGCCCTCGATGAAGACCTTCGAGCCCTTCTTCAGATAGTTCTCCGCGACCTTGGCGAGGTTCTCGTTGAAGATGGAGACATTGTGCCACTCGGTCTTCTCGCGGCGCTCGCCGGTGGACTTGTCGCGCCAGGTCTCCGAGGTCGCGATGCGCAGATTGACGACCGGGTCGCCAGAATTGAGCCGGCGCACTTCGGGGTCCGCGCCCAGATTTCCGATCAGCATCACCTTGTTGAGACTGCCCGCCATGTCCGTCACTCCCTCGCCGTTCATTCGGCGCTTGTCGCGTCCGCGATATTTGTTCACATTCTGTTCCGCGCGTCAACGCGCGCGAGTCGCTCGTTAACGAACACCAGCCCGCCCCCGCTGGCAACGGGGCCGCGGCGGTGCTCCACAGCTTCGTGGTGGCGAACGAACCCGCGCGCGACTAGTTAAGACCCGATACCTTCAGATACGGATTTCTTCATGGCCGAGCCGCTCAAATCGATCTCCGTGCGCGGCGCGCGCGAGCATAATCTCAAGGGCGTCAGCATGGATCTGCCGCGCGATCAGCTCATCGTGTTCACCGGGCTGTCGGGTTCGGGCAAGAGTTCGCTGGCCTTCGACACGATCTACGCCGAGGGCCAGCGCCGCTATGTGGAGAGCCTGTCGGCCTATGCGCGTCAGTTCCTGGAGCTGATGAGCAAGCCGGACGTGGATTCCATCGAGGGACTCAGCCCGGCGATCTCCATCGAGCAGAAGACCACCTCGAAGAACCCGCGCTCCACCGTCGGCACGGTCACCGAGATCTACGACTATATGCGCCTTCTGTGGGCGCGGGTGGGCGTGCCCTACTCCCCGGCCACCGGCGAGCCGATCAGCGCGCAGACGGTCAGCCAGATGGTCGACCGGCTGATGGGGCTCGAGGACGGCGCCCGGCTCTACCTGCTCGCGCCCATCGTCCGCGGCCGCAAGGGCGAGTACCGCAAGGAGTTCGCCGAGCTTCAGAAGCAGGGCTTCCAGCGCGTGAAGGTCAACGGCGCCTTCTATGAGATCGAGGACGCCCCCGAGCTCGACAAGAAATACAAGCACGACATCGACGTCGTCGTGGACCGGGTGGTCGTCAAGGACGGCCTCGAACAGCGCCTCGCCGACTCCCTTGAGACCGCGCTGCGGCTCGCCGACGGGATTGCAGTGGCGGAATTCGCCTCAGATCACGGTTCGTACGAGAAGAGCGACCGGATCGTCTTCTCCGAAAAATTCGCCTGCCCGGTCAGCGGGTTCACGATCGAGGAGATCGAGCCGCGCCTGTTCTCGTTCAACAACCCGTTCGGCGCCTGCCCGTCCTGCGACGGGCTCGGCGCGAACCTGAAATTCGACGAGCACCTGGTCGTGCCCGACCGCGACAAGTCGCTCTATGACGGAGCGATCGCGCCGTGGAGCCGGGCGACCTCGAAGCTCTACCAGCAGACGCTTCAGGCGCTGGCGGACCACTACAAGGCTTCGATGTTCGAGCCCTGGCGCGACCTGCCGGAGAAATTCCGCCGCACCGTGCTCGAAGGCACGAAGGACAAGATCAAGTTCACCTACGAGGACGGGCTTCGGCAGTTCTCCACCACCAAGAGCTTCGAGGGGGTGATCCCCAATCTCGAACGGCGCTGGCGGGAGACGGATTCGAGCTGGGTGCGCGAGGATCTGCAGCGCTTCCAGTCCTCCCAGCCCTGCGAAACCTGCGGCGGCAAGCGGCTCAAGCCCGAGGCGCTGGCGGTGAAGGTCGCAGGCTGCGACATTTCCGAAGCCGGCGAGCGGTCGATCAAGGCGGCGCGCGACTGGTTCGACACTGTCGAATCCACCCTCTCGCCCAAGGATCAGGAGATCGCGCGGCGGATCCTCAAGGAGATCCGCGACCGGCTGAAATTCCTCGTCGATGTCGGGCTCGACTATCTCTCGCTCAGCCGCGCCTCGGGCACGCTGTCGGGCGGGGAAAGCCAGCGCATCCGCCTGGCCAGCCAGATCGGGTCGGGCCTGACCGGCGTGCTCTACGTGCTCGACGAGCCCTCCATCGGGCTTCACCAGCGCGACAATACGCGGCTTCTGGATTCCCTGCGCGGCCTGCGCGATCTCGGCAACACCGTCATCGTCGTCGAGCACGACGAGGAAGCCATCGAGACCGCCGACTACGTGGTCGATCTCGGCCCGGCGGCCGGCGTGCACGGCGGCGAGATCATCGCCGAGGGCAAGCCTGAAGAAGTCGCCGCCAATTCGAAATCGCTGACCGGCCAGTACCTGTCTGGCAAGCGCATGGTGCCCCTGCCCGAGCGCCGCCGCGCGGTCGATCTCAAGCGCGCGGTCACGGTGAAGGGCGCGAAGGGCAACAATCTGCAGAACGTCGACGCGGCCTTCCCGCTGGGCGTGATGACCTGCGTGACCGGGGTGTCGGGCGGCGGCAAGTCGACGCTCACCATCGAGACCCTCTACAAGGCCGCCGCGCGCCGGCTGTCGGGCGCGAGCTCGGTGCCCGCCGAGCACGACACGGTCGAAGGGCTCGAACAGCTCGACAAGATCATCGACATCGACCAGTCCCCGATCGGGCGCACCCCGCGCTCGAACCCGGCGACATACACCGGCGCCTTCACCCCGATCCGCGAATGGTTCGCCCAGCTGCCCGAGGCGCAGACCCGCGGCTACAAGCCGGGGCGCTTCTCCTTCAACGTGAAGGGCGGGCGCTGCGAGGCTTGCCAGGGCGACGGTGTGGTGAAGATCGAGATGCACTTCCTGCCCGACGTGTTCGTCGAGTGCGACGTCTGCCACGGCGCGCGCTTCAACCGCGAGACGCTGGAAGTCACCTTCAAGGGCAAGTCCATCGCCGACGTTCTGGACATGACCGTCGAGGAGGCCGCCGAGTTCTTCAAGGCCGTGCCCAGCGTGCGCGAGAAGATGGAGACGCTGCAGCGCGTGGGCCTGGGCTATGTCAAGGTCGGCCAGCCCGCCACCCAGCTCTCCGGCGGCGAGGCCCAGCGCGTGAAGCTTTCAAAAGAGCTCGCTCGCCGCTCGACCGGCCGCACGCTCTACATCCTCGACGAGCCCACAACGGGGCTTCATTTCGAGGATGTCCGAAAGCTGCTCGAAGTGCTCCACGAGCTCGTCGACGCCGGCAACACGGTGGTGGTGATCGAGCACAATCTCGACGTCATCAAGACCGCCGACTGGCTCATCGATCTCGGGCCCGAAGGCGGGTCGGGCGGCGGCGAAATCGTCGCCTGCGGCACGCCCGAGGACGTGGCGGACGTGGAGGCCAGCTGGACCGGCCGCTACCTCAAACCGCTTCTGGAGCGCGACCGGGCGCGTCAGGCGAAGCTGGCGGGGTAGGCGCCTAAAGCATCATCATTACGAGCCAGCCGCTGCCGATGATCGCGGCGAGACCGGCTGCGGCGCCGAGCGCGACGACGAGGCCGTCATGGGTGGTGAGCCCCAGGCTCAAAAGCACCAGCGCCACGCCGGGCACCATCACCCCGCCGGGAACCGAGGCGTAGACGAGCATCAGCGCGCCCAGCGCCGCGCACAGCCAGATCACCACCATCGGCCAGGGTTTCTTGAAGGCGAAGGTGAGCCGCCGCGCGATGAACCCGTCCACGAAACGCAGGACCGGGCGGGCCTTGTCCAGGCCCTTTCTGAACTGGTCGCGCTTGAAATGCGCTTTCCTGAGCGGTCCGGGCAGCCACAGCTTCTGCTTGGAGACCGCCGCCTGGATCGCGATCAGGAAGATCAGCAGCGCCATGGTGTAGCTGACCAGCGGCAGCGCGCCGATCACCGGGAAAATAGCGATCAGCGAGGGGATCAGGATGATCGGGCCGTAGGAGCGGTGCGCCAGCCGGTCGAGGATGTCGTCCACGCAGATCTCGCCGCCCTCTCCCGCCTCTTCGCACAGAGACTGCATCAGGCCTTCGAGCGTGTTCTCGTCATGCTCGGACTCGCGTTCGGCCTGTTCGGCCTGCCGGGCCTCCTCGGGGTCGCCGACCGATTGTTCGTCTTCGCGCCCCTCGTCCCGGCCGTCCGCACCGCTCGCGGTCGCGCCCATGGCGTCACCTCGCCTGCCGCTTCAGATCAGGCGCGCTTCGCGCGCCGGGCGATCATGGCGGCGAGCACCGCACAGACCGCACCTGCAGCCAACGCCTGCCCCCATGTTTCGGCTCCCGCCTGAACGCCGGCCATGCCAGTGGCGCGGCCGAACACCTCGGCGAAGGCGGCCTTCGCGGTGAGAGTCGGATCTGAGGCGAGCATGCCCAGCGTCGGCGCGGCGACCGCGGCGAAGTTGAACGCGCCGTGGGCGGCGAGCGCCTCCCACAGCGAGCGGGTGAACACGCACAAAAGCGCGAAGACGAGCCCGGTGAGCCCGAGCCCTGTCAGTGCGGCGAGCCCGAACCACAGCCCCGAGACGAAGACATGGGCGTGGAAGATCATGAAGAAGACGCTCGAGACGACGACGGCCGCCCTGAGGCCCCAGCGCGCGGCCAGCGTGCTCATCAGCCAGCCGCGGAAGATCACCTCCTCCATCGCGCCCTGGATCAGAAACACGCTGCACCCCGCCAGCACGGCGAGCACGGCCGCGCCCGCCGGCGCGGCGAGGGTCCCGGCGCCGCCCTCTTCGAGCAACGCGCCGCCGGTGAGCGCGGACAGCGTCGCGGCGGCCGCGCCGACCACCATCACCAGCCCCACGCCCCACACAAGGCCCGAGGCGTAACCGCCCAGCGCGCCGCGCAGGGAAAGCCCGATCGAGGCGAGGCTGCGGCGCTCGTAAAGCTTCACCCACAGAAGGGTCAGCCCGCCCCAGACCGCGAACTGGACCGCGATCAGCGGCAAAAGGACCGTCAGCGTGTTTTCCGTCATCGCGGCCTGCGCCGCGTCGGGGCTGGCGCCGCCGGCGATCTGCGCGGCCACGTAGACCGCCGCACCGGCGATGACGGGGATGTTCGACAGCGCGAACCCGAGAAGCGTGAGGCCGAGCGCCGCCCATCCGGGCGTGGCGCGCGAGCCCTCCCGCCAGGGCGCGTAGAGCACCGATCTCACGCCTGCGCCTCCGCATCCTCGAGCGCGAGCCGTACGCCGATCCCCCGCGCGATCGCCATGATCGGCACGAAGACCAGATTCATGACGAGCAGGCCGAAAAAGGTCGCCACGGCGGCGCCGGGCTGGGTGAGGAGCCGGGCGTAGATCTCGTACTGGGCCATCGGGTCCGCAGGGCTCTCCAGGGCGGCGCCCAGCGCCTCGAGCGGGCTGACCGGCAGCGCGAGCAGCAGGATCGACATGACCGCGAAACCGATCAGGTAGATGACGCCGTAGGCGAGCCAGGCCAGGAAAAGCGCTCCCATCCGGCCCCTCGTCAGCGACCAGGCGCGGCCCGGCGCCACCTCGTCGCGTCCGGCCGCCAGCGCCGGCAGGGCGGTGAAACGCATCAGGACGAGCACGAGGAAGGCGATGAAGCCTGCGAGAACGGCTGCGCCCAGCGCGATCGCCGGTCCGGCGCCGCCCAGCCCGGCCGCGACGGCGATCACGATCACCCCGAGGAACACCGTCCCGAGATAACCGCCCAGAAAAACGGCGAAGACGATCAGGAACGCCGCCAGCAGCTTGAAATACACGCCCCATCCGGGAAGCAGCTTCACCGGCCGGTTCAGAAACAGATCGAGCCAGGCGGCCTCGATCCAGACCGTCACGATCACGCCCCCCAGGGAGACGAGCATGATGTAGGCGTTCGCCCGCATGAGCGCGGCGAACTGGTCGGCCTCAGATCCGCCGGTCTGAAGCCCGGCCGTGCCCATCACCGCGTAAACCGCGAGATTGTAGGCGGCGAACAGCAGGGCGTGCAGCATCCAGAGCCTGAAGAAGCTCGCTGGCCGGCTGCGAAAAATCACCCAGGCGTAGCCGAGCGCTGCGCCGGCGCTGAAGCGGGCGCGGGCGGGGATCGGATCGGTCATGGTCAGCCTTCCGAGGGCGCGCCGCCGACCGAGCCCGCGGGCGCGCTCACGGCCTCCTGCGTCCCGTCGAGATCGCCGGCGTGACGCACCGCGGCGTAAGCGCCCACGCCGTGCCAGCTCGCATCGACCAGCACCTGGGCGATCACCTGGATCAGGATGATCACCCCGAAGCCGATCAGCGCGCCCGGCTGGGTGAACGCCTCGGCGAGGATCGAGAACACGACCGCCGGGTCCTCCTCGTTCTCCAGCGCCGTAAGCGAACCGACGAGGTCGGCCGCCATGAGGAGGCCGACCACCTGCTGAACCGCCGAGACGAGGAGGAACACGCCGAAGATCAGCACGATCAGGAGGAGATAGGACAGGAACATGCCGCCGGTGATTCCGCCGGTCGCCGTGAAGCTCTCAAACAGGCGGAAGCGGTTGTCCCGGATGCTCATCGCAGGCGCGGCGGCGAAGCGGATCATCAGGATGATCGCGGCGACCACGACCACGAGGACGAGCAGCGTGTTGCCCAGCGCACCGCCCACCACTGCGCCTGCTCCGGCGTCCTCTCCGGCAGCGGCGAACAGGGCGCCGTTGAGCACGATGAACACCACGGTCACCGCCGTCCAGGCCAGGACGTTAAACACGATGAAAAGCACGTTCACGCCGAGAAGGCGCAGCTCGTCCGAACCGAAGCGGAAGGGGATGACGGCGGCGAGTTCATCGCGCGTCATCAGCCTCAGCCAGGCCGCCTGGATCATCAGGGCTGAAACCAGAAAACCTAGCATCGCCAACAGGTAAGCAGCCATCACGCCGCCCATCCGGGCGAGCATTTCAGAAGGCTCCGGCTCTTCGCCGGCTATGGACAGTTCGACCAGGTATTCGAAGAACGGCCAGAGTAGCCACAGGACCAGTGCCGACAGGCCCGCATAAAGCAGGACCTGCCAGAACGCGATCCACAATACCGACAGCGGCCGGCGACCGAAGGTCTTGAAAAACCAGAAGGTTGCGTCGATGAATTGATAGTTCGGCTTGCTCATGGCGGTCCCGTAATCGCCCCCCGGAATTATCGGAACCTGCAGTCTAGCCGATCAATCCCCGCCCGTCTGCGGAGCCGAAGCGGAATTCGCGTCGTCTTTCGAATATTTAACGTAGAGCGCGACCAGCGCCGCAGCGAGCGGCGCGCCGACCAGCGCCATCTTGAACATCCCGTAGACGAAGGCCGACATCATGAAAAACGCCGCGTTCATCATCAGAACGCCCTGCTCCGTCACCGCGCTCTGAGCGGCGGCGGGATAGAAGCCGGCGGCCGCCGCAAATCCGGCGTTCAGCGCCCAGAGCGCCGCCGCGCCGGGCAGCGTCGCAGCCAGAACGGTGAGCACGATCTCCACCGCCCGGCCCCGGCCCGAAAGCGGCCAGGCGTTTAGCACCCGGATCCGGCCCGCCGCCACGGTGGCCGGATAGGCCAGGGCGAGCCGGGAGAAGAACCAGACGCTGAACAGGGCGTAGACCGCCGAGATGACCACCGCCACGGCGGTCTCTCCCGGACCGTAGAGCGCGAAGATGTCGACGAAGCCCTGCGGCGGCTCGACGCTGGCGTCGACATTGATCAGCGCCAGCGCGGCGAGCATGAACACCACCGCCAGCAGCGCCGTGCCCAGCACGGTGAAGATCAGGATCAGGATCAGCACCGCGACCCAGCCAAGCCTCAGCGCGTCCTTGCCGAAGCGCGGACCTGCATCGCCCCCCCCCAGAAGCGCGGCGCCCCAGCCGGCGATCGCGCAGACGAACGCGGCGAACGCGAGCAGGCCGAAGCCGATCACCAGAGGCGGCGCCCAGCCCGCCCCGGATGCGGCCATGGCCGTGGCCCAGGACTGCACCGTGAAGGGCGCGGCGTAGAGCGCGGCGCCGGCGAGCACCGCCCTGGGCCGGGCGGCCAGAAACCCGTAAGCGCGCGCGATGAGAGAGGGGTCGAAGATCGTCATGGCGGCGGACTTAAGCCGAAACCCCCGCCACGCCAAGCGCCTGCGGCGTGATGTCAGTCCCGGCAGATCTCGACGCGGTTCATGACCTCGTCGAAGAACGCCGCGCACGGGTCGAACGTGATGAAGCGCTCGCCATGGCCGGTGAGTGGAAGGAACGCCCCCCTTATCGCCCCGGCCAGCGCTTCGCCTTCGCGTTCAGGGTAGGCGAGCAACGTCTCGGCGCGCCTGACCTCGCCCGCCCGGCCGGGCTCGACGAGGACGGCGAGATAGGCCGCCGGGCCGTCGCCGGGTGCGGGATCGGCAAGCGCGCCGGAAGAGGTCGCGCACGCATCCGCCTTCAGGCCTCTGGCGAGATAGCGCGAGCGGGCGAAGCGGCTGTCGAGCGACGGGTCCCGGCCCGGCTCCCCGCTCATGCGCTCAGCGGCTTCCAGCCGGGCATGGTTCAGCCCGCCCGCCGCAGCGTCGATGCGCCGCGCCGCCCAGAACCAGTAACTGTAAGGCTCATCCTCGATCAGACCGAACGCCGCCGCCGTGCCGACCATATAGGCCAGACGCGCCCCGTCCGGCCCGATGGAACAGGCCTCGGCCTCGAGCGCCGTCAGGGCGTCGAGCGCCGCCCGGCCCGCCTCGGTCAGATCGCCCGACCGCCAGGCTGCATAAGCGGCCTCAGGCTCCGGCGCGGTCTGAAGCGCAAGCGAGACGAAGGCGGCGGCCAGCATGATCAGTCGCTCATCATGAATTCGAACTGGGTGTAGACGGCCTCACGCACGACCGGCTCGCCGTCGATGGTGGCCGGGGTGTACCGCCAGTCGCGCATGGCCCGCAGGCTGGCGTCGCCGAAGTCAGGATGCGGGGCGGAAAACACGATTTCGGGGTCCTGCACCCGGCCGTCCTGGCCGATGGCGAAGCGGACCAGCACGACCCCGTCGATCGCGGCGGCCTCGAGCCGGCCGGGGTAGCGGGGCGACGCCCGGCGGACCGGCGCCGCATCGACGCGCTCACCCGGACCGTCCATGAAGCCGGGCTCGTCATCGGCCGGGCACTCCGCCTCGCAGCCGAGGTCGAGCCAGCCGCCCTCGCTCAGGGTCTGAAGCAGGATGCGCCGATCCGCATCGTCCAGACGCCCACGAGCATAGCGGCCCCAGGCGCGCGCGACGCCGTAGAGGTCCACTTCGGCGTTTTCCCGGCGGAACAGCGCTTCGGAGACGCCGAACCACTCCGCCGCACCGCGGTAATCGCCGCGGAACGCCCGCTCGACGCCGGAGTAGAAGGCGTAAAACGCCGGATCGAGCCCATCGGGCACGCCGTTGCGCTGCAGCGCGCGCATCGCCTCGCGGCCGCGCACCCCGGCGACCAGAGACCGGCCGTCTCGCCACATCGCGTGCGCCTGGAGACCCCGCGCCCGTCCGAGCTCGTTATTGCGCTCCGGGCTCTCGGGAAGCGCTTCGAGCCGGTCCGCCACTTCGTCGGCCAGGGCTTCGGCACGGTCGGCCTCCCCGGCGAACAATAGCGATTCCGCTGCGATCCTGTTGTACCGGTCGATGGCGACCGCATCGCCGCCGGCTTCGGTGGTCAACGCTGCGGCGCGCTGGAAATGCGCAGCCGCGCGGTCATGATCGCCTTGCTGTGACCGCATGTTCGCGGCGTTGTGCGCGAGCACCGCCCGCGTGCCCGGATCGACCCCGGCCGCCTCGGCCGCTGCGAGGGCGTTCTCGGCCTCGCGCAGCGCGGTCGCGAGGTCGCCCGCTTCGAGCGCGGCCTGGTGGGCCCGGTAGGCCTGCATCACATCAGGCGGAACGTCCTGGCCGGCCGCGGCCCCGGCCGCTCCGAAACCCAGCACGAGCGCGGCGAGAACAGATTTCATGTCGATCAGCTCCAGAGACGACGAGCGGACGGGCCTCCGATCCGGAGGCGAGCGGCGCCGGAATGCGACCAGCCATTGCACTGGACGCGCACCGGTGTTTCAGCGCCAGGCGCGACAGGCGAGAGCGTGGATCGCGGACCGGCGTGTTTCATGTCAATCGGGCGCGTCGGCGGCGGGCCGGCCGGAGCCCGGCAGGCAGACAGGACCGAAGGCGTCCGGCGTATCGGTTTCGGCACACGGATCGAACACCGCGACAGGGCCGAGTGCGACGCGCTCATCGGCGGCGAGCGAAGACAGCGCGGCGTCGACGAGATCGGCCGCGGCCGGCGGGTAGACATACACGACGACGGCGTTGCTCAGATGCCTCCAGCTGAGGCGCGGAGCGCGGCCCAATCGATCGCGCCGCTCAAGAAAAGCGATCACCGGAAACGCGTCCGGCGGAGCCTGGTCCAGCAGATCGACCCCGACATAGGGCCGACTGCAGTCTCCCGCACCTTCCCGCGCCGCGAAATAGGGCGAACGCACGAAGGCCCGGTCCAGGGCGGGGTCGCGGCCCGGCTCGGCTTTGGTGAGTTCGATCAGGTCGAGATATTCTTGCGGCAGCTCGACGCCGGACAATTCCGCCACGCGAGACGCCGTCCAGAAATGCATTTCATGGCTTCGCGACGTTCCTGCAGCCGCCACGCCGGCGATGATGCCGGCGACGGCGGCGTCCGGCCTGACCGGGCAATCGCTCTGCCCAATGAGGTCAAGCGCTCGCTGCGCCTGGTCGCCGGCCTGCGCGAGCCGGCCGCTGGTCCAGGCGTCGGCCATCGCCGACAGCGCAGTCTCGATCGAGTCTTCGTCCGCCGGCGCGGCGGCGCCAAGGGCTGTCATCGCAAGCAGCGCGAGCATCGGAACCGACCCTAGCCCTCGAGGCTGAAATTGAACTCGGTGATCACGCCCTCACGCAGCGCCGGCTCACCGTCCACGAGCCTGGGCTCGTAGCGCCATCTGCGGACGGAGCGCGCCGAGCGCTCTCCGAAAACCGGGTGAGGCACCGACGCGATGACGCGCACATTCTGCGTGGTTCCGTCCGGCGCCACGTCGAAGGTCAGCAGCGCAAAACCTTCGAGACCGGCTCTCGCCGCGTCGCCGGGATACTCTGGCGGCGTCCTCCGGAGCGGCCGCGCGTCCCTGTTCAATGCGTCCTCAGCCGCAGCCTCGGACGCGGTGAGCCTTGCGCTATCCGTCCCTTCGGGCGGCAGCAGGCCGCGCTCCGCCAGCCGCGCCAGGAGCGCAGCCCCCTCGCCCTCTTCCAGGTTCTGCCGCGCCCAGCGGGTCCAGTAGCGGGTCCTCAGAACGTCCGGATGCTCGGGTTGGTGCTCAAGAAGGAGCCGATGGGTCACCGACATCCAGTACGCGGCTTCGAGCGTGTCCCTGTCGAGCGACGCGCCGAAACCTGAAATGAACGCAGCCGGCCAGGCCGATCCCGGATAGGGTCCGTCATCGGGCAGGTGGTCGACCGCCTGCTCGGCGGCGCGGATCGCCGCGCGGCTGCGTCCGAGATCGAGCAGGGCGAGCGCCTGGAACTGGCGGGCTTCAAACGCGACCCCTCTGGCCGCCAGCCCCTCGGCGGCCTCGGCGATCTCGGCGCCCCGCTCGGCGAGATCGGCGGCGTCGCGCGGATCTCCGCCGCTGCGGGCGGCCCTCGCCGCCAGAAGCCAGGTTTCCGCCAGAAGCACCCGATCGCCGCCCTGGGCGGTCTGGACCTCGGCTGAGCGCTCGAAAGCAGATCGCGCCGCGCCGTGTTCGCCAGCCTGAAGGGCGAGCTGGGCGAAATTGTCGGCGAGCACGCCGACGGTTTGAAGATCGATTTTCAGACGCTCCCCGGCGCGCCAGGCCTGCCGGGCGGCCTCGCGCGCAGCGTCCAGATCGCCGGCTTCGAGCGCTTCGGTGTAAGCGATATAGGGATCGGTGACCTCGGCGGGCAGGTCCTGGGCGTAAGCCTGACCGAGCGCCGAGGCGAGGGCGAAAACCGCCAACATGCTGACAAGCCGAACCATATCACCCCCTCCCTTGTGACGCGAGGAAGGATCGCCGCGACCGCCTGAGGTGTCAACGCCCTGCGCCGCGCCGCGCTGAAGGTTTGAGGCTGCTCGTGCGAAGGCGTATATCTGCGCGCCATGACCCAGACCCCTCTTCATATCGTCGGCGGCGGCATGGCCGGCTCCGAAGCCGCCTGGCAGGCGGCCAATCTCGGCGTGAAGGTCGTCCTTCACGAGATGCGCCCTGTGCGTAGGACCGAAGCCCATCAGACAGACGGGCTGGCCGAGCTCGTGTGCTCGAACTCCTTCCGGTCCGACGACGCGGAGACCAACGCGGTGGGCCTGCTGCACGAGGAGATGCGGCGCGCCGGCTCGCTGCTGATGGAAAAAGCCGAGATCGCGCGCGTGCCCGCCGGCGGCGCGCTGGCGGTGGACCGGCACGTTTTTTCAGAGGCCGTGACCGCAGCGCTGGAATCCCACCCCAATATCGAGATCCGCCGCGAAGAGATCTCCGGCCTTCCGCCTGAGGACTGGGACAGCGTGATCATCGCGACCGGCCCCCTCACCTCGCCCGGGCTGGCCGAGGCGATCCACGGTCTGACGGGGGAAGGCGAGCTCGCCTTCTTCGACGCGATCGCGCCGATCCTCTACGCCGACAGCATCGACATGGACGTGGCCTGGAAGCAGTCGCGTTACGACAAGGGCGACAGCGAGGACGACAAGGCCGCCTACATCAACTGCCCGATGGACAAGGACCGGTACGAGGCCTTCATCGACGCGCTGCTCGCCGCGGAGAAGACCGAGTTCAAGGACTGGGAGAAGGACACGCCGTATTTCGACGGCTGCCTGCCGGTCGAGGTGATGGCCGAACGCGGCCGCGAGACGCTGCGCCACGGCCCGATGAAGCCCCGCGGCCTGACCAACGCGCACAAGCCTGAGGAAAAGCCCTACGCCGTCGTCCAGCTCAGGCAGGACAACGCGCTGGGGACGCTGTTCAACATGGTCGGGTTTCAGACCAAGATGAAATACGGCGCGCAGGCCGACGTCTTCAAGATGATCCCGGGGCTGGAGAACGCGCGCTTTGCGCGGCTGGGCGGCATTCACCGCAACACCTTCCTCAATTCCCCGAAACTGCTCGATCCGGTAATGCGCCTGAAATCGCGGCCCTCGCTGCGCTTCGCCGGTCAGATCACGGGCGTCGAAGGCTATGTCGAAAGCGGCGCGACGGGGATCCTCGCAGGCCGGTTCGCCGCGGCCGAAAAGCTGGGCCGGGCGCTTGCCCCGCCCCCGCCGACCACCGCGCTGGGCGCGCTTCTGACCCATATCACCACCGGTCACGTGCCCGGCCGGAAAGGCGCGTTCCAGCCGATGAACGTCAATTTCGGCCTGTTCCCCGAGATCGAGGCCCCGCGTAAGGGCCCTGACGGCGAGCGGCTGCGCGGCTCGGCCAAGGCGCAGGCGAAGAAGCGCCTGATGACCGCCCGCGCGCTGGCCGACCATGACGCCTGGCTGGCCGGACAGATCGCCGAGGCGGCCGAATAGTGCGCCGCCCGGCGCGGTTCGCCCTGGCCGCAGCGCTGACGCTGTACGCCGGGGCGATCGCGCTCTGGATCGCCGCTCCGCTGGGCTTTCCCGCAGAAGCGGCGCGTCATTTCACGCCCCATCTGGCGCTGGCCGGGCTCGGTCTTGGCCTCGCCGCGCTCGCGCTTTCGGGCTGGCGCACGGCGCTGACGCCCGTGCTTCCGGCGCTCGCGCTGAGCTGGGCCTGGCTGGGCGCGGACTTCGTCCCGGACCAGCCGGCGGGCGAGGGGCGCGCCCTGATCGTGGCGGCGTTCAACGCGCACGGATCGGAGGCGGCGCTGGAGCGCGCGGCGGCCTGGGCTCAGGCCGAGCGGGTGGACGTGCTGGCGCTTTCAGAGGTCGAGACGGTCGACGCGGCCCGGCTCCGCGCCCTGTTCCCCGGCCTGCCCCACCTTCTCTACGATACCGAGACGGTCGACTTCCCAGGGACCACATATACGACCCGAATCGCGCTGCTGTCGCGCAGCCCGATCGAGGCGTTCGGGGACGGCGCGGAGGAGACCGATCCGGCCTATGACCGGCCCGCCCTGCTGGCCCGGCTTCGAACTGGCGGCGCCCCTGTCACCCTGGCCGTCGCCCACCCCTTCCCGCCCCGCACGCGCGGCGCGGTGAAACGGCGCGGCGCGATGTTCGAGGATCTGGCCGACACGCTGGACGGCACGCCGGACTTCATCCTGCTCGGCGATCTGAACGCCTCGGTCTGGTCGCCCGATTTCGGCCGCCTGCCCGGGCGCCGGGCGGGCGATCCGCGCTTCGTCACCACCTTCCCCAGCTGGCTGCCCCGCGGCGGGCTGGTGCTCGATCACATCCTGGTGGGAGCGGCTTTCACGGTGACCCGCGCCGAAGTCGGCCCCGATCTGGGCTCCGATCACCGCCCGGTACTGGCGCAGATCGAACCCGAGGCGCGCTGAGCGAAGACCGGCCGCAGATGCGATCTTCGCTCGATGAGTGTTGACCTCGGCGTGCGAGCAACGCCTAATCGCAGCGTTAACGCCATGAGGGGGGAGGGGAAATGAACCTCGAACGTTACGCCGGCGCCGTCGCCGCCGCTCTGACCGGCGCGGTGAGCGCGCTGGTGGTCGCCGCTGCGCCGGCTGAGGCCCGCCAGCAACGCATCGATGTCGAGAACTTCGCCGCGCTGCCGTTCTTCGATTCGCCGAGCATCTCGCCGGACGGGACGAAGGTCGCGATGATCCGCCGTCAGGAGGAATTCAACGCGGTCGCTTACAGGGAACTTGGAAGCGACGAGACCGGCTTCCTGAATTTCGGCGATCTGAAGGTCCGCAGCGTCACCTGGGGCCCGGCTGATACGCTGATCGTCCGCGTGACGCAGACCGAGCGCATCCGCTTCACCTCCGACGACCAGCGGTTCGAATTCGGCGCGGTCTTCCTGGCACAGACCGATGGAAGCGGCACGATGACCCAGCTGCTCACCGACACCCGTCAGATCGGCATCAACGGGTCGCTCTCCTCGATCGAGTCGATCGATTGGGAGAACGAGAAGATTTACATGTCCGCCCAGGGCGAGATCGGCCGCAATCAAGGCTGGGGCGATATTCCGCGCCTGCTGTTCGAGATTGATCCGCGAACCGGGGAGTCCAGCGTCGCCGAGCGAGGCGACGGCGAGACGGTCGGCTGGTTCTTCGGTGCGGGAAACGAGCCTGCGGCGCGGATCAAGATCTCGTCGAGCGGGCGCACCCAGATGATCGAGGCGCGCAACGACCGCGGCGGCTATCGTGAAGTCTACCGCTCGGACGGCGAGGACGAGTTCGTGGCGATCTGGGGAGTCGCCCCGGACGGAGACGGCTATGTCGCCAGCATGCCCGACGAAGATCTCGGCCTGGTGCGGTTTAATCTCGAACGCGGCGAGATCGGCGAGACGCTATATACGCCCGATCAGGCCGAACTCGCCGGGACAGTCTCGGATCGCTTTTCGGGGCGCCTGCTCGGCGTGCACCATAGCCAGGACGTCGACACGCACTGGTTCGATCCGCAGTTCGCCGAGTGGGAGAGCATGCTGGAAGGCGCGATCCCCGACGAGGACATCAGGTTTCTCAGCTGGAGCCGCGATCGCTCCACGATCATTGTCGGAACCGTCGATCCGCGCTTCCCGTCCGACTTCTACGTCTTCCGGCCCGAGCAGATGTCGCTCGAATTTCTGGGGTCGAGCTATCCCGCGCTGCGCTCAGTCGAGCTGCCCGCTCGCGAGCGCGTGACCTACACCGCGCGCGACGGCACGGAAATCCCGGCCTATCTGACCACGCCCGCCGGCGAAGGTCCGATGCCGATGGTGATCCTGCCCCATGGCGGCCCCGCCTCCTACGAGCGGCCGGGCTATGACTGGCTCGCGCACGGCATCGCGTCGCAGGGCTATGTCGTCCTGCAGCCTGATTTCCGCGGATCGGACGGGTATGGCGACGAGTGGGAAGAAGCAGGCTGGGGCGAGTGGGGCATCGGCATCATGCAGCACGACCTCACCGACGGGGTGAACTACTTCGTCGAGCAGGGCCTGGTCGATCCCGACCGTGTCTGCATCGCCGGAGCGAGCTATGGCGGTTACGCCACCCTCGCCGGAATGATTTTCACCCCTGAGATCTACGCGTGCGGCGTGGCGATCTCTCCGGTGAGCGATCTGGTGGACATGGTCTCCTGGACCCAGCGCCGCGGCGGGTTCAACAACCCGACCACGCGCTACTGGCGCAAGGCGATGGCGGCGAACGACAATTCCCGCCTGGCCGAAGCCTCGCCCGCGCGGCACGCGGAGAACGCGCAAGGCCCGATCCTGCTGATCCACGGGCGTGACGACACCGTCGTGCCGATCGATCAGAGCGAGAAGATGGTCAGCGCGCTCGAGCGCGCCGGCAAGCCGGTGGAGTTCATCGCCCAGGACGGCGAGGACCACTGGATCTCCAACTACGAAACGCGGGTGGAGACGCTTGCAGAGCTGGTGGCGTTCGTCGATCGCCATATCGGCCAGCCCTGAGACCGGCGAGGCCCGTGCGCTCAGCCGGGACCTCGAGATGAACAGCGGCGCCGGGTGATGAACCCGGCGCCGTTTTCATGTCGGCGCGGACGTTCTGTGCCGGCGGCGCTGCAGCGGGTCGAGGCCCAGCCCTAGACCCGCCCGGTCAGCGAGCCCCAGGTGAGCCGCCACTGCCGGGCGCTGAGCGGGCGTTCGGGGACTTCGCGATAGGGGTCGGAGACGGCCCTGAAGGCTTTCAGATAGCCCCGCGCCAGCCCCGCATAGCCGACCGCCGGAAACACGCCGGCGGGCAGAGAGCTGCGCGTGCGCTTGAGCATGGCGGCGGCGTCGTCGGCTTCTTTCAGGAGCCCTGCGAGCGCGGCTTTGGCGTCTTCAGGTTTGCGGCCTGCGGCGAGGTCGGCCTCGTTCAGAGCGGCGCCGGCAAGCTCGTCTGCGGCGTAGGGCGGCCGTCCCGCCTGGCAGAGCGCTGGGAACGCCCGCACCAGCCCTGCGAACCCCCAGAGCCGGCCCGCCGCCATGACCGCCGCGCCCGCTTCGCCGCCGAGATCGACCGAAGGCTCGCACAGCCGGGCTGCCGCGCGCATCAGGGTGACGGCGGTGCGGTCGACGTAATCGCGCCGGTCCTCGCGGGTGGGGAACGGGCCTTCGCCGAGATCGGCGGCGCGCGCCTCGACCAGGCGGACGAGCTCGTCCTTCGAAGGCGCGCCGGGCGCCTCCCTCAGCTCGGACAGCGCTTCGTAGACGTCGTGGCGGCGCACTTTCGGAGGATCGGCGAACAGATCCTCGACCGCCTCGCGCGCCCAGGCCAGGCGCATCTCGCCGATCACCGCCTCGCTCACCGAATCGGGCACCCGCGCGATCTCGTGGTAGAAGGCGTAGAGCGCGAACAGCCGTCCGCGTACTTCGGGCGCAGCGAACAGCGCGGCCATGCGGCGGTCGGGATCGGTCTTTTCCAGAAAAGCGTCGAAATCGGTCATCGGGCGGGCGGTCCGGTGGACAGGAAGCGGGCTCAGACCATATGAAGACCGCACGAAGTTTCCAGCCGTCCGCGCAGGCGCCCGTCTTTTTCGCTCGCGCGTTCGGCATGGCGACCGATCGCTCACATCAAGGGAGACCCCCGCATGGCCTTCACCCTGCCCGACCTGCCCTATTCCAAGGACGCGCTCGCCCCGCACATCTCCGCCGAGACGCTGGAGTTCCATCACGGCAAGCACCACAAGGCCTATGTCGACAAGGCGAACGCCGCGCTCGAAGGCTCGGACTATGACGGCTCCGACCTCGAAGCCACGATCAAGAAGTCGTGGGACAAGAAAGACATGGGCATGTTCAACAACGCCGCTCAGATCTGGAACCACACCTTCTACTGGCACTCGATGAGCCCGAACGGCGGCGGCGCCCCGAAAGGCGAGATCGCCGAGGCGATCAACCAGTCCTTCGGCTCGTTCGAGAAGTTCGCCGAGGACTTCAAGAACGCCGGCGCGACCCAGTTCGGCTCGGGCTGGGCGTGGCTGGTGAAGAACGGCTCGAAGCTCGAAGTGCGCAAGACGCTGAACGCGGAAAACCCGATCACCGACGGCGCCACCCCGCTGATCACCATGGATGTGTGGGAGCACGCCTACTACCTGGATTACCAGAACCGCCGCCCCGACTACATGGGCGCGTTCCTGGGCCATCTGATCAACTGGGATTTCGCCAACGAAAATCTCGCCAAGGCTTAACAGCCCGGCGCGAACGGGCGATCATGAAGGCCGCGGCGCGCCTTGCGCCCGCGGCCTTTTCTTTTACGGGTTCGGGGATTTCATGATGGTGTCGATCGAGGAACGGCGTCTGCGCCTTCTTTTTGGAACGGGCGTTCTGGCGCTGCTTCTGAGCGCCTGCGGCGATCGCGAGGCCGAGGCGCCGGAACCGGCGGCCGCGCCTGCGCCGGCTGCAGCCCCCGCGCCCGAACCCGAGATCGTCGGCTTCTCCCGCTCCGGCCTTGAAGCGATCGACGCCCGGCTCGATCAGCTGGTGCAAAACGGTGAACGGTCCGGCGTCGTCATGGTGCTCGCCCGCGACGGCGTGGTGCGCCATGTCGCCGAGGCCGGCTGGGCGGACGTGGAGAGCGAGCGCCCGATGACCGCGGACACGCTGGTGCGCGTCGCCTCGATGACCAAGCCGGTGACCGCGGCGGCCGCGATGATGCTGATCGAGGACGGCGTGCTCTCGCTCGACACCCCGGTCAGCGATTACGTTCCGGCCTTCGCGAACGCGCGCGTGGCCACCTCGACCAGCGTCGACGAGACCTACGAGATCCCCACCGAGCCTCTGGCCCGGCCGATCACGATCGAGCACCTGCTCACCCACACCGCCGGGCTCGGCTACATCTTCGATTACCAGACCAATCTGGGCGCGCTTTATATCGGCAACGACATCTATTCGGGCGGCGGAGACACGCTGGCCGCACGGATGGAGACGCTGGCGGGCCTGCCGCTCTATTTCCAGCCCGGCGAGCGCTGGTATTACTCCTACGCCTCGGACGTTCTGGGCCATGTCGTCGCCGAGGCCTCGGGCATGCCCCTTGAGGACTTCCTGCAGCAGCGCCTGTTCGGCCCGCTGGGCATGGACGACACCACCTTCTTCCCCGGCGAGGCTTATGCGGGCCGGATCGCCACGCTCTACACCCATGACGACATGAGCGAGCTCGTCGCTGTCGAAGGCTCCGCCGATCAGGCCGCGGTCGCGCCCTTCGAAGCGGGCGGGGCGGGGCTGTTCTCCACCGCGAACGACTATCTGCGCTTCGCTCAGATGCTGGCGAACGGCGGAGTGCTGGACGGGGTGCGCGTGCTGACCGAAGCCTCGGTTCAGGCGATGACCACCCCGCACGTCACCGAAGACCGCGCCCCCGCCGGCATGAGCGATATGGACATGGGTTACGGCTACGGGCTCGGGGTCACCTATGACGGCCCGGGGTTTCATGAGCACCGCAGGACCGGCGATTTCGGCTGGGCGGGCTATTTCGACACCGAGTTCGTGGTCAGCCCATCGACCGGCATGGTCGCGCTGATCCTGGCGCAGGAAGAGCCCGGCGCGACGACGGCCGAGACCACCAGCGCCCGCTCGATCTTCAACGAACTCGCCTATTCCGCTCTGCCGCGGGAAAGCTGACCGGAACGGCCCGCCCCGGCCGAGGGTTTGCTCCGTACACGCGCGGAGCATCCCATGGCCGACATGATCGACTGGCTGAACTTGCCCCCCCAGCCGGCGTCCTTCTGGGACGCCGCGCTGAGGCTGGCCGTGGCGGCGCTTCTGGGTGCGGTGATCGGCTTTGACCGCGAGGCGAGCCAGCGCCCGGCCGGGCTTCGCACCAACATGCTGGTCAGCCTCGCCGCGTGCCTGTTCACCCTCACCGCGCTGAGCCTGGTTCAGTCCGCCAGCGAGGCGGGAGACGCCGCCCGCGCCGACCCGATCCGCGTCATCGAGGCGGTGACCGCCGGTGTGGCCTTCATCGCCGCAGGCACGATCATCCGCGCCCGCGCCTCGGTGCAGGGCGTGACGACGGCCGCCGCCCTGTGGCTTGCAGGCGCTGCAGGGGTGACCTGCGGGGCGGGCCAGTTCGATCTCGCGCTCGCCGCGGTTCTGCTCGCGGTTCTGGTGCTCGCCTGCATCGGCCGGATCGAGGCGGCGGTGTTCTCCCACAAGGACGAGGATCAGGATTGGACCGCTGCAGGCGACCCTGAAAACGCGCCCGAGCCCGAGGGTGAGGGAAACGACGAGGGCGTCAGCAACAGCCCCGTTTCACCGGACCGCCAAGCGGAGCGGTGAACGCGCAAACCGCCTCAGGGTTCTGGCAAACTTCATGTGTAATCACAGGTATTCGCTGCGGAACGGCGGGCGCGGCGGTCTGTTGTCTACTCACATCCCGTTTTGCAGCCGCCCTGAAAGGGTCAGGTCATGAACCATTCCCGCGACTGGATGCGCAGCGCCGCGATCGCCGCGCTCCTCGCCCTCCCCGCCGCGCCGGCCGCTTTCGGCCAGGACGCCGACAGCGATCCCGAGCCCGATGCGCGCGTCGACTACAACCCCGCCACCATGGGTGAACAACAAGGCCCGGACGGAAAGATCCGCGAAGGCACCGTCGCCGCCGCGATCCGCGACGCGGTCGAAGGCGGCGCGCTCGCCAGCCGGATGAGCGAGATCTCCGAAGGCGTGATCTCCGCGGCCGAGCAGACCTATGTCATGCGCGTGCACGATCCGATCTGGGACCGTGAAGGCGTGAGCGATTTTCTCGACGCGCTGGATCGCGCGCCCGAATACGGGCTGCGCATCGCCCCGTCGATGATCCAGCGCGTGCAGGCCGCCGCCGAGACCCTGTCGGGGTCTGCGAGCACGCAGGCCCGCGCCGAGGCCGATCTCGACCTCACCGCCGCCTTCATGAGCTACGCGGACGCGCGCCTGAACGGCGCGGTCGATCCGGACTCCCTTGAAGGCATCAAGTTCGAAAAGCCCCAGCCCGAACCGCTGCGCAGCTTTCTGGGCGCGGCGGGCGCGGGCCAGTTCGATCACGGCCGGCTCGATCCTGATTCCGACGGCTTCCGTAATCTGCAGGAGATCCTGCAGGTCTATCGCCGTCACGCCGAGAACGGCGGCTTCACCACGATTGAGCGCGACGCCGTCGTGACCTTAGGCGAAGCGAGCCCCGTGGTGCGCGTATTGCGCCAGCGCCTCGCCGAAGAAGGCTATGACGTGGATGCGCCCGCCAGCGTGCGCCGCGGCACGCCTGAACGCGACATGCGCATGACGCCCGCCGAGCCCGGCGGTTCGCGCCAGGACGCGCAATCGAGCGTGCCCGAGCCCGAGACTTTCGACGAGACCATGCAGGCTGCGCTGGAAGCCTTCCAGGAAGACCACGGCCTGACCGTGGACGGCGTGCTCGGTCCGAACACGATCGAGGTGCTCAACCAGCCGGTTGAGGAGAAGATCGCCACCATCGAGGCGAACATGGAACGCTGGCGCTGGGCGCCGACGGACATGCCCGACCGGCACGTGCGGGTGAACCCGCCCGCCTTCATCGCCCAGGGCTATCAGGACGGCCGTCCTGCGATCACCATGGAGGCGATCGTGGGTCAGGGCCGCAGGCCGACCCCGATGATGGCCGACGAGATCGAATACTTCGTCGCCAATCCGCGCTGGTACGTGCCCGAGAGCATTTTCCGCAAGGACAAGCTCGAGCGCATCCGGAACAATCCGGGCTATCTCGAGGAGAACGGATATTTCGTGCTCGAGCGGTCGAGCGGCGACCAGGTGCCGATCGATCAGATCGACTTTTCCGACGACTCCGTGGTCGAGGAATACCGTCTGGTCCAGGGCCCCGGCCCGAACAACGCGCTGGGGCAGATCAAATTCATGTTCCCCAACGAGCATGCGATCTATCTGCACGACACCCCGGCCGACCATCTGTTCGACCGCGAGGAGCGCGCCTTTTCCTCAGGCTGCGTGCGGCTCGAACGGCCGCTCGACATGGCCGAATGGATCGTGAGCGAGAACGGCGGCGATCTCAGCTATGAGGAGGTTCGCACAGCCGTGAACGGCGACGAGCTGCAGCGGCTCGAACTCGCCACGCCCCTGCCCGTTTACCTGTTCTACTTCACCGCGGCGGAGGCCCGCGACGGCCAGGCCGTGTTCTACGAGGACATTTACGGCCGCGACGCCGAGCTCATCGCCGCGCTCGAACGCGAAGCGGTTTCGATCGGAGACAGCGGAGGCGCCTGATGACACGCACCCCGACCACAGCCTGCGCCGCGATGACAGCGCTCGGCCTCGCCGCCTGCGAAGGCGGCGGGGACGGTTCGGGCGCGTCGGGTGCGGAGCTTTCCGAAGACGGTCCGTATTCGCTCGCCGCAGCGAGCGCGAGCGCGGAGATCGAAGGCTACGCCGACGCCCGCGAACTCGCCGCCGCCGAACGCACCGCCGCCGAGGCGTCCAGCGCCATCGAGGCGGTCCACGACCGGCTTCTGACCGCCGAGGCGCCCACCGAAGCCGAATGGCTCGAAGTGACGATCGACGGCGAGCCGGCCGCCCACCCGGTCTGGCACCACGAGGTCATGCCCGGCGCCGCCTTCGAGCTGAGCGCTGGAACCGAATTCGCGGTCTCCATCGACGGCACGATCGTCTCGGAGGCGGCCGGAAGCCATGCGCTGACCGCGCCTGACACGCCGGGCGTGCACATGCTGCGCGCCTTCACCGCCGAGGGCGACGTGCAGCAACTGACCCTGTTCGTGCTCACCCCCTGGGACGGCGACACGGTGCTGGAGGGCTACCGGATCGGGACCTATCCGGAGAAGCCGCCGAAGGGCTTCATCCGCCTGACGCAGGCCGACATGGACGCCCCGGTCAGCCCCAGCTTCGTGATCGGCCAGTTCATCTGCAAGCAGCAGCCCGGCCACTGGCCGAAATTCATCCTCACCTCCGAGCCCATGCTGAAGCGGCTCGAACTGCTGCTCGAAAACCTGCGCGAGGACGGCCGCACCGAAGCGGAGACCTTCTTCATCATGAGCGGGTTCCGGACGCCGTTCTACAACACCGCCATCGGCTCTTCGCGCCTGAGCCGGCACATGTACGGCGACGCGTCGGACATCTATCCCGACGTCGAAGGAAACGACGACGTGATGGACGACCTCAACAATGACGGACGCATCACCCGCGCGGACGCCGAATGGCTCTACGACTACGCCGCCGAGCTGTACGCCAATTCCGACGAGGTGGTCCCCGGCGGCATCGGTGCCTACGGCGCGAACGCGGTGCACGGCCCGTTCGTGCATATCGACGGCCGCGGCCGCGCCGCCCGCTGGGGCCGCGGCGGCAGCTGAGGATCGGTCGTGTGAAGCCTTGCGCACCCACTCCCTCCCCTTGATGGGGAGGGTGTCCGCGAAGCGGACGGGTGGGGTGGTGATCGTCGAGCGCCGTATTCTGAAAACCCGGCGCTCCCCCAACCGACCCGGCGCTACGCGCCGGCCCGTTCGACCGTTCGATCGATCCCCCGGATCGATCTCGGCGGCCTCACCCCCACAGAGGGGGAGGGAGTAAAAATCGGATTGCGGACTAGGCTTAACCGATAAGCCGGCGTCTGAGCTCGGGATCGGGCAGCGCGCAAAGATCGCACCGGCCGAACCAGGCGATCCGGTTCTTCGCGACGAGCCTGTAGACCGGCTCGCGCAAAGGCCCGGGCAGGGCCGCGCCCAGCGCGGCGAGCGCGTTCCAGGGAAATTTCAGGCGCAAGCCGGCCGTCACGACCGCGCGCGCCGGTCAGCGCCTCGCCGTCCTTGATCAGAAGCCAGCTGTCGGGATCTGACGGGTCGAGCCCGTTTTCGGTCAGGAGCGCCCGGCCGAGATCGCTCTGCACCGTGGCGATCGCGAACCGGTCGGCGTAATCGTTCGCCGCGATGATCCGCGCCCCCCGGCTGCACAGCGCGCAATCGCCGTCCATGACGAGCACGATCTTTCCGGCGGGAAGGCGCGGGTCAGGCACGAGCTGTTCAGCTCTCCTCGCGGACCTGCTTGCGCGCGTCCTCGAGCAGCTGCTCCATCTTGTGGCGGATCTGGTGGTCGGACTGCTCGATCCCGCGCGCGTCGAAATCGCCGCGGATCTTGCGGAACACGTCCTCGTGGCCGGCCTCTTCGAAATCGGCCTTCACGACGGCGTTGGCGTAGTCGAGCGATTCGGCCTCGCTCATGCCCATCAGCTCAGCGGCCCAAAGGCCCAGAAGCTTGTTGCGCCGGGCGGTCGCCTTGAACTCCAGCTCCTGGTCGTGGGCGTATTTGTTCTCGTAGGCTTTTTCGCGATCGTCGAAACCGGACATAGGCGCGCTCCCTGAAGCGTGAGTTTTCACCTAGGTAGCCTCGCGCCCGCCGCGGTTCAATCGCGCTGAGCCCGAGCGGGACGAAACGCCGCCCGGCGTTCAGCCCGCCTTCAGCGCCGGTGTTGCTCAGCCTCGGCGCGGCGTCGTATAATCACGCGCAAAGCGGCCCGTCTTACGGGCCGTTTCGCATTTTTCGCCGGAGCGCGCGCCCGCGCCGTCCGGAGACCGGAGCGACCATGTCCCGCCGCAAGAAACTCTACGAAGGCAAGGCGAAGATCCTCTACGAGGGCCCCGAGCCGGGCACGCTTGTGCAGCACTTCAAGGACGACGCCACCGCCTTCAACAACAAGAAGAAGGCCGTGCTGGAGGGCAAGGGCGTCCTCAACAACCGGATTTCAGAGTTCATCATGGAGCATCTGAACCGGATCGGCGTGCCGACCCATTTCATCCGCCGGCTCAACATGCGCGAACAGCTGGTGCGCGAGGTCGAGATCATCCCGCTCGAAGTGGTGGTCCGCAACGTCGCCGCCGGTTCGATCGCCAAGCGCTTCGGCCTTGAAGAGGGCGAGCCCCTGCCCCGCTCGATCGTGGAGTTCTATTACAAGAACGACGCGCTGGACGATCCGATGGTCTCTGAAGAGCACATCACCGCGTTCAACTGGGCCACCACCCAGGACATCGACGACATGATCGCGCTGTCGCTGCGGGTGAACGATTTCGTCTCCGGCCTGTTCGCCGCGGTCGGCATACGCCTTGTAGACTTCAAGCTCGAATTCGGCCGGATCTACGACCAGCACGACATGGCCCGCGTGATCCTGGCTGACGAGATCAGCCCCGACAGCTGCCGGCTGTGGGACATGGATACGAACGAGAAAATGGACAAGGACCGGTTCCGCCGCGATCTCGGCAACGTCACCGAAGCCTATGCGGAGGTGGCGCGGCGGCTGGGAATCATGAAGGAAGCCGGTCAGAACGGTATCGACGAGCAGGTGTCATGAAAGCGCGCGTTCACGTCTATCTCAAACCCGGCGTCCTCGACCCCCAGGGTCAGGCCGTCGCGACCTCGCTGAACCATCTCGGCTTTGAAGAGGTCAGCGCCGCCCGCCAAGGCAAGTTCATCGAGCTCGACCTCGACACGGCCGACGCCGAGGAAGCCCATCAGCGCGTCACCGAGATGTGCCAGAAGCTGCTCGCCAATCCGGTGATCGAGAACTTCGACATCGAGCTGAGCGCGTAACCGCGCGGCGTTCTCCGCTATCCTGCAAAAACCCCGGCGTCCCGCGCCGGGGTTTTTCGTGGCCCTCGTCGGGCGGTTTTCTCCAAAGGCTCAATGTCCTCGCTTCCCGGCCAAGCGGCGTAGCCGCGCAGAGCCGGGATCTACGCTCGGCGCTCAGCAAGGATTGCTGAGTGTTTCCGGTCGGTCCCGGCTCGGCGGCCTTCGGCCTTGGCCGGGAAGCGATGAGCGGAGTCGCGATCAACGCGAGCGGCAGCTTCTACCCCCCTCCCCTTCCCGCTCCATTTATGGCAATCTTTGCCATCAAACCGAGGAGCCCCGCCATGGCCACGATGAACGTCTCCCTGCCCGACGCCCTGAAAAAGCATGTCGAGGAACGCGTCGCCTCGGGCGAATACGCCAGCGCCAGCGACTTCGTCCGCGATCTCGTCCGCAAGGACATCGAGACGAAGAAGAAATGGGACGAGTACCGCCGCCTGATCCAGGAAGGCATCGACAGCCCGGTCAGCGACGCGACCTTCGACGAAATTGTGGAAGCCGCCCTAACGCGAGCAAGCGCTGATGGCGCGCCGGATTGAATACAGCGAAGCGGCGTTCGCCGACCTCGCCGAACTCACCCGCTACGGCGCGTTGGAATTCGGCGTCGCGGCCTCAAGAGCCTTCGCCGCACAAATCAAGTCCACCGTCAGGACTCTGTCTGACTTTCCTTTTGCTGGCGAGGCGACGCCGGGCGAGACGTTCCGTACCTTTGTCGTGCGCTCACACCGCATTTTCTACCGCGCCGAAGACGACCGGCTCCTCGTCCTGCGTATCCTGCACGCGCGCCAGCTTCCGCCCGGCCTGGTCTGAAATCGGGCTACCGAGGCGCTACCCAATCGGCGCGCACCCTGCTAAAGGGCGGGCCATGAAAACAGCCGTCATCGTCTATCCCGGCTCGAACTGCGACCGCGACGCGGCCACGGCGATCGAGCGCGTCACCGGAACCGCCCCGGCCATGGTCTGGCACGGCGAGCCGAGCCTGCCTGAAGGCCTTGATTTCATCATGGTCCCCGGCGGGTTCTCCTATGGCGATTATCTGCGCTCCGGCGCGATCGCCGCACGCTCGCCGATCACTGCGGACCTGGTCAAGAAGGCCGAGGCCGGCGTGCCGATCCTGGGGGTCTGCAACGGCTTTCAGATCCTGACCGAGACGGGTCTTCTGCCCGGCACGCTGATGCGCAACGCAGGCCTGCGCTTCGTCTGCGAGCGCGTGCCTTTGAAGGTCGAAACCTCGAACACGGCGTTCACGCGCGGCTATGAGAGCGGCCAGACGCTCAACATTCCCGTCGCCCATCATGACGGCAATTTCTTCGCCGACGACGAGACGCTGAACCGCATCGAAGCCGACGGTCAGGTCGCCTTCCGCTACGGCGTGAACCCGAACGGCTCGGCCCGCGACATCGCCGGGGTGACCAACGAAAAGGGCAACGTGCTCGGCATGATGCCCCACCCCGAGCGCGCGGTGGATCCCACCCATGGCGGGACTGACGGGCTGGCGCTGTTTGAGAGCATTCTGGGGAAGGTGCACGCATGACCAATCCCGCCCAGAGCCGCTACGCTGACGGTATCGATGAAGAGATCGTGCTCGAGCACGTCACCGCCGACGAGTACGAGATAATCCTCAAGGAGCTCGGCCGCGCGCCGAATCTCGTCGAACTCGGCATCTTCTCGGTGATGTGGTCCGAGCACTGCTCGTACAAATCCTCGCGGCTTCACCTGGCGAAGTTTCCCACCAAGGGCGAGCGCGTGGTCTACGGCCCCGGCGAGAACGCCGGCGTGGTCGATATCGGCGACGGCCAGGTGGCGGTCTTCAAGATGGAGAGCCACAACCACCCCAGCTTCATCGAGCCCTATCAGGGCGCGGCGACCGGCGTGGGCGGGATCTTGCGCGACGTGTTCACCATGGGCGCGCGCCCGGTGGCGCTGATGAACGCGCTCAGGTTCGGCGATCCCAGCCACCCCAAGACCCGCCAGCTCGTCTCCGGCGTGGCCGCCGGCATCGGCGGCTACGGCAATTGCGTGGGCGTGCCGACGGTCGGCGGGGAGACCAATTTCGACAAGGGCTATAACGGCAACATCCTCGTGAACGCGATGGCGGTGGGCCTTGCGAACCGCCACGGCATATTCACTGCGGCGGCGCGCGAGACCGGCTTCCCCGTTCTGTATGTCGGCGCAAAGACGGGCCGTGACGGCATTCACGGCGCCACGATGGCCAGCGCGGAGTTCGGCGAGGGCAGCGAGGAAAAGCGCCCCACCGTTCAGGTCGGCGACCCCTTCACCGAGAAAAAGCTGATCGAAGCCTGCCTCGAACTGATGGCCGAAGACGCCATCAGCTCGATCCAGGACATGGGCGCGGCGGGGCTCACTTCGTCTTCGGTGGAGATGGCGAGCCGCGGCGGTCTGGGCATCGAGCTCGACCTCGACCACGTGCCCCAGCGCGAAGTGAACATGACGGCCTATGAGATGATGCTCTCTGAATCCCAGGAGCGCATGCTGATGATCGTCAAACCCGGCCGCGAGCATGTCGCCGAGCGGGTGTTCCGCAAATGGGATCTCGACGTCGCCACGATCGGCCAGACCGCCGATCACGGCCGTCTGGTGCTGCGCCACAAGGGCGAGGTGGTCTGCGACCTGCCGCTCGATCCGATCGGGGAGAACGCGCCGAAATACGACCGGCCGAGCTTCCCCGCCGAAGCCCGCGCGACCATCAAGCCGAAGGACCTGCGCGCGCCGGACGATCTTGGAAAGACCCTGCTCGCGCTCGTCGGCTCGCCCGACATGGCGTCGAAGAAATGGATCTGGAGCCAGTACGACCGCCATGTCATGGCCGACACGGTCGCAAGCTCTGAAGACCCCTCCGACGCCGCCATCGTGCGCATCCACGGCACCAACAAGGCGCTGGCGATCACCACCGACTGCACGCCGCGCTACTGCCTGGCCGACCCGTTCGAGGGCGGCAAGCAGGCCGTCGCGGAGACCTGGCGGAACCTGACCGCGGCGGGCGCGGACCCGATCGCGATCACCGACTGCCTGAATTTCGGCAATCCCGAACGCCCCGAAATCATGGGCCAGTTCGTGGGCTGCGTGGAGGGCATGGCTGAGGCCTGCAAGGCGCTCTCCTTCCCCGTCGTGTCCGGCAACGTCTCGCTTTATAACGAGACCGACGGCCGGGCCATTCCGCCCACCCCCGCGGTCGGCGGCGTGGGGCTCATTCCTGACGTTTCGAAGCGCGGCGGATACGGCTGCCTCAGCGAAGGCGACGTGGTGCTGCTGGTCGGTGAAACGCGCGGCGAGCTGGGCGCTTCTCTCTATCTGCGCCTCGTCGAGGGCCGCGAAGACGGCTTCCCGCCGCATGTCGACCTCGCGGTGGAAAAGCGCAACGGCGACTTCGTGCGCGAGGAAATCCGCGCCGGCCGCGCGCGGGTCGTCCACGACCTCTCAGACGGCGGCCTCGCCGGCGCGGTGGCCGAGGTGGCCATGGCGACAGGCGTCGGCGTGAAGCTCGCCCATACCGGCAAGCTGCCCGTCTTCGCCTGGCTCTTCGGCGAGGATCAGGCGCGCTATCTGGTCGCCACCACGGCGGCCGACGCCGAGCAGATCCGCGCCAACGCCAAAGCCGCCGGCGTGCCGGTCGAGGTGATCGGGATCGCAGGCGGCTCGGACGTCAGCGTGAACGGCGCGCACGGCGTGCCGGTCGCTGCGCTGAAACAGGCCCATGAAAGCTGGATGCCGCGCCTGATGGCCGGCGAGCCGGACGCGGTCGCGGCGGAATAGGCCCTAGGCCGACGGGCGCGGGACGAAGTTCAGGGCGACGCCGTTATTGCACCAGCGCTGGCCGGTGGGCCGGGGGCCGTCGTCGAAGACGTGACCCTGATGGCCGCCGCAGCGGGCGCAGTGATACTCCGTGCGCGGGGTCCAGAGCCGGTAGTCCGGCTTGGTGTCCACTGCCCCTTCCAGCGGCGCACAGAAGCTGGGCCAGCCGGTGCCGCTTTCAAACTTGGTGCGTGAGGAGAACAGCGGCAGGGCGCAGCCCGCGCAGGTGAAGATCCCGTCCCGGCTCTCCTCGTTCAGCGGGCTGGTGAAGGGGCGCTCTGTGCCTTCCTGGCGCAGGACGCGGAACTGTTCGCGGGTCAGCCGCTCACGCCACCAGCTGTCGGGGCGGTCGGCGTAATCGATCTCAGCTTCGCCCATCGGGACGATGTCGGGATGGTCGAACAGATCGCCGTCGATAGCTGTGCTGGTCGCGTCCTGGGCGTCCGCGCCGGAGCCGCAGGCGGCGAGACTGAACCCGGACAGAAGAAAGAGGCGGCGGTCGAACCTGATCATGACGGACCTCGCGTGTCGCTCACCCGATAACGTAGGGCGTCGCGGCGCGTTCGCCATTCACGAGGCGGTGAGGCGTCAGTAGGCGCCGATCACGAAAGCGAGGGTGAGGAGAAGCCCGGCGTCCCGATTGGACTTGAAGCGGGCCAGGCAATCTGCGCCGTTTTCCGGATCGAAACCTGCCGCTTGCCAGGCCAGATGACCCGCGAACAGCGAGAAGCCGAAGGCGAAGAACAGGCTGGCGCCCGCCCAGACCCCGGCGATCGCGGCGAAGACGGCGGTGAGCGTATAGAAGACCGCCACGCCGGCGCGCACATGTCCGCCCAGCGCGCGGGCGGAGGACTTCACGCCGACCAGCGCGTCGTCCTCCTTGTCCTGGCAGGCGTAGATCGTGTCGTAGCCCAGCGTCCAGAAGATCGCCGCCGCATAGGTCAGCAGCACCACCGGGTGAAACGGCGTCCCCAGCGCGGCCGCGCCGGCGACCGGAACGCCCCAGTTGAAGGTCAGCCCCAGCCAGGCCTGCGGCCACCAGGTGATGCGCTTCATGAAGGGATAGGCCGCGACCAGCACGAGCGCGGCGAGGCCGGTGACGATCGCAGGCAACGGCAGCTGGAGAAGGACCAGAAGGCCCACCAGGCACTGCGCGATGAGGAAGCCCCAGGCGGCCCTTGCGCTGACCGTGCCGGCCGCCAGCGGCCGGTCGGCGGTGCGGGCCACCTGCGCGTCGAGATCGCGGTCCACGATGTCGTTATAGGTGCAGCCCGCCCCGCGCATGGCGACCGCGCCGATGAAGAACAAGACGCCCCACCACAGATCCTGCCCCGACAGCCCGGTCCCGATCCGGCTCGCCGCAAGGCCGAACCAGCACGGCAGCGCCAGCAGCCAGAAGCCGACGGGCCGGTCGTAACGCGCAAGCCTGAGGAACGGCCGCACGCGCGCCGGCGCCCGATCGACCCAGCTACGGGTTTCGGAATCCGCGACGCGGCGGTCGGCGGACAGGTTGGACGGCTCGCGTGTCATGGCCGGAGCGATACCGCGCGCGAGGCCGAAGCGCTAGACGCCGGTGATCGCGATGGTCTTGGCGTTGGTGAACTCCTCCATCGCCAGGTGGGAAAGCTCGCGCCCATAGCCGGACTTCTTCACGCCGCCGAAGGGCAGGCGCGGGTCCGACGCGACCATCTGGTTCACATAGGTCGAGCCGGCCTCGATCCGGGTGGCCGCGACCTCGATCTCGGCCCGGTCGGTGGACCAGAAGCTCGCGCCCAGCCCGTAGCGATGGTCGTTCGCGATGCCGATCGCAGCGTCGAGATCACGGGCCGAGAAGAACAGCGCGACCGGGCCGAACAGCTCCTCGGTATAGCCCGGCGAGCCCTTCGGGATTGCTTCGAGAATGCCCGGCCTGACGAAAGCGCCCTCGCCGCGCTCGGGCGGCATGACCGTGTCCGCGCCCGCATCGACCGTAGCGACGACCTGGTCCATCAGGGTCTGAGCGGCCTTCTCCTCGACCAGAGGACCCACGTCCGTGTCCTCGTCCATGGGATCGCCGACCTTCAGCGCCTTCATCTGTTCGACGAATTTTTCGCGATAGGCCTCATAGACCTGCTCGTGCACGATGAAGCGCTTGGCCGCGATGCAGGACTGCCCGTTATTCTGCACCCGCGCCTTCACGCCGACCTTCGCCGCCTCGTCGAGATCGGCGCTGGGCATGACGATGAACGGGTCCGAGCCGCCCAGCTCCATCACGCTGGGCAGCAGCGCCTTGCCCGCCTGCTCGGCGACCTTCGCGCCAGCGCCTTCAGAACCCGTCAGCGTGACCCCGCGCACCCGGTTGTCGGCGATGACCTTCGAGGACAGGTCCGAGCCGATCAGCAGGGACTGAAACGCGCCGTCCTGAAAGCCGGCGCGAGCGATCACGTCTTCGATCGCCAGCGCGCAGCCCGGCGTGTTCGAGGAGTGTTTGAGAAGTCCGGGATTGCCCGCCATCAGATTGGGCGCGGCGAAGCGGAAGACCTGCCAGAACGGGAAATTCCACGGCATGATCGCGAAGACCGGCCCGATCGGCACCCGCCGGATGAAGCAGCGGCCCTTCTCCTCGGCCTGAAGCGACTCGTCGGCGAGAAAGCGCGCCCCGTGATCGGCGTAGTACCGGCAGGCCCAGGCGCATTTGTCGATCTCCGCCTTCGCCTGGCTGATCGGCTTGCCCATTTCGGTGACCGCGAGCCGTGCGAGCCTATCCTTGTCTTCCTCAAGGATGTCCGCGCAGCGCCTGAGCTTGTCCGCACGATCCTCGAAATCGTCGTGCCTCAGCTTTGCGAAGGCCTCGAAGGCGGTTTCGAGCGCGGCCTCGACTTTGGCTTCGTCGTGGCGCTCATACTCGCCGGCGGTCTCGCCGGTGGCGGGATTGATGACGGTGATCGTGCTCATTGGCGGGCTCCCTTCCGTGACGGTCCCCTTCCCAACACCGAAGCCCCGCGTTCCGTTCGCCGGCGAGATCGCCTAGAAGGCGGGCCATGAGCACCGACCCCCGCCTTTTTCTCGACGCCGATTTCAGCGCAGGCGCGCGCCTGCCGCTGGAAAAGGACCAGGCGCACTATCTACTGACCGTGATGCGCCGGAAGGCGGGCGACCGCGTGCGCGTGTTCAACGGCCGGCACGGCGAATGGCGCGCGGTGATCGCAGAGGCCAGCCGCAAGACCGCGACGCTGGAGATCGGCGAGCAGACCCGCGCGCAGGCCGGAACGCCCGATCTCGCGCTCTATTTCGCCCCGGTGAAGAAGGCCCGAACCGACTTCATCGTGGAAAAGGCCACCGAGCTCGGCGCGCGGTCGATCACGCCGGTGATGACCGCCCGCACCATCGCCGACCGGGTGCGCACAGACCGCCTCGAAGCGATCGCGCGCGAAGCCGCCGAACAGACCGAGCGCCTCGATCTGCCCGCGATCGGCGAGCCGGTCTCGCTCACCCAGCTCATCAAATTCTGGGACCCCGAGCGCAGGCTCGTCTTCTGCGACGAGGCCGGCGACGAGGACGACGCCCCCTGGGGCGGGCAGACCGGACGCGCGAGGCCGATGGCGGAGGCTTTGGCTGCGTTCGTTGCGCCCCCCACCCCGGCCCTCCCCTCAAGGGGAGGGAGGGATGCTGAGAGCGCATCGCTTGATCGACCAGGCGGCGGGGAGCTGAACCGGTCGCAGGATAGCAGCGAGCGGCGCGACGCCCCTCCCTCCCCCTCGGGGGGTGAAGCCGCAAAGGCCGATCCGGGGGACCGGGCGACCGGTCGAACGGGTGGGGGCCGTCCGCAGAAATGGGCCATCCTCATCGGCCCCGAGGGCGGTTTCGCACCGGAAGAGCGCGGCCTGTTACGCAGCGCGGCGTTCGTCGTGCCGGTGACGCTGGGCCCGCGAATCCTCAGGGCCGACACTGCGGTGGCCGCCTCGATGAGCGTGTTTCAGGCGATCCTCGGCGACTGGTGATCACGAAGCTTTGAACCTGCAGAGAAAGCCCTGCTTGCCGCAGGGACGCCGCGCGCCTAACTGTGCGGCCAGCGCATTACGGACGGGGACCCACCCTCATGAGCGGCACCTATAACGCCGGCGGCGAAGGCCCCCGCATCGAGACCAAAGCCCAGCTGATCGGCCATATCGCCGCCGGCGAGAAGCCCGCCGATCAATGGCGCATCGGCACCGAGCACGAGAAGTTCGGCTTCACCAAAGACGGCCATAATCCTCTGCCCTATGACGGGGACGGCCCGACGGTGAGGAAGATGCTCGAAGGGCTGGTCCGCTTCGGCTGGACGCCCATCGAGGAGGACGGCAAACCCGTCGCGCTGAAACGCAACGGCGGGTCGATCACGCTGGAGCCCGGCGGTCAGTTCGAGCTCTCCGGCGCCCCGCTGGAGACGCTGCACGAGACCTGCCGCGAGGTGAACGGGCACCTGCGCGAGGTGCGCGAGGTCGCCGACGAGATCGGCGCGGGCTTCCTGGGGCTCGGCTTCTCGCCGAAATGGTCCCTGGAAGAGACCCCGCTCATGCCCAAGGCCCGCTACGGCGTGATGAAGGCCTACATGCCGAAGGTCGGCCGGCTGGGCCATCAGATGATGTTCCGCTCCTGCACCGTGCAGACCAATCTCGACTTCGTCTCGGAAGCCGACATGGTCAAAAAGATGCGCGTCTCGCTGGCGCTGCAGCCGGTGGCCACCGCCCTTTTTGCGAATTCGCCCTTCAAGGACGGCGCGCCGAACGGGTATATGAGCTATCGCGCCCATGTCTGGACCGACACCGATCCCGATCGCACCGGCGACCTGCCCTTCGCCTTCGAAGAGGGCTACGGCTACGAACAATACGTCGACTGGGCGCTCGACGCGCCGATGTATTTCGTCAAGCGCGGCGGGAAATTCATCGACGCCAGCGGGCAGAGTTTCCGCGACTTCCTGAACGGCCGCCTGCCCGCGCTTCCCGGCGAAATCCCCGCGATGAGCGATTGGGAGGACCACCTCTCCACGCTCTTCCCCGAGGTGCGGCTGAAGACCTTCCTCGAACAGCGCGGCGCGGACGGCGGGCCGTGGAACCGGCTGTGCGCCCTGCCCGCCTTCTGGGTCGGCCTTCTTTACGACCAGGCCGCGCTCGACGCCGCCTGGGACTATGTGAAGGACTGGACCGCAGAGGAGCGCCGCGCCTTGCGCGCCGGCGCCGCCACCCACGCCCTGAAGACGCCCTTCCGCGGCCGCACCCTGCAGGACGTCGCCAAGGACGTCCTCGCCATCGCCCGCCAGGGCCTGAAAGCCCGCGCCCGCCTCAACAATCACGGAGAACACGAAGCCCTGTTCCTCGACGATCTCGACGAGATCGCGAAAACGGGGATGTGCCCGGCGGAGCGGCTGCTGCAGCGCTATTACGAAGCGTGGGGCGAAAGCGTGGAGCCGGTGTTTGTAGAAGCGGCTTATTAGGCGCTTACAAAACACCCCCACACATGAATTCCCGGCCGAACCCCCGGACCTGATCCGGGGGAAGAGCCGGCAACTGTTATGCGGTGCTGTAGGCGGTTTGATCTCTAAGCATGGCGTTCAGGCGGGTGAGGAGTTTTCTGGCGACGGCGATGAGGGCGAGTTTTCTGGGCTTTCCCTGCGCCTGGATGCGGTCAGCGAAGGCTTTCAGGTCCGGGCATAGCCTTGCGGCGATCATGGCGGCGATGAACAGGGCGGATCGCACGCGCCGCCGCCCGCCGGAGATGCAGCGCTTTCCCTTGAGCTGACCTGAGTCGTGGTTGAACGGGGCCAGCCCGGCGAGCGCGGCGAGACGCTTGGGGGTGCTGGCGCCCAGTTCGGGCATCAGCGCGAGCAACACCTGCGCAGTGACCGGCCCAACGCCCGGCGCGGTAGCGAGCAGGCGGGCCTGGTCGTTGAGTTCGGTGGCCGCGATCAGGACGGCGATCTCGCGCTCGATGGCCGAGATCGCGCCGTCCAGCCATGCGATGTGCGCCTTCAAGCTGTCGATCAGGATCGGCTCGCCGGTCGCCTTCAGCCGGATGATCTCGTCCTTGCGGGCGGCGACCAGCTGGTCGCGCCTGAGCCCGAGCCGGCCCAGCCGTTCACGGTGCGGGCACGGCGCGGGGTCAGGCGCAGGCCTGAGCCGGGCGCCCAGATCTGCGAGCACGACCGCGTCCAGCGCGTCGGTCTTCGCCTTGCGGCCGGTGGCTTGGGCGAAGCGCCGGGCGGTGGTGGGGTTGATGCGCGCGTTCTGAACACCGGCCGCATGCAGCGCGGCGCGCAGAGCCTGGTCATACACACCCGTCGCCTCGAAGACGACGAAGCCGCCGGTGGCGGCGATCGAGGCGGCCAGCCGGGCCGCGTCGGCGGAGGTGTTGGGGATGCGGCACGCCCGGCCCTGGGCGGGGTCGAAAACGTCCAGCCAGAGCTTGGACACGTCGCATCCGACGTAGCGATCAGGTAAAGTCATCGTGCCTGTCCCTGTGGTGCGAGGTCTGTTGCAACCAGCCTCGTGCAACTGTTCAGGTTGTTGATGTGCAAGCGGGACGGGGCCTGAGCCGGCTCTCGGGCTCGACCGCCCGGGGACCTATCGGCCTCCGTCCCGCAATCATCATGGCACACGACCGATACACAGGGACCTAGCGCAGAACCACGCGCCTCACCCTTTCGGCGGGATGAACACCTCCGGCCCGCAGGTCTTCTCATAGAGATCGCGCCAGTCCGGGTTGGTCTTCTCGATCAGCGCGATCTTCCAGGCGCGCCGCCAGCGCTTCATACGGTGTTCCTGCTCGGCCGCCTGGCCGACGTCGGGCATCGGTTCGTACCAGACCAGGCGGTGGCAGTTGTATTTCCAGGTGAAGCCGCGGGTGATCCCGTTGCGATGGTCGTAGATCCGCCGGCAGAGATTCTCATTGGACATGCCCAGATAGAGCACGCCGTAGGGCTTGTTCGTGAGGATGTAGATATAGGCGCAATCCATCTCAGCTCCCCCTTTAGGGGAAACTGTATACGAATTCTCGGATAGGGAAAAATTGGGGCTGGCGCTCGCGTCTCGGGATAGCGCCATGTTCTGAGGGAGGTCCCGGCTCTCCCCCCGGATCAGGTCCGGGGATTCGGCCGGGAATTCAGGAAGGGAGGAGCAATCAGACCGGAGCCTCGAACACCAACGTCGCCCACCCTTCGATCAGCCCCGTCTCGCTCAGCGTCATCCCCTGCCGCTCATAGGCCGGGGCGACCATGCCGATCTGTTCTTCCAGAAGGCCTGAGAGCACCACCGCGCCGCCTTTATTGGTGCGTTCGGCGATTCCGGGGGCGAGCTCGACCAGCGGGCCGGCGAGGATGTTGGCGAGGACGAGGTCGAAGCCGGGCTGGTCGAAGACGGGGTGGTCGAAGCCGTCTGCGGTGACGGCCTCCAGCGTGACGGCGTTCTTGGCCGCGTTGACCTCTGTCTCCTCGACCGAATCTGAGTCGATGTCGGTCGCCAGCACGTATGCTTCGGGCCAGAGCTTCTTCGCGGCGATGGCGAGCAGGCCCGTTCCCGTGCCGAGATCGAGAATGCGGGCGGGGCGCGCGCCGGCCTCGTAAAGCGCGTCGAGCGCTTTCAGGCAGCCCAGCGTGGTGCCGTGATGGCCGGTGCCGAAGGCGGGGCCGGCTTCGATCAGAAGGCCGATTTCATCGGGCCGCACATCGGCTTCGGTGTGCTCGCCATAGACGCGGAACCGGCCGGCCTTCACGCTGGGCAGGCCCTGAAGCGACATCGCCACCCAGTCCTCCTCGGGCAGCGGAGCGAAATGGGTCTCGAAGCCCTCCAGCGCCCAGAGGCGGATGAATTGCGCTTCGTCGATGCGCGCGTCGAACAGGATTTCGAGATAGCCGGTCTCGGGGCCCAGTTCGAACCAGGACCAGGCGAGCGCCGGGGCTTCCTCGGCGGCGGCGAGCCGCGCGTCGGCAGCCTTCAAAAGGTCGAGCGGGCCTTCAAGGCGCAGCCGCCAGAGCGTGGACATGCGAGGAGCTCCTTTTCGTGACGGGCCGGTTTAGGCCGGTCCTCTGAGCGTGAAAAGGGCTCAGGCGTGTCCGCTGGCCGCGGTGAGGAATTCCGGCGTCACGCCGAGCAGGGCGAGCGCGCGGGTCCACTTCTCTTCCCCGCCCTGGGCGAACAGCAGCGCCTCGTCGGGTTCGCAGACCAGCCAGGCGTTCGCGGCGATCTCGTCTTCGAGCTGTCCCGCGTCCCATCCCGCATAGCCCAGCGCCATCATGGCGCGGCGGGGCCTGGTGTCGGAGACGAGCGCGTCGAGAATCTCGCGGGTCGCGGTCAGCGCGATGCCCGGCGCGACCATCAGGCTCGCCGGACCGTAATCGATCTCGGCGGTGTGAAGCACGAAGCCGCGGTCGCGATCGACCGGCCCGCCGTCGAGCACCGGGCGCGGCTCGGCCTTCTCCGCATCGGCCACCTCGAGCTGTTCGAGCAGATCAGGCAGCGACAGCCCTTCCATCGGCCGGTTCACGATCAGGCCCATCGCCTGCTCGGCGTCATGGCTGCACATGTAGACGACCGCGCGGTCAAAGCGCGGATCACCGATGAGCGGGCTCGCGATCAGGAGCCTGCCGCCGAGATAGCCTGACTGTGAGACGGGCTGGGTCATGATGAAAGCTTCCGTCCTCTTGTTCGCCCTGTCCAGCCTCGGCGCGTTTCCGCTTCGCCTTGCCGCAGGCCCGCAGCCTCGTTAAGTCCGAGGCTCCCCTTCAACCGAAAGGCTGCGAGCATGACGATCAAGACCGGCGACACCCTGCCCGAAACCACCTTCATGACGATGACCGAAGACGGCCCGGCGCCGATCACCACGAACGAAGCCTTCGCAGGCAAGCGCGTGGCGCTGTTCGCGGTTCCCGGCGCCTTCACCCCGACCTGCTCGGCGCGTCACCTGCCCGGCTTCGTGGAGAAGGCGGACGCGCTGAAGGCCAAGGGGATCGACCGCATCGCCTGCACCTCGGTCAACGACGTGTTCGTGATGAACGCCTGGGCCAAGGACCAGAACGCGGACGGCGACGTGCTGATGCTGGCCGACGGCAACGGCGAGTTCGCCGAGAAGATCGGCCTTGTCATGGACGGCTCGAAATTCGGCATGGGCAAGCGCTCCCAGCGCTACGCCATGGTGGTCAACGACAAGGTGGTCGAGCACCTGTTCGTCGAGGAAGCCGGCGGGTTCGAGGTCTCCAGCGCCGAGCACATGCTGGAAAAGCTCTAAGGCGGGGTCGCTGAAGCGCACGCATATTCCCTCCCCCTCTGCGGGGGAGGGAGTGACGTGAGTGCTTTACGCCTCCAGGAACCGATACCGCCGCGCCCGGCGAGGGGGGCGGCGCCGAAGCGGGGCGCGGCCTAGAACAGCGAGCCCTGCTCGGGCGGGCGGGCGCGCTTGGGCGCAGGCTTCTTCGCCGGCTTGGGTGTTGGCGCGGGTGCGGCGCCCTCGCCCACCGTGGCGGCGCGTTCGCCGTCGGCGAGTTTCAGCGTCACCGCCTGGCCCTCGCTGAGCGCCCGGGCCGAGCGGACGAGCCTGCCGTCTGCGTCGGTGATCAGCGCGAAGCCGCGGGCCATCACGGATTTGTGGCTCAGAAGCTCAAGCCTTGAAGCCAGGTTGTCGAGCGCCCGCTGGCGATCGGCGATGATGCGGCCGTACATCGGAGCAAGCCGATCGCCGCACTGGTCGAAACGGCGGCGTTTCTCGGCGATGTCGCGCCTGAGCGCGGCGGGGCGCAGGCCGCCGGCGACCGCTTCGAAGCGCGAGCGGCGGGTCTGAACGAGCGTGCGGCCCGCGCCCTCCAGCCTGCCGCCGGCGTAGTCGACGCGCTGGCGCGCCTCGCCGATCAGCGCTTCGGGGCGGGGCAGAGCGCGCGCGGCGCTTTTGAGATCCGCCGCCTTGCGGTCGAGCCCGCGCTGCAGCGCGCCGGTCAGGCGCAGCCGGGCCTGGTCGATCCGCTCCATCAGTTCGCGGCGCACCGGCACGGCGATCTCCGCTGCGCCCGTGGGCGTCGGCGCGCGCCGGTCGGAGGCGTAGTCGATGAGCGTGGTGTCGGTCTCGTGACCCACCGCGCTGATCAGTGGAATGCGCGAGGCGGCGGCGGCGCGCACCACGCTTTCCTCGTTGAAGCACCACAGATCCTCGATCGACCCGCCCCCGCGCGCGACGATCAGCACGTCGGGGACCGGGACCGGCCCGCCGGGCTGAAGCGCGTTGAAGCCCTCGATCGCGCGCGTGATCTGCTCGGCGGCCTTCTCGCCTTGGACCAGCACCGGCCAGAGCAGGACATGGACCGGAAACCGGTCCTCGAGCCTGTGGAGGATGTCGCGGATCACGGCGCCCGTGGGCGAGGTGACCACGCCGATCACAGTAGGCAGGAAGGGCAGCGCGCGCTTGCGCTCCTCGGCGAACAGCCCCTCGCTCGCGAGCTGTTTCTTGCGCGCTTCGAGCAGCGCCATCAGCGCGCCTTCGCCCGCAGGCTCCAGCCGGTCGATGATCATCTGGTATTTGGACCGGCCCGGAAAGGTCGACAGCCGGCCCTCGGCGATCACCTCGAGCCCCTCCTCGGGCCGGAAGCTCAGCCCGGCGGTCATGCCCTTCCACATCACGCCGTCAAGGCAGGCCCGCTCGTCCTTGAGGTCGAGATAGAGATGGCCCGATTTCGCCCGCGTCACCCGCCCCAGCTCGCCGCGCACGCGGACATGGCCGTAGGCGTCCTCCACGGTCTTCTTCAGCGCCCCGGAAAGCTCGGAGACGGAATATTCAGGCGTGTTGGGACGATGCGGCGCGTCGGTCATGGCGCCAACCTAGCGCGGATTCGGCGCGCGTGCAGAGGGCGCGGCGCCGGAGCGGGGAACTGCTCTGACCGGTCGTGAAGCGGCGCCGCCGGACTGGGTTCCCGCTTTCGCGGGGATGACGATATTGGGAAGCCTGCGGCGAGTTCAGCCGATGCAGGCGCGCCCTCTCAACCTCGTCATCCCTGCGAAAGCAGGGACCCAGAGGATCGTCGGGCAAGGCGGCCGCCGGAGCGGCGGACCGTACACGTTGGCGAGGCGTACAAGGCGCTGTACAATACGCTGCATGAACAAGCCCACCATCCTCTCTTTCTCCGAAGCGCGCGCGAAGCTGAAAGCGCTGATGGATCAGGTCACCGCCGATCGCGCGCCCGCCGTGATCACCCGGCGCGGGGCCGAGCCAGTGGTGATGGTGTCGCTGTCGGAATGGGACTCCCTTCAGGAGACCCAGCACCTTCTGTCCAGCCCGGCGAACGCGAAGCGCCTGCGTGAAAGCGTGGCGGCGGCCGACGCCGGCGAAGTGCGCGCGCTGACCCAGTCCGATCTCGAGGCGCTGCTCGGCGCGGCGAAGTGAACGTCGAATTCACCGCGCAGGCGCTCGACGACCTCGCCTGGTTCGTCCAGCGCGATCCCAGAACGGCCCGCCGAATCGTCAAGCTGATCGAAGACGTCCGCCGCGCGCCGTTCGACGGGATCGGCAAACCCGAACCGCTCAAAGGCGACCTCTCCGGCTGGTGGTCCCGCCGCATCGACGGCGAACACAGGCTCGTCTACCGGGTGGTGGAGGCAGGCGGCGTAGCGCGCGTGCAGGTGGCGCAGTGCCGGTATCATTATTGAGGCAGGGCGCAGCGCTCGGTCCTCCCTGATGTTTGCCCGCCCCCCGTCATCCCCGCGAACGCGGGGACCCAGGGGATCGTCGGGCACCGCCCGGCTGCGGGTTGCTCCGAAACGGCGGCTCCCGCACATTCCCCTCATGAGCGAATTCTGGATCCCTTGCGTCTACATCATGGCGAGCCGGCGGAACGGCACGCTGTATGTCGGCGTAACCAGCAATCTGGCGCGCCGCGTCTGGGACCATAAGAACGGGATCGGGTCGGCCTTCGTGCGCAAGTACGCCGTCACCCGGCTCGTCTGGCACGAAATCCATGACGACATGACCGCCGCGATCGCCCGCGAAAAGGCGATCAAGAAATGGAAACGCGCGTGGAAGCTCCAGCTCATCGAGGCGCAGAACCCGCAATGGCGGGATCTGTATGAGGAACTGCTCTGAGCGTTCGCACTGCGGCGCCGCCGGACTGGGTCCCCGCTTTCGCGGGGATGACGATATTGGGAAACCTGCGGCGAGTTCAGCCGATGCAGGCGCGCCCTGTCCCCCTCGTCATCCCCGCAAACGCGGGGACCCAGGGGATCGTCGGGCAAGGCGGCCGCCGTTAAAGCGGAATATTATCGTGCTTCTTCCACGGATTGCTGAGCTTTTTCTCGCGCAGCGTCCTGAGCGCGCGGATCAGCCTCCACCGCGTCCCGTGAGGTTGTATAACATCATCCAGATACCCGCGTGAGGCCGCCACGAACGGGTTGGCGAAGCGGTCTTCGTATTCTTTCGTGTGGGCGGCCATCTTTTCGGCGTCGCCGAGATCCTTGCGGTGGATGATTTCCGCGGCGCCTTTTGCGCCCATCACGGCGATCTCGGCGGTCGGCCAGGCGTAGTTCACGTCGCCGCGCAGGTGCTTTGACGCCATCACGTCGTAGGCGCCGCCATAGGCCTTGCGGGTGATGACGGTGAGCTTGGGCACGGTGGCTTCGGCGTAGGCGAAGAGCAGTTTCGCGCCGTGCTTGATGAGCCCGCCGTATTCCTGCTTGGTGCCGGGCAAGAAGCCCGGCACGTCCACGAAGGTGACGATCGGGATTTCGAAACAGTCGCAGAAGCGGACAAATCGCGCGCCCTTTTTCGAGGCGTCGATGTCCAGAACGCCGGCCAGCGACATGGGCTGGTTGGCGACGAAGCCGACGGTCTGACCTTCGAGCCGGCCCAGACCCACCACGATGTTGGGCGCGTAGTCCGGCGCGATCTCGTAGAAATCGCCCTCGTCAGCGACCTTCTCGATCAGCTCCTTGATGTCGTAGGGCTTGTTGGGGTTGGGCGGGACCAGCGTGTCCAGGCTGGGCTCGGACCGGCGCGGATCGTCGAAAGTCTGCCGCACGGGCGGCTTCTGGCGGTTGTTCAGCGGCAGGAAGTCGATCATCCGGCGCACCTGGATCAGCGCCTCGATGTCGTTTTCGAACGCGGCGTCGGCGACGCCGGACTTCTTCGCGTGCACGCTGGCGCCGCCCAGCTCTTCATGGGTGACGACCTCGTTGGTGACGGTTTTCACCACGTCCGGGCCGGTCACGTACATGTAGCTCGTATCCTTCACCATGAAGATGAAGTCGGTCATCGCCGGGGAGTAGACGTCGCCGCCCGCGCACGGGCCCATGATCACGCTGATCTGCGGGATGACGCCGGAGGCGAGCACGTTTCTCTGGAAGATCTCTGCATAGCCGCCCAGCGCGTCCACGCCCTCCTGGATGCGCGCGCCGCCCGCGTCGAACAGGCCGATGATCGGCGCGCCGTTCCGAAGCGCGGCGTCCTGCACCTTGCAGATCTTCTTCGCGTGGGCGAGCGAGAGCGAGCCGCCGAACACGGTGAAGTCCTTGGCGAACACGTAGACCAGGCGGCCGTTGATCGTGCCTGAGCCGGTCACCACCCCGTCGCCGGGGATTTTCTTGTCGGCCATGCCGAACTCGGTGCAGTCGTGTTCGACGAACATGTCGAACTCTTCAAAGCTGCCCTCGTCGAGCAGGACTTCGAGGCGTTCGCGCGCGGTCAGCTTGCCCTTTTCGTGCTGCGCCTTGATGCGGGCTTCGCCCCCGCCCATGCGCGCGGCTTCGCGCTTGGCTTGAAGTTGTTCGAGAACGGCTTTCATCAGGGGCGCTCCAGGGCGTGAAACACGAGTGGACGCGCCTTGCTAGCACCGGTTCGCAGCGCCGGGCAAACCGCCGCGTGCGCTGCGGTGAACCCGCCGTTGACGATGCTAGCGGCGCACGACCGCCTTCTCGCCCCAGCTGGGCCGGCGGATCTCCACGCTGACCAGGCCGGGCAGCACCGGATCGAGCCTGTCGAACACCCAGGCCGCGATGTTTTCCAGCGAGGGGTTCTCCAGCCCCTCGATGTCGTTCAGGAGGCGGTGGTCGAGCTGGTCGCGCAGCTTCTGCAGCTCCTGATCGATCTCCCAGAAATCGCGCACCATGCCGCTCTCGCTCGACCGCGATCCGGTCAGCGTCACCGTGCCCTGAAACGAATGGCCGTGCAGGCGCGAGAACGGATGGTCCGCGTCCTTGTGGCCGAAATGATGGGCGGCGTCGAAGGCGAAGTCCTTCGAGATTTCGAGCGTGAGGTCAGCCATGTTTGCATCTTTCGTGCGAGCCGCGCCATATAAGGCGTTCGCGCGCGAAAGAGAACCGCGCCGCTGACAGCGAGGGCGACGATGAGCGACACCGAAGACAAAAAGCCGATCGGCCCGCGCGATGTCGCGCTGTTCGCCCTGCCCGTCCTGATCGGGATCGGCGTTCTGGCGTTGACCTTCTGGCGCGGCTGGGAGCCCTGGTTCGGCTACGCCGCGGTGATCGCGGGCGTGCTCGGAGCGGTGATGCTCGCCGGCGAGCGGCTGGGCGTCAAAGGCGGCTAGCTCCGCGCCTTCTCGAACCGCGAAACCCGGGCGATCACTTTCGCTTAAAAAGGCTTCAGCCGCGCGGTTTCTGCGCGACGATCGACCAGACATGGCCGAACGGATCGCGCAGCTTGCCGTGCCGGCCGAAGAACTCCTCGGTCACCTCGCGGATCGGCGTGCAGCCCGCCTTCACCGCCCGGTCGAACCAGGCGTCCGCGTCGTCGACATTGAGGTTGACGGTGAAGGTCGTCCGGCCGTCCAGCGTGGGCGGAGCGACATTGCCCGTCATCGTCTCGTGCTCTGGAAACTCATCGGCGAGATAGAGCGCCGCGCCGTTTATCTTAAGCGCGGCGTGGCCGATCTTGCCTTCGTATTCATAGGTGTCGAACACTTCCGCATCGAAGGCTGTCTTGTAGAATTCGATCGCCTCGGCGCCGCCGCGCACGGACAGATAGGGCACGAGCGGGCTCGGTTTTCCGGTCATGGCGCGTCCTCCCGGGGCGGGAGCTTACGCCTTCCAGTCTCCTTCACGCCAGCCAGGACGGTGAAACCCCCTCTTCACCCGCGGGCCCGGCGTGGCATTGTGCAGGCCATGACCGACCTGTTCGCCTCCGCCGGCCTTGAAGACACGGCCCCGCGCCCGCTCGCCGACCGGCTGCGGCCGCGAACGCTCGAGGAGGTCGTGGGTCAGGATCACCTGATCGGCGCGGAAGGCCCGCTGGGGCGGATGCTGGCGAAGAACCGGCTCTCCTCGATCATCCTGTGGGGCCCGCCGGGCGTGGGCAAGACGACCATCGCCCGGCTTCTGTCGGACGCCGCAGGGCTGGAGTTCGACGCGATCAGCGCGGTGTTCTCCGGGGTCGCGGACCTGAAAAAAGCGTTCGACCGGGCGCGCGCCCGCCGCGCGTCGGGCAAGGGCACGCTTCTGTTCGTCGACGAGATCCACCGCTTCAACCGGGCCCAGCAGGACGGCTTCCTGCCGGTGGTCGAGGAAGGGATCGTCACGCTGGTGGGCGCGACGACGGAGAACCCGAGCTTCGAGCTCAACGCCGCGCTTCTGTCGCGCTGTCAGGTGCTGGTGCTCAAGCGGCTCGACGCCGAGGCGCTGGAAAAACTGCTCGCCCGCGCCGAAGCGCTGGAAGGCCGGGATCTGCCGCTGACGCCTGATGCGCGCGAGGCGCTGACCGCGATGGCCGACGGCGACGGGCGTTACTGTCTGAACCTCGCCGAAGAAGTCTTCAATCTCGATCCTGAACGGCCCCTCGCCCTCGCCGATCTCGCAAGCGCCCTGCAGCGCCGCGCGCCGGTCTACGACAAGGACCGCGAGGAGCATTACAATCTCATCAGCGCACTACATAAGAGCGTGCGCGGCTCGGACCCGGACGCCGCGCTCTACTGGCTGGCGCGCATGCTCAGCGCGGGCGAGGACCCGCTCTATCTCGCCCGCCGCATCGTGCGCATGGCCAATGAAGACATCGGCCTGGCCGATCCCGGCGCCGTGCACGCCGCGCTGGCGGCCAAGGACGTCTATGACTTTCTGGGCAGCCCCGAGGGCGAGCTGGCGCTGGCCCAGGCGGTGGTCCATCTCGCCTGCGCACCGAAATCGAACGCGGTCTACAAGGCCTGGAAGGGCGCGCTGCGCACCGCCAAGGCGACCGGCTCGCTCAGCCCGCCCAAGCACATCCTGAACGCGCCCACCAAGCTCATGAAGTCCGAAGGCTACGGCAAGGGCTACGAGTACGACCACGACGCCGAGGGCGGCGTCTCCGGTCAGGACTATTTCCCCGACGAAATGACCGAACGCCCGGTCTTCTACGAGCCGAAAGACGGCGGCCGCGAAGCCCAGCTCAAGGAGCGCCTCGACCGCTGGCGGGCGCTGAGGGACAAGCGGCGGGGGCGCTAGGCCCCGAACACCGCCGCGAACGGGAACAGCAGCAGGATCCCCAGCGCCCAGACGATATAGAGCACCGTGAGCAGCAAGAGCCCGGTGTCGCGCTTGCCAGAGATCAGCGCCGGCGCGGCGCCTGCGGCCAGCCAGATCGCCTTGTAGATCATCTGCACCAGCAGCACGGCGGTCATCTCGCGCGGGTGGACGAGGCCGATCGCGGCGACCACGCCCAGCCCCAGCCAGAACGCCCCGATCATGCGCGTGTAGGCGTCGATCTTCATTGCGCCAAAGAACAGGCGCTGATCGGCCAGCTTCGGTGCGAACAGGGTCACGGCGCCCGCCCCGCCTGCGCCGATGACGGCGGCGAGGTAGAGGATGCGCAGCGAAACGATGTCGGCGACGGTGAACATGGGGAGCGATCCCTCCTTCAGCTCGCCGTGGCAACGCCGAAGCGGGGCGGACCGCTCCATGTCGAGCCCGAAACTGTGCCCCAGTCCTCACGGCTTGCGTCGCCCGGCACACCGGCCTACCCCCCTGTTTGATGCAGCATCTACTTTTCATCGGTCTGGGAGGCGCGCTGGGCGCGGTGGCGCGCCATCTGGTCAATCAGGGCGCGCTGCGCCTGATCGGTCCCGACTATCCCTGGGGCACGCTGATCGTGAACGTCGCGGGGAGCCTCGCGATCGGGCTGCTGGTCGGCTGGCTTGCGCTTTCAGGGCGGTCCGACGCGACCGAGCTCAGGTTCGCGCTGGGCGTGGGCTTCCTGGGCGCGTTCACGACGATGAGCGCGTTTTCACTGGACGTGGTTCTCTTCCTCGAGCGCAAGGCTTATCTGATCGCGCTGGGCTATGCGGCCGGCACCGTCGCGCTGTCGGTCGCCGCGGTGATCGCAGGCCTTTTGATCGCAAGGAGAGCGTTCGGTTCATGAGCGGGGTTCAGACACTTCCGGTGACCGCCGACGAGGCGGAGATGCGTCTGGACCGCTGGTTCAGGAAGCGCTTTCCCCACGTGCCCCACGGCATGGTCGAGAAGCTGCTGCGCAAGGGCCAGATCCGCGTCGACGGCGGCCGGGCGAAGGGAAACCAGCGCCTCGAACAGGGCCAGCAGGTCCGCGTGCCGCCCTTGCCCGAGCCCGACGCGGTGAAGGAAAGCCCGCCGCTGAGCCGGGAGGACGCCGCGTTCGCGCGCTCGCTGGTGATCTACGAGGACAAGGAGATCATCGCGCTGGACAAGCCCCACGGCCTCGCCGTGCAGGGCGGCTCGAAGACCACGCGCCATGTCGACCGGCTGCTCGAAGCCTTCGGCAAGGGCGATCAGAAGCCGCGCCTGGTCCATCGCCTGGACAAGGACACCTCCGGGGTTCTGGTGGTCGCCAAGACCGCTCAGGCCGCCAAGCGCCTGTCGCGGCTGTTTCAGACCCGCGACGTGAAGAAGACCTATTGGGCGGTCGTTCTTGGCCTGCTCGCGCCCAAGGCCGGCGAGGTGAAGGGCTTCATGAAGAAGGCCGCCGGCCCTGACGGCGATCGCGAACAGATGGTCGCCGCCCGCCACGGCGAGGAGGGCGCCCAGCACGCGATCACCCGCTACGCCGTCGCCGACAACGCCGGGCGCAAGGCGAGCTGGGTGGTGCTGCGGCCCGAGACCGGGCGCACCCACCAGCTCAGGGTCCACATGGCCGCGACCGGCCATGCGATCCTGGGCGACGGCAAATACACCTGCGAGATCCCCGTGCCCGAGGGCCTGTCGCACCGGCTGCACCTGCACGCGCGCAAGATCGAGATCCCCCGCGCAGGCAAGCCGCCGCTGGTGCTCGAAGCGGACCTGCCGCGTCACATGGACGAGACCTTCGCCGCGCTGGGCTTCAACCCGTCAGACGATCTCACCCTGGTCGAGGAGGCGCTGGAATGACGGCCTCCGCCGAACTCATTCAGCGCGCGTTCGCCGCCTATCGCCGCGGCGAGCTCGACGCGGCCCAGACAGCGCTGAACGCGCTTCACGACCAGGCTCCCAGGGACGTCAACGCGGCCCACCTGCAGGCGCTGGTGTCTCGTAAGTATGGCGATGCGGCCGGTTCGGAAGGGTGGTTCAGGCACGCGCTGCGGCTGTCGCCGGGCGACGGCGACATCCTTAACAATTACGCGAATCTGCTCTCGTCGAGCGGACGGTTCTGGGAGGCGGCGGCGCGCTGGGCCGACGCGTTCAAGGCGCAACCGGCGAAGATAGAGTACAAGATCGCCCAGATCGGCGCCCTTCTGTCGGCCGACCTTCCCCATCTGGCCCAAAGCGCGGCCGACGAATTGTTGTCGGCGGGCGGCGAGATCCCGGCGCGCGGCTGGACAATTGCGGGCCGGGCGCATCAGGCCGCCCAGGCGCCCGAGCGCGCCGCCGAATGCTATCGCGAGGCGCTGCGTCTCGCGCCGGAGGATCAGGCCGCCGCTTCGGGGCTGATCGACGTGCTGGGCGGGCTCGGCAGGATCGAAGAGGCGGAGACCTGTTTCGCCGAGCGCGGGCGGGACGTGCAGGCCGAAGCCGCGATCGCGCGCGCCCGGCTTTTCAACGCCCGGCAGGACGCTGCGCTGGCCGATTTCCGCCGCCTGTACGACCAGTCCGGCGATCCGCGCCGCCTGCGCGACCTCGCCCAGGGTCTCTGGGTGGCCGGACGCGAGGAGGCTTTCGACGCGCTGATCGCTGCGGTCGCCGACACCGGCAAGCCCGGCCTCGTGGCGATGGCGGCCGATTGCCTGGCCCAGATCGACCGGGAGGCGGACGCATTGACGCTGCTCGACCGGCTGCCGGCGAACGCCTTTGAGGCGGGCGGGCTTTTAAGCCTGCGCGCCAAGCTTCGCCAGGCGATCGGCGATGTCGACGGGGCGCTGGCGGATTCGCGGATCGCCTATGAGGCCGATCCGAACGATCAGGGGGTGGCGACCGGGTTCGCCGTCGCCGCGCTGATGGCTGGCGATCTCGACGCCGCCGAGCGCGTGATCGCGGTCAATCGCGAGCGCCTGCCGCTCAATCAGGGCTGGGTCGCCTATCAGATCACGCTGTGGCGCCTGCAGGGCGACGCCCGCGCCGATGCGCTCGAGGACTATGACCGCTTCGTCGTTCCCTACGAGCTTCCGGCGGCGGGCGGCTTCAAGTCCGGCGCGGCGCTGAACGAGGCGCTGCGCGAGGTTCTGGCCGAGCGCCATTTCATGGCTGCGGAGCCGTTCAATCAGTCCCTGCGCGCCGGCCGGCAGACGCCGAGGAGCCTTCTGAGCGACCCTTCGCCGGTCGTGCAGGCCTATCTCGAAGCGCTCAGGACCCCGATCGCCGCCTATATCGAGGCGATGGGCCGGGATCCCGATCATCTCCTGACCAGCCGGAACACGGGCGCGTTCAAGCTCTCCGGATGCTGGTCGGTGCAGCTTTTCGGCGGCGGCCGCCACGTCAATCACTTCCACCCGGCCGGCTGGATCAGCTCGGCCTACTATGTCGACGTGCCTGAGAAGACGCTGAAGAGCGACCGGCTGGGCGGCTGCATCAAGTTCGGCGAGCCCTCCTTCACCACTCGCCCGAAACAGCTCGAGGCCGGCAAGATCGTCCGGCCCCAGCCGGGCATGCTGGTGCTGTTTCCATCCTATATGTGGCACGGGACCGTGCCGATCGAGCCGGGCGAAACGCGCATGACCGCGCCGTTCGACGTGGTGCCGGCATGAGCGGCCTGAAGCTCGCCGTGTTCGACGTGGACGGCACGCTGGTGGATTCCCGCAAGGTGATCGCCGAGGCGATGGACCGCGCCTTCCGCCGCGCCGGCCTGGGCGGGATCGCGTACGACCGCACGCGGACGATCGTCGGGCTCGAGCTGACCGAAGCGGTGGGCCGGCTGGCCCCTGAAGATTACGGCGCGCAGCGCACCGCAGAACTCGCCATGTTCTACAAGCAGGCCTTCGTGGAGATGCGCTCGGAAACCGGCTTTCATGAACCCCTCTATGACGGCGCCCGCGAAACGGTGGAGCGGCTGGCCGATGCGGGCTGGCTTCTGGCGGTCGCCACCGGCAAGGCGCGGCGCGGGCTCGACATCGTCTTCACCCATCACGGCCTGCACCGGTATTTCCAGAGCTTCCAGACCGTGGACGGCGGGCCGGGCAAACCCCATCCGCGCATGATCGAGGACGCGCTGGCCGAAACCGGCGCGCGCGCCGAAGACACGGTGATGATCGGCGACACCAGCTGGGACATGAAAATGGCCCGCAACGCGAAGGTCCACGCCGCAGGGGTCAGCTGGGGCTTTCACACGCCCGACGAGATCCTCGAGGGCGGGGCGCACGACGTCCACCACGCGTTCGACGATCTGAACGCCGCGCTCGACGCGTTCGAGCCTGGGGCTGCGAAAAAGGACGAGACCGCATGAGCATGTCCAAGGCGAAGGCGGAGAACCGCCCGCTTCCCCGGCGCTTCTACAAGCAGGCGGGGATCGCGCTGGAAGACGGCGGCTGGCGGGTGCTGCTCGACGGCCGGCCGGTGAAGACCCCCGCCAAACAGGTGCTCGCTCTGCCCGTAGAAGGGCTCGCCATGGCGGTCGCGGCCGAATGGGAGGCGCAGGGCGAGCATATCAACCCCTTCACCATGCCGCTGACCCGGCTGGTGCATGTGGCGCTGGACGCGATGGCGGCCGCGCGCGAAGGCGCGGCGGCGGAGATCGCCAAGTTCGCCTCGACCGATCTCGTCTCCCACCGCTCCGACGATCCTCAGCTCGCCGCCAGGCAGGCTGAAGTCTGGGACCCCTATCTGCGCTGGTCCGAGACAGCGCTGGACGCGCCGCTGAAGGCCGCCGTCACGATCGCACCGCTCAATCAGCCCGAAGCTTCGCTCGACGCCATGCGCAAGCGCGCGCTGGCCCTGGACGATCTCAGGCTCACCGGGCTCGTCAGCGCCGCGCCGATCCTGTCGAGCGCGGTGCTCGCGTTTGCGCTTTTAGAGGGCGAATCGGACGGTGAAACCGTGTGGGCGGCGTCCCGCCTCGAGGAAGACCACCAGATCGAACGCTGGGGCGAGGACGCCGAAGCGGCCCAGGCGGCGGCGAACAAAAAGCGTGATCTGCTTGCTTGCGAACGGCTTTTCCGCGAGCTCGACGCAGCAGACCTCTAGATCGCGCCGAACACGTCTTTGGTCAGGCGCGGATCGAAATGCTGGCCGCCGTCCACGCAGACGATCTGGCCCGACACTGAAGGTGTGTCCCTGAAAAAGCGCAGCGCGCGCACCAGATCGTCGGTCGTCGGGCCTTTCTGAAGCGGGTTGTCGTCGTGGCGCGCCTCGAACTCGGCCTCCGAGTGATAGGGGCTGGGCAGCGTCAGCCCCGGCGCGATGGCGTTGACGCGCACTTTCGGCGCCAGGCTGCGCGCCAGCATCTCGGTCATCGCCTTCAGCGCCGCCTTGCTGAGCGTGTACGAGAAGAAATCCGCGTTGATGTTGAAAAGCTTGTAGTCCAGCAGATTGACCACCAGCGCGTTCTCGCCGGGCGCTTGCGCGAAGCCCTGGGTCAGCAGCGCCGGCGCCAGCGTGTTGGCGTCCATGTGCCGGCGGAAGCTCTCCGCGCCCACCGTCTCCAGCGTGTCGTCCTCGAAGATCGAGGCGGAGTTCACCAGCACCGAGAGCGGCCCCAGCGCCTCGCGCGCGCGGGCCGGCAGGCTCGCGGCGGCCTCTGCGTCCGACAGATCCGCGCCCAGCGTGACGGCCGTGCCGCCCGCCGCCCGCACCGCTTCGGCCAGCGCGTCGGCTTCGTGTGAAGAGGTGTTGTAGTGGATCGCCACCGGGTGTCCGTCCGCGGCGAGCGCCTCGATGAAGGCGCGGCCGATCCGTTTCGCGCCGCCCGTGACCAGCGCTGCGCCCCTGATCGCCTGCATGGCTCGCCTCCCTTTGGGCGCCCGGCCGGTTTCGCGCCGGGCTGAACCGGCTTATATGCTTCGAAGTCGGAGAGAAAGAAGGCCTTCCGCGATGAAACTCGACGCCGTGCGCGCCGAAGCCGCCGCCCCCCGCCCCGCCCACGCCGGCGAGCGGGTCAGCGTTCGCGTGCGCGGTCTGCGCCTGGACGCCGAGGTGGGCGTCTATGACAGCGAATACGGCCGCACCCAGCCGATCCGCATCGATCTGGAAGCCGACGTCGCCGCAGAAGCCGCTGCGCCCTCGGGCGCGCTGGGCGAAGCGGTGAACTATGCGGCCCTGGCCGAGACCGTGCGCCGCATCGTGGGAGCCAAGCACCACGACCTGCTCGAAGATCTCGCCCAGGAGATCGCCGACGTGATGTTCGCCGATCCGCGCATCACGCGGCTGGCGCTGAGCATCGACAAGCTCGCCGCGCTCGAAGACGCCGAAAGCGTCGGCGTGAGCCTGGAGCGCTGGCGGTAGGCGCAGCGCGAACGCTGACGACTCGCCTCTCCCCGCCTAGATTGGCGTCATGGCCAAAGCCGACCGCCCCGAAACCCCGCCGCTCGATGCGAAGACCGACGCCGGTCCGAAGGCCTGGCCGAAGGATAATCGCTCGGGGCCGGAGATCATCGCCGACTATGTGAAGACCCTGCCCACGGGTCCGGGGGTCTACCGCATGTACGACGAGGCCGGCGAGGTGCTTTACGTCGGCAAGGCGCGGCGGCTGAAGAACCGGGTGGCGAACTACGCCAAGTCGGGCGGTCATACCAACCGCATCGCGCTGATGATCTCGCTGACCCGGTCGATGGAGTTCGTGCTCACGCGGACCGAGACCGAGGCCCTGCTGCTCGAGGCCAATCTCATCAAGCGCCTGAAGCCGCGCTTCAACGTGCTTTTGCGCGACGACAAGTCCTTCCCCTACATCCTCATCCGCACCGATCACGGCGCGCCGCAGCTTCTCAAACACCGCGGCGCGCGGCGCACCAAAGGGGAGTATTTCGGCCCGTTCGCCAGCGCCTATGCGGTCAATCACACGCTGAACACCCTGCAGAAGGCGTTCCTTTTGCGCACCTGCACCGACAGCGTCTACGACAGCCGGACGCGGCCCTGCATGCTCTACCAGATCAAGCGCTGCGCGGCGCCGTGCGTGGATTACGTCGACGAGGCGGCCTACGCCGAGCTGGTGGGCGAGGCGACGGACTTCCTGCGCGGCAAATCCAACGCGCTGCGCGAACGGCTGCAGGCGGAGATGCAGGCCGCCAGCGAAGCGCTCGATTTCGAGAAGGCTGCGAAGCTGCGCGACCGCATCCGCGCCATCGCCGCGGTGACCACCCAGCAGGGGATCAATCCCGAGGGCGTGGAAGAGGCCGACGTGGTGGCCATCCATCAGGAAGGCGGCAAGACCTGCGTTCAGGTCTTCTTCTTCCGCGCCGGGCAGAACTGGGGCAATCGCGCCTTCTATCCCAAGCACGAGGCGGACACCGAACCGGCCGAAATCCTCGCCGCCTTCCTCGCCCAGTTCTATGACGACAAGCCCGCGCCCGCGCAGATCCTGGTCAGCGAGGAGCCCGACCAGTCCGCCCTGCTCGCAGAAGCCCTCTCCCTGCGCGCCGGCCGGCAGGTGGAGATCAGAAAGCCCGTGCGCGGCCCGAGGAAAGCCCTTGTCGAAGCCGCCCACCGCAACGCCCGCGAGGCGCTGGGCCGCACGCTGGCCGAAAGCGCGAGCCAGGCGAAGCTTCTGGACGGGGTGGCGAAAGTGTTCGATCTCGACGCTCGGCCCGAGCGGATCGAGGTATACGACAACTCCCACATCCAGGGCTCGAACGCGCTGGGCGCGATGATCGTCGCCGGGCCGGAAGGCTTTGAGAAGTCGAGCTACCGCAAGTTCAACATGAAGGGCGACGACGCGGCCACCAACGACGACTTCGCCATGATGCAGGCGATGATCCGCCGCCGCTTCACCCGGCTTCAGAAAGAGCGCGACGAGGGCGCGCCGGTCCCCGATCTCGTCCTTATCGACGGCGGCAAGGGCCAGCTGTCCGCAGTCATGGAGGTCATGGCGGAGCTGGGCGTGGACGACGTGCCCGTCGCCTCGGTCGCCAAGGGGCCTGACCGCGACGCCGGCCGCGAGGTCTTCTACATGGACTGCAAGCCGCCGATCCGCCTGCCGATGAACGATCCGGTGCTCTACTATCTGCAGCGCATCCGCGACGAGGCGCACCGCTTCGCCATCACCGGCCACAGGGCCAAGCGCTCAAAACAGATCCGGGAAAACCCGCTCGACGACATCACCGGCGTCGGCGCCTCGCGCAAGAGCGCGCTGTTGAAGCATTTCGGCTCGGCGCGCGCGGTCAGCCGCGCCGATCTCGCCGACCTTGAAAAGGTCGAAGGCGTGTCCAAAGCGCTGGCGAAGAAGATCTACGACCATTTCCACGAGTGAGAGCGGGCCGGCTCTTTCCCCGTCGAAAGGCAGGGCGTGCCTCCCCATGGTTCGCGATCCTCTGAACGGTGTAAGCCCGATGGGGCGAAGATCATCCTCGCGCCAGCCCTCGCGAATCAACGAAGGTCTTTAGAACTCGGCCATCGGGATTCGCACGACGTACCCGTCGAACGATCCGTTGTTCTCGCCAGCAAGAGCCATCTCCGTCATGCCGCCGACTGCGACTTCGTCACCGAAGAGGCGGAGGTAGCCCCGGTCTTCACCTCTGGTCCCGAACTGAAACGAGCCGATCACGTCGAGATCGGGGGAAAGCTCGACCACGAGTACATCTGCGGTGGTGCGATCCGGGTTTTCATTCTGAAGGCCCTCGAAGTCGCCGTAGGTGTAGCCGAGAGCGAATATCCGGCCGTCAGGCGAAATCTCGATATTGCGGAACGCATCGGAGAATTGAGTGCCGATTTGCCGGACAGTCGGATTGGCGAGGGAAGAGTCGTATCGTATCACGATCCCATCTCCACGCCCGATCTGTGTGCCGTCGAGATCGCCGGTGGTGAATCCGACCGCGTATACGGACCCGTCTGCGGCCACTGCATGGTCCAGCAGCCAGTCGGCCTCCACCCCATCGCTTGCGACCACATTGGAGGCGATCCGGATCGGCGTGGCTGTGTTGAGATCGGCCAGCGCCTCGATCCAGGCGTTAGAGCCGCCGTTGGTGAAATACCATCCGGCCGCGACCAGCGTCCCGTCACCCGGCGTTGCTCCGGGTATGTAGCTGAGGCCGCCCCATGCCTCGGATACGACGACGCGGTCCGCGCCCACTTCGGGAGCCTCGATCCTGCGCCAGACATTCGACAGGTCGGACTGGCGGTGTTTCGCGACAAGATGATACGGGTCGGTCCCGGACTCACCCGGTCGGCTGCCCTGGGCCGAGACATACAGATTGCCGTCATCGTCGAGGACGATCTGCCCGTACCCGTCCAGCCCTTCATTGCCGAACTGGTCGGTCGCGACAATCTCGCCGGTGTCGAGGCGCAGCTTCAACAAGATGCCGTCCCACCGCCCGGCATTGGTGAATCCGTCCAACGCACCGAGGGTCCGGCCTGCGGCGTAAAGGTACGTGTCGTCCGCGACCGCGTCCCAGATCAGGCTGCCGTCAGGCAAAGGCAGCTCTGTGACCCAACGCTCAGTCCCGTCGGGCGCAAACCGAGAGATGAACACTTCATTGTCGCTGCGAACACCTCCGTCGAGATTGCTGTCGCTCATGCCGAACGCATAGACATTGCCGGCCGCATCAAGCGTGAAACCGCCCACGATGTCTTTGCCATCCCCACCGAACTGAAAGCCGCTCAATCTGGTTCTGTCGATAGTCGGTTCGTCCTCAATCGGCTCGGCGAAAAGGAACTGGTTTGGGTCGGCAAGGCTCAGCTCACCGGACGCATTGCACATCGCATCCGGATTATTCGGGGGTGCGCCGGAAATCGTATCCGCCAGATCGTCACACGGAAAGACGAACGCCACGAGGTCTGGCGCTTCGAAGCCGGTATAGAAGAGGTAGTAGCCGCCTGAACGGCACCCGTCGGCAACCTCGTCGCAGAAAATCAGCTCGTAGTCCGACGCGGTTCCGCGCAACTGGATCGCGCCGTTCTCGTAGTCGAAATTCGACACCACAGCGTAGTCGTTGTCCTCGCCGTCATCGGGCGAGACGAAGAACGGGTGCGGTTTCTCATCGACGCCCAGAATGATCCGGTCGCCGCGCGCGCCGCTGTAGCGGCTGTCGAGATCGGTGTTGTTGACCGTCCGGATAATGTTGATCCGAGCGGCGCCAGGATACTCATCGGCGGGATCGACCGGCATGAATGTGTCGTACCCATGCGTCTCACCCTCCATGTAGTCGGTGTCGTAGATCGTGTACTCAAGATCGTCGAGGGGCAGCCCTGACCCGAACGTGCCGGTCGCGCTCGGGGAAATCGCCAGCAACTCTGAAATCTCTTTCGGCATTTCCGGGAATGTCCGCGCGAGCGCCACGAAATCCGTCACCGGCGGCGGAGGTGGAGGTGGCGGCGGAGGTGGTGGAGCTGGCGGGGGAGTTTGCGATCCGCCGCCCCCTCCGCAGCCTGTGAGCACGAGGCTGAGGCAAAAAAAGATTGCAGCCGCAGTGGTCGAGTCTCGAAGCATAACGCCCTCCTTTTCGGGCATTACGCGTTAGGCTGGTAGAATCTGTCGCTCAAAGAGGAGGGTGGGGGCGCCCTCTCCACCAACGAATGGCTTACTCATCCTCTCGGACCTAAACTGCTGACCCTTTGGACCCGCTGATGCTGAATCACCTGCCGAACGCCGTCTCGATCTTCCGCGCCCTCGCCGGGCCTGTGGGCGCATGGCTGCTTCTGATGAGCGCGAGCGCGTCGGTGGAGAGCGAGGCGGTCGCCTATGGTCTGGCCTCAGGCGTGCTGTTCGTCGTCGCTGCGGCGAGCGACTGGCTCGACGGCTGGCTCGCGCGGCGGATGGGCGTGGTCAGCCCGCTCGGCGCCCTGCTCGACCCGATCGCCGACAAGCTGCTCGTCGGGCCGTATCTCATCGCCTACGCGGTGATCAGCGCCTTCGATCCCTGGCTCACCGTGCCGGTGGCGATCGTGGTGATCCGCGACATGGTGGTGACCGGGCTGCGCCTGCGCCAGCCCTCGGGCGGCAGCCTGTCGGTCAGCGCCGAAGCCAAGACGAAGACCGCGATCCAGATGGTGATCGTCGCCGCGCCCTTCGTGCTGGTGATCGCCGGCCTGCGCGACGTCGCGGTCTGGTTCTATCCCTGGGTCGGCGCGGTCTGGTTCCTGGCCGTCCTCACGGTGTGGACCGCCCTGCCCTATCTGCGCGCCGCCCGCCGCGACCGAAGCGCGCAGGACTGAGACGAATGTCTTAATTCAATCATGCGTTAACCGCGTTCGGCCGATGAGAAACCCTGAGAACCTTATTTGCTTTGGGGGACCCTTCCGTGACCGACATCGACTTCAAGACCCGCCTCGCCTTCATGAATGTCGGCGAGCGCGACCGGGCGCTTCTGCGCGACCTCAAGCCGGTGATCGAGGACCGCTTCCCCGCCATTCTCGACGAATTCTACGCGCATCTGAAGGACTGGCCCGAGGTCTACGCCATGTTCGGCGGTGCGGAGTATGTCGATCACGCCAAGGAAAAGCAGCTTCTGCACTGGAAGCGCATCGTCGAGGCGAAGTTCGACGACGATTACGCCGCCTCCGTGATCCGGGTCGGCACGACGCACGCGAACATGAAGCTCGACCCGCAATGGTATTTCGGCGCCTACAACTTCCTTCTCATGGGGCTGATCACCGCCGTGCTCGACACCCAGCGGACCAAGTCGGGCTTTTTCGGCGGCTGGCGGGCCAAGGCCGAGGACGCCCGCGAACGCGTCTCGGTGCTGGTCAAGACCGTCATGCTGGACATGGAGATGGTGATGACCGTCATCTACAAGCACCAGCAGGACGAGCGCATGAAGACCTTCGACGCGCTCGCCGGCGAGTTCGAGACCCGCATCGCTGCGATCGCGGACACCATTGCGGAAAGCTCCGAGGCGCTTTCGGGCAGCGCGCGCACCATGGCCGGTGCGGCCGACCAGTCCACCGATCGCGCCTCCACCGTGGCCGCCGCCGCCGAGGAAGCCACAGCGACCGCGCAGTCGGTCGCCGGGGCCGCGGCGGAGCTGACCCGCGCCATCCAGGAGATCGCCCGCAGCGCAGGCGAAGCGGCGAGCACGTCCACCGAAGCCGCGCGCGAGGCCCAGCGCACGGGCGAGACCATGGCCGCGCTGTCGGATGCGGCGAACAAGATCGGCGAGATCGTCACCCTGATCGAGAACGTCGCCGAGCAGACGAACCTGCTGGCCCTGAACGCCACGATCGAGGCCGCGCGCGCCGGTGAGGCTGGCAAGGGTTTCGCGGTCGTCGCCAGCGAAGTGAAATCGCTCGCCGGTCAGACCGCCAAAGCCACCGAGGAGATCAGCGCCCAGATCGGCGCGGTGCAGTCGGTCGTCGCCGAGGCGGTCAAGGCGATCGACGCGGTGGCCCGGAGCGTGGACCGGGTGAACGGGGTGTCCGCCTCGATCTCCGCGGCGGTCGAGGAGCAGAACGCGGCGACCTCGGAGATCAGCCGCAACACCGACCAGACCGCCGCCAGCGCCGGCTCGGTCAGCGAGACCATCACCCACGTGCTGACCGGCGCGCAGGAGACCAGCGCCGCAGCAGCCGACGTGGTGGGCGCCGCCGACCGTCTGGGCGGGGAAGCCCGCAGGCTGCGCGAGGACGTCAAAGGCTTCCTTGAGCGCATCCGCGCCGCCTGATCGGCGATCAGATCCGAGACTGCGAGGGCGCGCCGGCGACGGCGCGCCCTTTTTCATCGGAACGCACTCATGCGTCAGGATTGATTAACTGCGTTCGACGAACCTGCTCACAATTCCCGCACACTTCGTGCGTCTTTCGGGAAAGGACAGGGCCATGTCGGGGGAAACGCTTCACGAGCGGTTCGAATTTCTGGAGCTGGGCGAGGCGGACCGAAAACGCCTGCGCGCGCTCAAACCGCTGGTGGCCGAGGTGCTGCCCGCGATTCTGGACCGGTTCTACGCCGACATCGCCAAGCACCCCGAAGTCGACGAGATGTTCCGCACCCCGAAAATGCGCGAGCACGCCCGAATCAAGCAGCTCGATCACTGGCTGCGCATCTGCGACGCCAAGTTCGACCATGAGTATCTCGACAGCGTCCGCCGCATCGGCGAGGCGCACGCCCGGCTCGGCCTGAAACCGAACTGGTATTTCGGCGGCTACGCCAAGCTCGTCGGCGGCCTGCTCAAGGCCATGGCGAAGCGTCATGGCGGCTCGGGCCGCTTCGGCTTCGGCCGCGGCGCCGGCTCGGCCGATCTCGAAGCCGATCTCGACGCGGTGAACAAGGCCGCCTTCCTGGACGTCGATCTGGTGATGTCCACGATCGACGCCTGCGCGGCGAAGAAGAAGACCGAAGAGCGCGAGGCCATGGCCGCCGAGTTCGAACAGAAGATCGCCGGCGTGGTCTCCGCGCTCGCCGCGGCGTCGCAGGAAATGGGCGGCTCGGCCCGGGCGATGAACCAGACCGCCGACGGCACCAGTGAACGCGCCTCTTCGGTGGCCGCCGCCGCTGAAGAAGCCACCGCGACCGCCAACGCCGTCGCCACGGCCGCCGCCCAGCTCACCAGCGCCATCGGCGAGATCGCCCAGCGCGCCGGCGAAGCGGCGGACACCAGCGCCGGCGCCACGGCGCGCGCGCGCAAGACCGCCGAGACGATGTCCCGGCTGGAAGCGGCCGCCAAGAAGATCGGCGAGATCGTCACGCTCATCGAGACCGTGGCCGAGCAGACCAATCTTCTCGCGCTCAACGCCACGATCGAAGCCGCGCGCGCCGGCGAAGCGGGCAAGGGCTTCGCGGTGGTGGCCAGCGAGGTGAAGACCCTCGCCGGACAGACCGCCAAGGCGACCGAGGAGATCGGCGCGCAGATCGGCGAGGTCCAGTCCGTGGTCGAGGAAGCGGTGAAGGCGATCGACGAGGTCGCAGGCTCGGTCGAGCAGCTGAACGCGCTGTCCGCCTCGATTTCCGCCGCGGTCGAGGAGCAGAACGCGGCCACCGCCGAGATCAGCCGCAACACCGGCCAGACCGCCGAAAGCGCGGCCTCGGTCTCGCGCACTATCAGCGAGGTTCAGGCCGGCGCCCAGGAGACCAGCGAGTCCGCCAATTCCGTGGTGCAGGCCTCCGAGGATCTGGGCAAGAAGGCCGAGGAGCTGCGCTCCGGCGTCGCCGAATTCCTCAAGGGCATCCGCGCCGCCTGACGGCGCGGACCTCCACGAAAAAGCCCTTCCGGCCAGCGCCGGAAGGGCTTTTTTGTGTCTGACGTTGGGAGGCCTAGTCGAAGAGCGCGTCGATCGCGTCCTGGTCCATGGCCATCAGATCATCGACCGCGTCCTGCTTGGTTTCAGGCCCGCCCATGGCCGGACCGTTCAGGTGAAGCGCCTTCTTCCGTTCGGCGTCGGCGCGCTCCTCCTCGGTCATCTCCGCGTCGCGGACGCCCATGGTCGCGGCGAAGCGGGCGACCCGGCTTTCGACGTGCTTGAGCGAATTGACGACCTTGGAGACGCGCTGGCCGGCGAGATCCTGGAACGAGCAGTTCTCGATGATCCGGCACATCGCCTCGTCGACCTGGGCCTTGTAGGCGTCCAGATCGGTCGGCTCGGCGGCCATCAGGCTCTCGGCCTCGCTCATGATCGCTTCGGTCGCCTTCTCGGTGTCGGTGACGACCGCCTCGAGTTCGGCGCCGGCGACGGGGATGCGCTGCTCCTTGATGTCGTTGGGGCGCAGCTGGGCGATCTCGTCCCGGGTCCGGGCGATATAGGCCGCGATGGCGTTGAACTCTTCATGGATCGACCGGTCGAGCGACCCGAAGAAGAGCTGCATGGTGTCGGTCAGTTGCTGGGCGAGGCGAAGCACCTCGATCAGCTGGGCGTCCTTCAGGTCGGCGGCTTTCACCGACTGGAGGCTTTCGCGCACGCGCGCTGCTACTTCTGCGGCAGGCATAGCGGCTTCCTTCCCTCAGATTGCGTATCGGCTCGAACGGTCGGCGCGCAGGGCGCGCCGGCGAGCCTGAAATCTAGAAATCGCCGATGACGGCGGTCATCTTGGCTTTCAGCGTGCCGGCGTTGAACGGCTTGACGATGTAGTTGTTCACGCCCGCCTTTTTCGCCGCGATGACGTTTTCGGTCTTGGATTCCGCCGTGACCATGATGAAGGGCGTGGACTTCGTCGTCTCGTCCGCACGCACGCGCTGCAGAAGCTCGTAGCCGGTCATCGGCTCCATGTTCCAGTCGGAGATGACCAGACCGTACTTCTTCTTCTTCATCAGTTCGAAGGCCTCGGTGCCGTCCGAGGCTTCGTCCACGTTTTCAAACCCGATCTGCTTGAGCAGATTCTTGATGATCCGGACCATGGTCTTGTAATCGTCCACCACCAGGATCGGCATCGACATTTCGACAGCCATATCACCCCACTCCCGTGTTTCCACCGTCGTCCACCCGGAGAGCGCGTTTCTCGCTCTCTCTGTTCGGGAAACCTAGACAAGCGCGGTCAAAAATCGGTTAAACACGCGGCCGATGCGGCAGGAGCGCGAGTCATGAGCGAGAAAGAGGGCTATTCGATCACCGAGCTGGAGGTCGGCCAGAGCGCCGAAATCACCCGGCTGGTCGACGAAGACGCCGTACGCAAGTTCGCCGAGGTGTCCGGCGACTTCAATCCGCTGCACATGGACGAGGCCTACGCCGCGCGCTCGCCCTTCCGCGGCCGGATCGCGCACGGCGCGCTGGTGGCCAGCTACGTCTCCTGCGTGCTGGGCAACCATCTGCCCGGCCCCGGCGCGGTGTTCGCGGGCATGACCATGCGGTTCGAACGTCCCGTGCGGATCGGCGACACGGTGAGAGCGCGCGCCACGGTCACCGACATCGACATCAAGGCGCGGCGGGTGAAGCTCGCCTGCGTGTGCGAGGTGGACGGGCAGACCTGCATGGAGGCCGACGCCGAAGTGATCGTCAGGAAGCGCAGGGCGTCCGCCGCTTGAGATGAGCGTCTTTCACGGTCATTCCGGCCTGCCGGAGGCTGCGCGCGGCGCGGTCGCGGCGCTGGGCAATTTCGACGGCGTGCATCGCGGCCACGCCGCCGTGATCGCCGAAGCCAAGGCGCTCGCGGCCGATCTCGGCGCCCCGCCTGCCGCAGCGGTCTTCAGCCCCCATCCGCGCGTGCTTTTCCAGCCGAACGCCGAGCCCTTCGCCCTGATGAGCGAGGCCCAGCGCGTGCGCGCGCTGAAGGCCGAGGGCGTTGAGATCGTCCATCACATCGTGTTCGACCGCACGCTGGCGGGCATGACGCCTGAGGCGTTCGTCGCCGAGGTGCTGGCCGAAGGGCTGGGGCTGAAAGGCGTCGTCACGGGCGCGGATTTCTGCTTCGGCAAGGACCGGGCGGGAAACGCCGCCGCACTGAAGACGATCGGCTCCGCGCACGGAATCGAGGCGCGCGTCGCCCCGGCGGTGAAGGCTGAGGGCGCGGACGGCAAGATCTCCTCCTCCGACGTGCGCAACGCCCTTCGCGACGGCGATCCCCAGCGCGCCGCGGTGCTGCTGGGCCGGCCCTTCGCGATCGAGGGCGCGGTCCAGTCGGGCGACCGGCGGGGCCGCACGATCGGCTTTCCCACCGCGAACGTGCCGCTTGGCGAGTATGTCCGCCCCGCCTTCGGGGTATACGCCACAAGGTCACGGCTCGCCGACGGCCGGCTGGTCGCAGGCGTGGCCAATCTGGGCCGCCGTCCGACCGTGGAGGGGACCGAAGCGCGGCTGGAAGTTCATCTGTTTGACTTCGAGGCCGATCTTTACGGCCAGACGCTGGAGACCGAACTCGTCGCCTTCCTGCGTCCCGAGCGGAAATTCGACGGCCTCGACGCGCTGAAAGCCCAGATCGCCGCAGACAGCGAAGCGGCGCGCAAGCTGCTCGCGGTCTAGGCCGGATCGAGCAGGCCCGGATCGTTCTCGCGCACCGCGTTCACCCGCTTGCTCACCGGCCGGGCCGTGAGCGCGCCGTCAGGCTCGGGCCTCAGGAAGGCGGCGGGATCGGCCTCCGGGTCGAGCCAGGCCGCGAAGTCCTCGGGCCTGATCATCACCGGGCAGCGATGATGCAGATGGGCGATGTCGGCGTTGGCCGCGGTGGTCAGGATCGCGAAGCTGTCGATCTTCGCCTCGCCCTCGCCCCAGCGCTCCCACAGCCCGGCGAACACCATGGGCGCACCGTCCGTCCGCGTGATGAAATGGGGCTGCTTGCCGTCTGCAGTCTTTTCCCATTCGTAGAACCCGTCCGCCGGGACCAGCGCCCGACGGCGCTTCAGCGCTGTGCGAAAGGTGGGTTTCTCCGCAGCGGTTTCGGCGCGCGCGTTGATCAGCGGCTTGGCGCCGTCCGGCCCGGTCTTCGACCAGTGGGGCACCAGCCCCCAGCGCACTTCGCTCAGCCGCGGCTCGCCGTCGCGACCCCGGCGCACGATCGGCAGCGCCTGCGTCGGCGCGGCGTTATAGTTCGGCGCGAGATTGGGCCGGTCCTCGAACCCGAAGATGTCGGCCAGCTGGTCGAGCGTGAGGGAGATGACATATCGTCCGCACATGACCTTTCCCTCCCTCCCCCGCCCCGCCCCGTCAAGTCCGTGAGCGGATCGATCACTCTGGCCGCCGGTCTCGTCGTCGAGCGCGACGGCGCGATCCTGCTGGTCCGGCGGGGCAAGCCGCCGTTCGAAGGCGCCTGGTCGATCCCCGGCGGACGGATCGAACCGGGCGAGCGCGCCGCGGACGCCGCGCTGCGCGAGCTTTACGAGGAAACCGGAACGCGAGCGGCGATCTGCGGGTTGATCGACGTGTTCGAAGCCATTGGTGAACACGGCCATTTCGTCATGATCGATTACGCCGCGCGCTGGACCGAAGGCGCGCCGCGCCCCGGCGACGACGCGCTGGAGGCCCGCTTTTTCCCCTTCGAGGAGGCGCGCGCGCTGGTCAGCTGGGACGACACCCGCACCGCGCTGGACGGCGCGCGCCGGATTTTCGGTCAAAATGACGCCGCGAAGCAGCGCTAGTCAGGACTTCATGAAAGCGATCGTCTCACTCGCCGCCGCCCTCGTTCTCGCCGTCGGCGCCGCTGCGCCCGGCGCGGCCCGCCAGCCCGTCTCCGACACCTATCCGGTCGAGGCGCTGGCCGGCGTGATGGGCGAATTGCACTTCATCGCCTTCAAGTGCGAGGGCCGCGACGCGCAGGCCTGGCGCGAGACCATGCTCGAACTGCTCGAGCACGAAGCGCCCGCCCGCGGCACGTTCCGCGACCGGCTGATCGAGACCTTCAACGACGGCTTCCGCGCCCAGCAGCGCCGCGACACGCGCTGCGGCGCCGAAGCGGAGATCGAGGTCCGCCGGCTCGCCGCGCGGGGACGCTCACTGAGCGAACAATTGCGGCGCATCTATCTGGAGTAATTAAATCCAGTTAATGCGCTAAGGCATATCCGCATAATATTTTTTTATACCCGAACTCGTTTGGTGAATGCATTTAAATCAAATGATCCGTGTCCTGAAAGCTGGGAAGGAGGCTCCGCTGTCTCCGCGATATAGGCGGCCCCTATAGGTTTCGATTGCAGGCGATGCACGGCTCTATTTCGTTAGGTTTCGATTCATATCCGCTGGCGCTCTCTCCCCCCGGCTCATTGAACCGAGGCATGGGGACGATCATGAACATCACGGTGAGAACACAGCTGATCGCAGGCTTCGGCCTGCTCGGACTCCTTGTCCTGGCGATCGGCGCTGCCGGCGTGCTGGGCGTCGGCGCAATGAATGCGAGCAAGATCGCGCTGACCGAAACCGGTGCACAGAGCCGGCTCGTCTCCGCTACAAAGCTCGATCTCGCTGATGCGCGGCTGGCGGGTTTTAACTGGCGTTCCCGCGGCGAGGAGGTCTTCGTCGAGCGTTTCGACACAGCAGTAGGGAAGCTGACCGGCGAAGTAGGCGAAGCCGGCCTCGCCGATATCCTTCCGCTGGCGGACAACTACTCCGCCGCTTTCGCACAGGCGCGGCAGGCGGCCGCAATCCGGACGGCCAATCTGGAAACGGTCCATGACGAGGGCCGCGCGACAAGGCAGAACCTGACCGAAATCTCGGAAACCGCTTACGCAGACGGCGACGCGGAGGCGGCCTATTACGCAGGCCGCGCCCAGGAGCGCCTGCTGCTCGGCCGGCTCTATGTCGATCGCTACGCCGTGAGCGGGCTGGCCGAGAATGCCGAGCGAGCTGCGACCGAGTTCGCCAGCGCCTTGGACGCGCTCAATACGCTTCTGCCTTTCCTGCAGAATCCGCAGCGGCGCGCACTCACCACCGAGGCGCGCGACCGCTTGGAGCGGGCCGCTTCGGCCTTCGAAACCGTCCTAGAGCAGACCCGCGCCCGTGACGCGGCTCTGGCGCAAATGGATTCGCTCGGTCCGGAAATGACGGTCTTGGCGGAAGCAGCGTGCTGGGCCAGGCCGACGAAGTCGCCTCGGCGACCCGCAGCACGCTTCTGATCGCCGTCGCGGTCGCCGTTCTTATCGCCGCGGCGATCGCCTGGTTCCTCTCGGCGCGCATACCGGCCGCGCTCAGCCGGATGACCGGTTCGATGCAGCGGCTCGCGGGCGGCGATCTCGACGTTGATATCGAAGGCGAAGCCCGGCGCGACGAGATCGGCGGGATGGCCCGCGCCCTCGCCGTCTTCCGCGACAATGCGAGAGAGGTCGCCCAGCTCAAGACAGAGCAGGAAGAGCAGGAACGCCGCGCCGCTGAAACCCGCAAGGCCGAACTGGAAGCCATGGCGGCGACCTTCGAACGTGAAGTCGGCGAGGTCGTCGCGGCCCTCACCCGCTCTGCAGAGGACCTCAAAGCCCAGGCGGGCGAACTCGACGGCGCCGTCGCTGCGGCGGGCGAGCGGTCAGGCTCTGTCGCCGCCGCGGCTGAACAGGCCACCGCCAGCGTGGAAGCCATGGCGTCGGCGTCCGAAGAACTCAGTGCCTCGATCCGCGAGGTGGCCCAGCAAGTCGCCGGCTCGGCCGAAGCCGCCCGCGCCTCTCGCGAACAGGCGTCGGCCAGCGAAGCAGGCCTGGACAAGCTCGCAGGCGCGGTCGCCGGGGTCGACGAGATCGTGCGGTCGATCAACGACGTCGCTGAGCAGACCAATCTTCTCGCGCTCAACGCCACCATCGAGGCTGCGCGCGCCGGAGAGGCCGGCAAGGGTTTCGCGGTCGTGGCCGAGGAGGTCAAACAGCTCGCCGGCCAGACCCAGAAGCTGACCGAGCAGATCGCCGCACGCCTGGGCGACATCTCCGGGGCGTCGGACGCCGCGGTCGCCGCCACGCGCAAGGTGATCGAGCAGATCGCTCAGATCGACCACACCGCGACAGCCCTGTCCGCTGCGGTCGAGGAGCAGAGCTCTGCGACGACTGAAATCGCCGCGGGCGCTCAGCAGGCCGCGACCGGGGCGCGGACAGTCTCCACCGACATCGCCGGCGTGCAGGACAGCGTCAGCCGCTCGGCCGAAGTCGCCGGTACGGTCAGCCAGGCCGCGACCATGCTGGAGGAGCGGTCGCAATCGCTGGCCCGCGAGGTCGAACGCTTCCTTGCTACGGTCCGCGCCGCCTGAGGCGGCGCGCGCCCTTCATTCATTTATCGAGAGGCGATCATGTCTGATCTCTCAAGACTGCTTTATGTGAGCCGCCCGCGTATCGACGTGACCGATCAAGACGAGATCGGACGGCTGATGTCGCAATGCGCGGTCAACAACCGCCGCCGTGCGATCACCGGACTCCTCGCGATGAACCGCTCGGCCTTCGTTCAGCTTCTGGAAGGGCCGCACGCCGCGCTGCAGGCGCTGTCGACGCGGCTGGCTGCCGATAGAAGGCACAGCGACTTTAAAATCCTAGCCTTCAAGCGTGCTGCGGCCCGCGTGTTTCCCGCCTGGTCGATGGCGCTGCCCTCGACCGCCAGCCAGGCCGCCTCGCCGCTTGCAGATTACGACACGCTCGCAGCGTCGAGCAGCGACGTGGTGCTCAAGCAGATCAGCGCCTACCAGGCTCATCTCGAGCTCAGCCAGCCCAGCGCCGAAGAACGGCTGCGCGCCTAGACCGGCCGGCTCATGCAATAGCTGAATCCGCCGTCTTCGTAGGGCGGGAAGGCTGGGCAGGGCTCGAAACCCGCACTCGCATAGAGTGCGCGAGAAGCGGCGAATCCGTAAGACCGGCCGGTCTCGAGGCCCAGCCAGGTCCAGCCGCGGGCGCGCGCCGCTTCGATCGCGGTCGAGACCAGCGCCTGCGCCGCGCCGCGGCCGCGCTCGGCGGCGGCGACATGCATGGACTTGATCTCTCCGCGCCCCTCATCCAGCGCCTTCAGCGCGATACAGCCCGCGAGCACGCCTGCGCGCCGGGCCGTCCAGAAGGTGACGCCGGGCTGTTTGAGCCCGTCCACGTCGAGCGCGAAGCAGGCGCCGGGCGGGGAAGCTTCCTTTGTGAAAGCGAGATGGGTGGTCAGAAGCGCGACCACATCAGGCGCCGCGGGGTCGTCCTCTGCGATCGAGTAGCCTGAAAGCGCGGCCAGCCTTGCGTCGAGCCGATCGCGGACGCCGGGCCATTCGCCGGCCAGCACGGAGTAGTAGACCGTGTCGCGCCGCGCGCCGTCCCAGGTCGCCGCATGGCTTCTGAGCACGCCTTCGCGCGTCGCGCCCATCTTCTCCATCGCCCCCTGAGAGCGGCGGTTTTGCGCGCCGGTCTTGAGCTCGACCCGCATCGCGCCGCTGGCGAACGCGTTCGCCATCAAAAGCCGCTTGCAGGCGGGATTTACCGCAGTGCGGTGAAACCGAGCGCCGTACCAGGTCCAGCCGATCTCCACCCGCTGATGCTCCGGCGCGATCGAAAGATAGCTCGTATGACCGGCGTACGCCTCACCGCGCTTGTCGAAGACCGCGAAGGAGATCTGCGCGCCTTTGGCGTTCGCCGCCGCCATCGCGTCGAACCAGGCGTCGAAGCCGGGGCCTGAGGCGTTCAGACTCGTCTGCACCCAGAGCGAGGGATCGTCGGCCAGCGGGCGCAGGGGCGTCCGGTGGCGCGCCTCCAGCGGTTCGAGGCGGACGAAAGGGTTTTCAAGGAGGCGGGGTTCGAGCTTCATGACCGCGTCTTACTCCGCTGCGGCCCGCTTCGCCCGTCACGCTTTCTTTCAGGCCGTTTCCGCGATCAGCGCTTCAGCGGCGTCGAGCACCGGCCCGACCTCGAGCGCGCCCATCATGCTGTCGGCGCGCGCCATCAGCCGCGCCCGCTCGGCCTCATCGGCAGCTTCACCCGCACGGATGGACCGCGCGTTCGGCCCCCACGGCCCGTAAAGCGCCTCATCGGTCGGACCGAACAGGCCCAGGGTCGGCGCGCCCGAGGCGGCCGCGATATGCATCAGCCCGCTGTCGTTTCCGACGAACAGCCGCGCGCGCTTCAGACACGCCGCCGCCTCCACGAGATCGAGCTGGCCGGTGAGGTCGATCACCTCGCCCTCGATCCCTGCGGCGACCGTGCCGGCGGTCTCGTGATCGCCCGGCCCGCCGAAGATCGCAACCGCCGCGCCCTCGAGCGCCCCGCCCTCTGCCGTCAGCCGGTTCGCGAGCTCGCAGAACCGCTCGGGCGCCCATTCCTTGAACGGCGCGGACGCGGCGGGCGCCAGCGCGAGCACCGGACGGCCGGATGGCAGGCGCGCATCTGCGGTCTTTTCCGCAGCCGCATCGGTCCAGACCTGCGGCGCGGGCGGGGGATCGAGGCCGAGCACCGCGCCGGCTTCGCGCACCCGGTGCCGATTCTCCCGGCCCGGGGTCTTGCGGTTCACACGGCGGTCTTTGGCCAGCAGAAACCAGCTCGTCACCGAGCCGCGCAGATCGACCACCAGATCCCAGCGCGCCGTCACCGCCTCGCGCCACAGATCGAGCCAGTGCCCGCCCTGCTTCTGCTTGGTCATCACGATCACGCGGTCGACACCCGGCGCGGCGCGGAACAGCGGCGCGGCCAGCGGCCCGCAAGCGACCGTGATCTCCGCTTCGGGCCGGGTCTCGGCCAGATGAGCCAGCGGCCCTGAAAACAGGACGGCGTCGCCGATGCGGGTGGCGGTGATGAACAGGATGCGTTCCATGGCCTCGCGGCTTACCCGCTTCGCGCCCCGCGCGCCAGCATCGCCAGCCTCTTGATCGCCCGGCCCGCCCGGCGCCAAGTAGAGGCGATGACCGGATATCTCACCGCCCTGCCCCGCCGCGCCGTGCTGCACGTGACCGGCGCCGACGCGAAAACCTTCCTGCAGCGCGTGATCACGCGCGGGCCCGAGGGCGTCGCGCCCGGCCGGGCGATGTTCTCCGCCCTGCTCACCCCGCAGGGCAAGGTGCTCGCCGATCTGTTCCTGCTGGACGACGGCGAGGGCGGACTGTTCATCGACCTGCCTGCGAGCGAGGCTGACGCCCTCACCAAGCGCTTCACCCTCTACCGTCTGCGCGCAAAGGCGGAGCTGACCTTGCGCGAGGACCTGTCGATGGCCGCAGCGAAGGGCGAAGGCGAGGACGAGCTGCGCACGGTCGCGCTCGTCGTCGCGACCGACCCGCGCGACGCCGCGATCGGGCTGCGCGCCGTCGTTCCCGCCGGCGGGCCTGCCGACGATGCGGCCTACGACATCGCCCGCATCGCGGCGCGCGCGCCGGAGTTCGGCGCCGATTACGGCGCGGCGGAGGTGTTCTCCACCGACGTCAATCACGACCTGCTCAGCGGGATCGACTACAAGAAGGGCTGCTTCGTCGGCCAGGAAGTCGCCAGCCGTATGCACCGCAAGGGCGGCGTGCGCAAACGCACCGTCCGGATTGAGACCGGCGCGGCGCCGGGCGCAGCGGTGAAAGCGGGCGAGACCGAGGTCGGGTCGATCACGTCGGCCGGCGGCGGCCTCGCCCTGGCGCTGGTGCGTGCCGATAGGCTGCAATCCGCACTCGACGCCGGCGAGGCGCTGACCGCCGGCGAGGCGCCCGCAGTTCTTAAAGACGACCTCACCGCTTTGTAACGCGAAGCCGCGTGACGGCGCACACCGGCTCGCTTACGCTAGAACCATGACCGAGCGCTGCCCCTGGTGCGGGACCGACCCGCTTTACGTGGCCTATCACGACACCGAATGGGGCGTGCCCGAATACGACTCCCGCGCGCTTTATGAAAAGCTGGTGCTGGACGGGTTTCAGGCCGGTCTGAGCTGGATCACCATCCTCAGAAAGCGCGAGAATTTCCGCGCCGCCTTCGACGGCTTCGATCCGGAAAAGATCGCCCGCTACGGCGAGGCGGACATCGCCCGCCTGCTCGGTGACGCCGGCATCGTCAGAAGCCGCGCGAAGATCGAAGCGGCGATCAAGCGCGCGCAGATCTGGTGCGACCTCGAAGCGAGCGATCGCAATCTCTCGACCCGGCTGTGGGATTTCGTCGACGGCCGTCCGGTGCAGAATTCGATCCGGTCCATGGCCGAACTGCCCGCACAGGACGACCGCTCGGTCGCGATGAGCAAGGAGCTCAAGCGGCTGGGGTTCAAGTTCTGCGGGCCGGTGATCGTCTACGCCTTCATGCAGGCGACCGGCATGGTCAACGACCATCTCGTGGGCTGTTGCCGGCATGACGAAGTGAAGGCTCTGGAGGCCGCCTGATGAAACGCCCCGCAAGACGGATATCAGCGCTTGTCGCCCTGCCTGTTCTGCTCGCCGCCTGCGAGAGCTGGGCGCCGAACCCGCCGCCCGCCGACGCGCTGACTGACGTGACGTGTGACACCGGCGGCCGGCATGGCCCGTCCGGCGTCATGGACTGGCGCTGCATCGACGGCGACGGCGTCGAGCGCCTGCCCGTCAGGAGCCTCCACGAGGTGATCGACGGCGAAAGCAATGATCGGCAGCAACGCCGCGAGCGCCGCCGGAACGACCCGTTCGACGATCATCACTAGGCTAAAGCAGCCCCAGAGACTTGAAGCTGGCCACCCGTTCGCGGCCGACCACGATATGGTCGTGCACGACGATGTCGAAGGGCCTGGCCGCCTCGACCAGGCGTTTGGTCATCTCGATATCGGCCTGGCTGGGCGTGGGATCGCCGCTTGGGTGGTTGTGCACCAGGATGAGCGCGCTGGCGTCCAGGGAGATCGCCTTCTTGACGATCTCGCGGGGGTAAACCGGCGCGTGATCGACCGTGCCCCGGGCCTGAAACTCGTCCTTCACCAGCCGGTTCTTCTTGTCCAGAAACAGCACCCGGAATTCCTCGGTGGAGGCGTGCTGCATGGCTGCGCGCAGGTAATCCAGAAGCGCCGTCCAGGAGGAGATCACCGTGCGCCCGGTCACCTGCTCGCGCGCGATGCGGATCGACAGCGCCTGGATGAGTTTCAGGTCGAGCGCGGTCTTCTCCGACACGCCCGGCACCGCGGTCAGCTGGTCGAGATCGGCCGCACAGACCCGTCCCAGATCGCCGAACCGCGCGATCAGCGCTTTCGCCAGCGGCTTGACGTCCCGGCGCGGGATGGAGCGGAACAGCGCGAGCTCCAACAGCTCGTAATCGGCCAGCGCCTCGCCGCCGGCGTCCGCGAAACGCGCGCGCAACCGGTCGCGATGGCCGTGATAATGCGGTCTGGTCTCAGCGTCGGGCATGGCGATCCGCGAATTTCGCTTCCGACAAGACATAAGCGGCTGCGTTTCCCTTGTCAGCCGAAAAGCGGGTTGACCCGCCTGCGAGCGCCCCTCCCTCCCCTTGATGGGGAGGGTCCGCCCAAAGGGCGGGGGTGGGGTGAGGATCGTAGAGCGCAAGACCTTTCAGACGTCCCGTGAATATCCCCATGCACCAAACCCGTGCACGGGCGCCTCGCTCGCGGGCGCCGCACGGATGCTGCGATGCAAAAATCGACCGGCGCGCTGACAGCCGCCCCGCCCCGCCTAAGCTCTCAGGCGCGAAAACCGATGGAGAGCGCTCATGGACGCCCCTGAATACGCCGCCGGCGACGTCGCCTGGATCCTGACCGCGTGCGCGCTGGTGCTGATGATGACCCTGCCGGGCCTGGCGCTGTTCTATGGCGGCATGGTGCGGCGCACGAACGTGCTCTCCACGCTGATGCAGGCCATGGCGGCTGCGGCCGTGGTCACCATCGCCTGGGCGGTCGCGGGGTATTCCTTCGCCTTCGGCGGGGGCGGATCGGACGTGTTCGGCGGGTTCGACCGGTTGTTCTTAAGCGGGCTGACCGTGGAGAGCATCGGCGCGGGCCTGCCTGAAAGCGTCTTCATCCTCTTCCAGCTCACCTTCGCGATCATCACCGTGGCGATCATCGCCGGGGCCGGGGCGGAGCGGATGAGCTTCAAGGCGTGGATGATCTTCGCGCCGATCTGGCTTGTGATCGTGTACGCCCCGATCGCGCACTGGGTCTGGGGCGAGGGCTTTCTTTACGACGCGGGCGTGCTCGATTTCGCCGGCGGCGCGGTGGTGCACATCAATTCAGGCGTGGCCGGGCTGATCCTGGCGCTCAAGCTCGGCCCGCGGCGCGGCTATCCCAAGGAGGGCCAGCCGCCGCACAATCTCGTGCTCACCGTGATCGGCGCGGGCCTTCTGTGGGTGGGCTGGTTCGGCTTCAACGGCGGCTCGGCGCTGGGCGCCAATGCGCTGGCCGCGCACGCGGCCCTCGTCACCCAGATCGCGGCGGCGACCGCGGCGCTGGTCTGGGCGCTTCTGGAATGGTTCACCCGCGGCAAGCCCAGCGTGCTGGGCGCCGCCTCTGGCGCGGTGGCCGGTCTTGTCGGCATCACCCCGGCGGCAGGCTTCGTGGAGCCCTACGCCGCCTTCGTGATCGGCGCGCTGGTCTCTGCGGCGGCCTATTACGGCGTCACGCTGGTCAAGAAGATCGGCAAGTATGACGACAGCCTCGACGCGTTCGGCCTGCACGGCATCGGCGGGCTCGCCGGGGCGATCCTGACCGGCGTGTTCGCCAGCTCCGCGGTGGGCGGCACCGGCGGCGCGGTCGAAGGCAACGTCATGCTGATCTGGACCCAGACCTGGGGCGCGCTGGCCGCAGCCGCCTGGTGCGCGATCGCGACCTTCGTGATCCTGTGGCTGATGGAACGGGTCATGGCGCTGCGGGTCGATCCCGAGGACGAGGTCACCGGGCTCGACGTGGCGCTGCACGGCGAGAGCGCGTGAGGGGCGCGCTCTCGCCTACCCCGCCCCGCCCGCTTTCAGCAGGGTTCGGGCGAACGCGGTCAACGCGCGCGGCGTCGTGCTTTCGTTGTTCGAGTGGTAATTGAAGGTCGGGATCTGCAGCGTCGCGCCAGTATAGCCGCCGCTGGAATCCTTCGCGATGCGGCCCAGCTCGGTCAGGCCCATCGATTTGGGCGGCTGGCCGCGGCGGGCGCGCACGTCGTTCTCGCGCTCGATGAAGCTGTCCTTGAAGATGATCGGCGCAGCCGCCGTCGAGGCGGCCTTTTCAAGCCGGCCGACCTGATCGGCGTCGAAGCTGGCGGTGGCGTCGCGGCGTCTGAGGATCACCGCGCCGGCCAGCGCCGCAGCGCCGTCGTCGAACGGGGTGGTGTCGAGCACGACGAGATCGCGGCGCGGCTTGAGCGCGCCCGACTGCGCCCAGCCCAGGAAATGCCCGGCTGAGCGGCCGATCTCCTCCTCGGCGGTGAACACGATCGTGCCTTTCAGGCCGAATTCCGCGCAGACCCGCAAGGTCGCCGCGCTGATCGGATTGTCCAGCTGGCCGGTGACATAGCCGGGCTGTGACCGGTCGATCGTGCGCGCGAAGGCGACCGGCGTGCCCGCGTCGAGCGGCGGCATGTCCTTGATCTTCAGAACGATCCGCCCGCGATCGTCGAGCGACACGCCGCTGACGTCGCCATAGGCGATGCGTCCGCCGTTGCGGCGGTCATAGGCGAACATCTCCTCGCCGGAATACCGGCTGGAGATCCGTGCGGCGAATTCAGCCGTCGCAGCTGTGGACGCGCCGTACTTGTCGTTCTGCACCGCGTGGGCGGCGTAGACGAGCGCGCCGTCTTCCGCCGCGACTGCGCCGTGCCGGTCGATATGGGCCAGGAAGACCGGCCCCTCGCCCAGCGTGACGACGCACAGATTGCGCGGCCGGTCGACCTTCGCCCCGATGGCCTCGAAATCACGCGCCAGATGGTTCAGGAACGGGGTCTCGTGCCCGACCACGCTGGGGAAGTCGAGATACTCGTAGGCTTTCGCCAGGATGCGGGAAAACAGGACCGTATCGGCCGGGAGCGTCACGCTACAGCTTCTCCACGAAGACGGTGCCGGCCGAATAGCCTGCGCCGAAGGAGCAGATCACGCCCCGATCGCCCGAAGATAGATCGTCGGAGTGCTTGTGGAAGGCGATGATCGAGCCCGCCGAGCTGGTGTTGGCGTATTCGTCCAGGATCGTCGGCGCGTCCTCGCCGCCGGCGTCGCGGCCGAACACCTTCTTGGCGATCATCAGGTTCATGTTGATGTTCGCCTGGTGCAGCCAGATCCGGCGCATTTCCTCAGGGGCCAGACCCAGCTCGCCCATATGATCGCGGATCATCTCCGAGACCATCGGCACGACTTCCTTGAAGACCTTCCGGCCCTCCTGAACGAACAGCTTGTCGTCCTTCGGCGCGCCGTTCTGGATCGGCTTATTGTCCCCGGTCGCCTTTTCGGTGCGATTGAGGAAGCCGAAATTGTTGCGGATATTGTTCGAAAACTTGGTCTTGAGCTTCGTGCCCAGGATCTTCCAGCCGCCTTCGCCCAGATCCTCGCGCTCGAGCAGGATCGCGGTCGCCACGTCGCCGAAGATGAAATGGCTGTCGCGGTCGCGCCAGTTCAGGTGCGCCGAGCAGATCTCCGGGTTCACCACCAGAATGGCGCGCGCATGGCCGCAGGCGATCTGGTCGGCGGCGGCCTGAAGCCCGAAGGTGGCGGACGAACAGGCGACGTTCATGTCGAAGCCGAACCCGTCCTCGATCCCCAGCGCGTCCTGGATCTCCACCGCGATGGCGGGATAGCCGCGCTGCAGGTTCGAACATGCGACGATCACCCCGTCCACGTCCGCAGCCGTCTTGCCGGCGCGCTCAAGCGCGTCCTGGCAGGCCTTCACGCCGATCTCGGCCAGGATGGAGAGCTCCTCGTTGGAGCGCTCGGGGATGAACGGGACCATGCGGTCGGTGTCCAGCACCCCGGCCTTGTCGATCACGAAGCGCGACTTGATGCCCGAGGCCTTCTCGATGAACTCCACCGAGCTGGGCGAGAGCGGCTGCAGCTCTCCGGCCTCGATGGCGGCGGCGTTCTCGGCGTTGTATTTGGCCACATAGGCGTTGAAGCTCTCGACCAGCTCGTCGTTCGAGATGGACTCCGCCGGCGTGAAAAGGCCGGTCGAGCGGATGACGGCGGCGGTCATGGGATGCTCCGGACACGATGGAATCTGTTTGCCGGGGCAACTTAGCCGCCGCGTACGCGCGCGCCAACCGCTTGGCGCGGCCCGGTTTGCGCCTTGCCCGGCGGCGCCCGCCGGGCCAGAACCGGGACGCACCGAACCGCAAACCGACCGGAAGCTTCCATGACCGACGCGCCGTCCAATCACTTCACCCATCTTCAATGCTCGATGACCGGCGTGAAGGTCGCCAAGGACCGGGCGCAGAACCTGTCGCCGGACGGCTGGCCGCTGCTGGCGCGGTATGATCTGGACGCCGTGGCGAAGACGGCTGACCGCGACGCGATCGCTGCGCGCGACGGCGTGCGTTTCCCCGGCTTCTGGAAATGGCGCGAGCTTCTGCCCGTGGCCGACAATGCGCATGTGACGAGCCTCGGCGAAGTCGACACGCCGCTGATCGAGACCCGCGCGACGGCTGCCGAAATCGGCGCGACCGGCCGGCTCTGGGTGAAGGACGAGGGCCGGCTGCCCACCGGCAGCTTCAAGGCGCGCGGCCTTGCGCTGGCGGTGTCCATGGCGCGCGCGTACGGGATCACGCGCATGGCGATGCCGACGAACGGCAACGCCGGCGCGGCGCTCAGCGCCTACGGATCGCGGGCGGGGATCGAGACCTGGTCGTTCTGCCCCGAGGACACCCCGGAGGTGAACGTGCGCGAGATCGCCGCCCATGGCGGCCATGTCTACAGGGTGAACGGGCTGATCCATCAGTGCGGCGCGCTGGCCGCCTCGCTGAAGGAGGAGATGGGCTGGTTCGACGTCTCCACCCTCAAGGAGCCCTACCGGATCGAGGGCAAGAAGACGATGGGGATCGAGCTGGCCTTCCAGCTGGGCTGGCGCCTGCCCGAGGCGGTCTTCTACCCCACCGGCGGCGGCACGGGCCTGATCGGCATGTGGAAGGCGTTCGACGAGATGGAGAAGATCGGCTGGATCGGCTCTGAACGCCCGAAAATGTTCGCCGTGCAGGCCGAAGGCTGCGCGCCCATCGTCAAGGCTTACGAGGCGGGCGAAGAGCATGCGCCCGAATGGCTGGACGCGAGCACCGTCGCCGCGGGCATTCGCGTGCCCAAGGCGATCGGCGACTTCCTGATCCTGCGCGCGGTGCGCGAAAGCGGCGGCGCGGCGCTGTCTGTCGCCGACGCGGAGATCGAGGCCGCGCGCGATCTGTGCGGCCGGGCGGACGGGCTGCTGCTCTGCCCCGAAGGCGCGGCGACGCTGGCCGCGGCGCGAAATGCGGTCTCGTCCGGCCTTGTCGAACGCGACGCGGAGATCATGCTGTTCAACTGCGGGACGGGGCTTAAATACCCGCTGGCCGATCGATCAAAACATATCGACCGGACCGGAGCGGTGAACCGGGAATCTCTCTAGGCTCGTACTGCATCGAGTGTGCAGGCGAAGGTTTGCCTGCAGGCCTCGGGCGGTTAGCACGCCGGCCGGAGGCGGGAGAACACGCGCATGAGCGCTCGGATCGAAGATGCGCCGGGATCAGGCGAGGCGGAAACGGTGCTGGCGGCCGACCGGCCGGGGCGTCCGGCGTGGATCGCACTGAGCGCGCTGCTCGTCGTCTATCTCGTAAACTTCATGGACCGCCAGCTTTTCGCGGTCCTGCAGGAAGAAATCCGCGCCGATCTGAACCTGTCTGATAGCCAGCTCGCGCTTCTGGGCGGGACGATGTTCGCGGTGTTCTACGCCACGCTGGGCCTGCCGCTGGCCTGGCTGGCCGACAGGACGAACCGGATCCGGCTGATCGCGATCTCCTGCGCGGTGTGGAGCGTGTTCACGGCGCTGTCCGGTGCGGCGACCAACTTTCTCACGATGGCGCTGGCGCGTATCGGCGTGGCGTCGGGCGAGGCGGGCGGCGTGTCGCCCTCCTATTCGGTGATCAGCGATTATTTCCCGCCCGCGCGGCGCGGCCTAGCCATCGGGATCTTCACGATCGGCGCGCCTCTGGGGCTGATGGCGGGGACGGCTCTCGGTGCGCTCATCGCCGACACGCTGGGCTGGCGCTGGGCGTTCGTGCTGCTCGGCCTGCCCGGCGTGCTGCTCGCGATCGTGCTTGCGGTGCTGGTCAAGGAGCCCGAGCGCGGCCGGCAGGATCCAGAGGCGCAGACCGCTGCACCGCTGCGCCCGCTGGATGCGGTACGTGCGGTGTTCGGCACGCCGACGCTGCTTCTGCTCACCGCCGCGGCGGCGGCGACCAGCTTCGCCGGCTACGGGCTTTACCAGTGGGCGCCCTCCTTCCTGATCCGCTCGCAAGGGCTGTCGCTCGAGACGGTGGGCGTGTTTCTCGCGCCGATCTTCGCTCTGGGGCTGATCGGGGCGGTGGGCGGCGGCGCGATCGCCGATCGGCTGGGGCAAAAGCGCCCCTCGGCCTACGCCTTCGTGCCGGCGCTGGCGCTTCTGATCGCCGCGCCGTTCCATATCGCGGCGCTGAGCGTGGCTGACGGCCGGGCCTCGCTCGCTTTGCTCGTCGTGCCCACCATTCTCAGCTACGCCTGGATCGGGCCGGGCCTGGCCGCCGCGCAGACCCTGTCGCGCCCTGAAATCCGCGCCTCGGTCGCCGCCATCATCGGGTTCTTCAACAACCTGATCGGCTTCGGCCTCGGCCCGCTGCTGATCGGCGCGATTTCGGACTGGCTGCGACCCTCACTGGGCGAAGGCGAGGCGCTGAGGATCGCGCTTCTGTGCGGCATGATCGTCTACGTGCTCGCCGCCCTGCTGTTCCTGGCCGCCGCCGTCACCCTGCCGCGCGATCTGGCGCGCAGCCGTGCGGGGGCGTCTTCGGCTTGACTCATCGGGCGGCGCGTTTCTTCTTGCGCCGGACTTCCAGCCGGGGACGGACATGATCCGAGCCAGCCTCATCGCCGCCGCCATCATCGGCCTGCTCGCCGCCTGCGCCGAGCCTGACCGCGAAAGCGATACCGCCTCGCAGACACCCGCCGCGACGCCGGCCCTCACCTCGCCGCTCGGCCCGCACACGCCCGCCCGCGTGCTTGGCGGCGAGATCATCGCCCTGTCGCAGATCCTGCCGCCCGCCGGCGAGGACGGGAGCGTCAGCGGCGATGTCGAAAGCCAGACCGGCGCGGCGCTGCGCCTGCTTTCCGACGCGCTCGCCGAGCAGGGCCTCGGCCTGGGCGATGTGGCGCAGGTCACCGTCCACCTCGTCGCGGAGCCGGACGGAAGCCTCGACACCGAGGCCGTTGCGCGCGCCTGGCGGCGCAGCTTCGCGACCCGGCTCCAGCCCGCCGCGCCCGCGCGCACGATCGTGGGCGTCAGCGCCCTGCCCGCGCCCGGCGCGCGGGTCTCCCTCACCGTGCTGGCCCTCCGGCCGGCCCAGCCGCAGACCGGAACCGAGACCGAATGATCCCCCGCTACACCCGCCCGCAGGCCGAAGAGATCTGGTCGCCGCAGACCAAGTACCGCATCTGGTTCGAGATCGAGGCGCACGCCACCGACCGGCTCGCCGAGCTCGGCGTGGTGCCCAAGGCGGCCGCTCAGGCGGTGTGGAAAGCCAAGGACATGACGTTCGACGTCGAGCGCATCGACGAGATCGAACGCGAGGTGAAGCACGACGTCATCGCCTTCCTCACCCATCTCGCTGAACTCGTCGGCGAGGAGGCGCGCTTCGTCCACCAGGGACTGACCAGCTCCGACGTTCTGGACACATGTTTCGCCGTGCAGCTGACCCGAAGCGCGGACCTGCTGCTCGAGGGCGTCGACCGGCTCCTCGCCGCGCTGAAGACCCGCGCCTTCGAGCACAAGACCACGGTCTGCATCGGCCGCAGCCACGGCATCCACGCCGAGCCGACCACGATGGGCCTGAAATTCGCGCGCTTCTACGCCGAGTTCGCCCGGGGGCGCGAACGGCTGGTCCGGGCGCGCGAGGCGGTGGCGACGTGTGCGATCTCCGGCGCGGTGGGCACGTTCGCGAACGTCGATCCGTCCGTGGAGGCCCATGTCGCCGAACAGCTCGGCCTCGCGGTCGAGCCGATCTCCACCCAGGTGATCCCGCGCGACCGGCATGCGGAGTTTTTCGCCGCCCTGGCCCTGATCGCCAGCTCGATCGAGAACCTCGCCGTCGAGGTGCGCCATCTGCAGCGCTCCGAAGTGCGCGAGGCGCAGGAGTATTTCTCCAAGGGGCAGAAGGGCAGCTCGGCCATGCCCCACAAGCGCAACCCGATCCTGACCGAGAACCTGACCGGCCTCGCCCGCCTCGTACGCTCCGCGGTCGTCCCGGCCATGGAAAACGTCGCCCTCTGGCACGAGCGCGACATCTCCCACTCCAGCGTCGAACGCGGCATCGGACCGGACGCCGTGGTTCATCTCGACTTCGCGCTGCATCGCGCTGCGGGCATGGTCGAGGGCCTCATCGTGCACGCCGACCGCTGCCGGGAAAACCTCGAAGCCTATGGCGGCATTCATAATTCCCAGCGCGTCCTGCTCGCCCTGACCCAGGCCGGCGCCAGCCGCGAGGACGGCTACCGCCTCGTTCAGCGCAACGGCATGAAGACCTGGGACGAAGGCGGCCAGCTGGTCGAGCACCTCAAAGCGGACGCCGACGTGCGCGGCTTCCTTTCCGAGGCCCAGATCGAAGCCTGCTTCGACGAGGCCTATCACCTCAAGCATGTCGACACGATCTTCGAACGGGTGTTCGGGACGACGTGAAGACGCCGCACTTTCGGAAACGTCAGGGCATGAAGCTCAACCCAACTCCCTCCCCTTGATTGGGAGGGTGTCCGCATAGCGGACGGGTAGGGGTGAGCGCCGGTGCGCGCAGCCCATCAATCGATCCCGTGGATCGATTGATGGCGGCGAACGGGCCGGCAGGCCCTGGGAAGGATCATAGAGCGCCTTATTCTGCGACAGGTCCCGGCCCTCCCCCCGGATCAGGTCCGGGGTCCGGCCGGGAATTCAGGGGTTCGCGCCTAAACCGCCACCAGCGCCGCGCCGACGCGGCGGGCTTCGCCGGCGAGCAGGTTGTAGGTGCGGCAGGCCGTGGCGGTGTCGAGCGCTTCGAGACCCACGCCGGCCTCGCGGAAGGCCTTGCGAACCTCTACCGGAGGATGCTTCAGAGCCGGCCCCGTGCCCAGCACGACCATGTCCGGCCTGTCGGGGCGGTCGAGGAACACCTTGAAATCCGCGGCGGTCAGCGCGGCGGGATCGGCCTGCCAGGGCCGGGGCGCGCCGTCCACGATCAGGATCGAGCCGTCCTTGCGCGCGCCGGCGACGCGGAACCCGCCGTCGCCGAACGCGTCGATGGGCGGCACGGCGTAGGCGGGCTGGGTCCTACGGCGCATTGTCGACGAGGGCGTTATCACCCTCTTCGCCGCTTTCGCGCTTCACGCCGGTGAGCGTCAGCAGCGGCGCCGCGACGAAGATCGAGGAATAGGTCCCGATCGCCACGCCCCAGATCAGCGCCAGAGCGAAGCCCTGAAGCGCGGGGCCGCCGATCACCGCCATCGCCACGATGGCCACGAGCGTGGTGCCCGAGGTCAGGATCGTCCGCGACAGCGTCTTGTTGATCGCCATGTTCAGGACTTCCGGCGTGGGCCGGGTCTTGTACTTCCTGAACTTCTCCCGGATCCGGTCATAGACCACCACCGTGTCGTTCATCGAATAGCCCACGATGGTCAGGATCGCGGCGATGGTGGAGAGGTTGAACTCGAGCTGGGTGATCGCGAAAAACCCGATCGTGGCGACCACGTCGTGGACCAGCGCCAGTACCGCGCCGACCGAGTACTGCCACTCGAAGCGGAACCAGATATAGACCAGCATCAGGAAGAGCGCGACGACGACCGCGGTCGTGCCCGCAACGACCAGCTCGCCGGAAACCTGAGGACCGACGACTTCCACACGGCGGTAGTCGATGTTCTCAAACGCGGAATCCAGCCGCGCCTGGATCACTTCGCGGACGACCTGCTGGGCCGCCTCATCGTCTTCCACGCCGTCCCGCACCCGGCTTTCGGGCAGAGCCAGGCCCTGAGCCTGCGCCTGTTCGAAAACAGCTTGGCCGCCGGCCTGATCGAGCGTCTCCACCCGGATCAGCACGGCGTCTTCGGCCCCGAATTCCTGCACCTGGACGTCGCCCAGGCCCAGCGTGCCGAGTTCGGACCGGATCGCGCCGAGATCGGCGGGGCCTTCGGTCTGGATCTCGATCAGCGTGCCGCCGCGAAAATCGATGCCGAAATTGAGGCCCATGCCGAAAAAGGCGGCCGCCGAAGCCAGCATCAGGGCGAGCGAAACCACGAAGGCGCCGACCCGCATCTTGATGAACGGGAAGTCGGTGTCGGTCGGGATGAAGCGGACGAGCGCGAGATTCATGGGTTCAGGCCCTTACATGGCCAGCGATTTCGGCCGCGCGGTTCTCAGCCAGATGGAAATCATCAGGCGCGAGAGCACGAAGGCGGTGAACACCGAGGTGATGATGCCGATGCCCAGCGTCACGGCGAAGCCGCGCACCGGACCGGCGCCGAGCATGTAAAGCACCGCGGCGGCGATGAAGGTGGTGATGTTGGCGTCCAGGATCGCCGACAGGGCGCGCGCATAGCCCGCCTCGATGGCGTTGGCGATGGTTCGCCCGAGCCTGTACTCCTCCCTCACCCGCTCGAAGATCAGCACGTTGGCGTCCACCGCCATGCCGATCGTCAGGATGATGCCGGCGATGCCGGGCAGGGTCAGCGTCGCCTGCAGGCCCGACAGCGCGCCGAGCAGCAAGAGCACGTTCACCAGAAGCGCCACGGTCGAGACAATCCCGAAGAACCCGTAGGCGAACAGCATGAACACAATGACCAGCGCGAAACCGATCAGGATGGCGGTCTGGCCGCGATCGATGGAGTCCTGACCGAGGCCCGGACCCACCGTGCGCTGCTCGATCGGCGACAGCTCGGCGGGCAGCGCGCCAGCGTTGAGCATGTTGGCGAGATCGTTGGCGGTCTCCACGGTGAAGCCGCCGTCGATCTGGCCCGAACCGCCCAGGATCGGGACGCGGATGCGCGGCGCGGAGATGATCGTGTCGTCGAGTACGATGGCGAAGCGGCGGCCGACATTCTGCGCGGTGGCGTCGCCGAAGGCGAGCGAGCCGGACTGGTTGAACCGGAAGCTCACCGCCGGCTGTCCGGCTTCGTTGAAGCTCTGGCTGGCGCTGACGAGTTGCTCACCGGTCACCAGCGCGCGGCTCTGCACCGCCAGGAAGGGCTCGCCGGGATCGTCGGTGGGCAGGATCATCACGCCCGGCGGCGTCCGCGCCTGGCCGTCAGGTCCGGGGTTCACGTTCGCCTCGACCATGTGGAAGGTCATGCGCGCGGTCGTGCCGACCAGATCGATGATGCGCTGCGGATCGCTTTCACCGGGCACCTGGACCAGCACCCGGTCCTCGCCCTGCCGGGCGATGGTGGGTTCGGTCGTGCCTGTCGCGTCGATGCGGCGGCGGATGACTTCGATGGACTGGGCGACCGTGCGCTGGCGGATGGATTCCAGCGCCGCCTCGGTGATGTCGACGCGGATGGTGCGGTCGTCCTCGCCGCGGCGGATCGTCAGCGTCTGGCCCAGCCCCTGCTGGCCCTGCGCGTTGGTGATCGGCTCGTTGATCTCGTCGAGCCGCTCGAGCGCACGCTCCATGTCCTCGGGCCGCGACAGGCGCACCACCACCTCCCCGTTCACCACCGACGGCGGGGCGGAGAGGATGGGCGGGTCCTGGCGGAAAGCCGTACGGACGTCGTCGGCGAGGTCGGAGAGCCGCTCCTCGCGCACCTGCTCCATGTCCACCTCGAACACCAGGTGCGAGCCGCCCCTGAGGTCGAGGCCGAGATTGATCGTCTGGTGGGGCAGCACCGTCCACACACCGACCGGCTCGCCCGCATCGTTGAGACGCTGCGAGGCCGGCACGAAATTGGGCAGGCTGAACAGAAGACCGATCAGACAGACGGCGAGAACGAGCGCCGTCTTCCACGGAGAGAAATAGAGCATGTGACCTCGGCCCGAAGAACCGGCCCGACTGAAACCGCCGGGCCCGCGCTCCTACTGGCCGTCCTTGGGTTCGGACTTGTCGTTGGCCGGTTCGGTCCGGGTGCGCACTTCGGTGATGGTCGGCTTGACGACCTTCACCCGCACGCCCTCGGCGATCTCGACCGTGGCTTCAGTATCGGTGACCTTGGTGACCTTGCCGATCACGCCGCCCTGGGTGACCACTTCGTCACCGCGGCGCAGGCTGTCGATCATCTCGCGATGCTTCTTCATGCGCTGCTGCTGGGGACGGATCAGCAGGAAGTAGAAGACCACGAAGATCAGCAGAAACGGCGCGAGCTGAATGAGCATGTAGCCCAGCCCGCCGCCGCCCGCGGCGGCGATGAAAACGCTCTCGGTCCCAGAAAACATGTCGGCTCCGTCGATCCCGGTTGATGAGTCGCGCGACTATATCGGGGCGCGGCGCCGTTGCAACAAGTGCAGGTAGGTCACGAATCCGCACCGGAACGCCGCGGCAGCAGCGTCAGCGGATCGATGGGCGTCACCCCGCGCCGGATCTCGAAATGCAGAACGCCCTCGCCGTCCGCCCGCGCCACGCCGGCGTCGGCGATGTGATCGCCCGCGCGCACGGTCTGGCCCTGCTGCACGCGCAGCCGCGAATTGAGCCCGTAGGCGGTGACCAGCCGGTCGGAATGCTTGATCAGGACGAGCTGGCCGTAATCGGGAATCTCGTTGTTCGCATAGACCACCTCGCCGTCCGCAGCGGCGTGTACGGGCTGGCCGACGCGCGCGGCGATGCGGATGCCGTCCAGCCGCTCGCCGTCCTGCCGGAACCGGCCGACCACCGCACCGTCCACCGGCCACTGGAAAGCGACCTGGGTGACCGGGGCGGGCTGGGGCGCAGGCTGCGGCGCGGGGCGCGGCGTGGGCCTCGGGCCCGGTGCTGGACGGGTGTCAGGAGGCGGCGTGTCGTCGGTACGGGCATAGGCGCGCGGCTCGCCGCGCACCACGATCTCCTGTCCGGGATAGATGGTGTAGGGCGCGCGCAGGCCGTTCAGCCGCGCCACCTCCTCGACCGTCATGTCGTGGGCGAGCGCGACACGATAGAGATTGTCGCCCCGGCGCACCGTGTAGACCGGCGGGCGCGGCGTGGTCAGCCGCTGGCCCGGGCTGATGTCGTAAGGCGCTCTGAGGCCGTTCGCGCGCGCCATGTCCTCGACGCTCGTCCCGCAGGCCCGGGCGATCGAGTAGAGCGTGTCGCCGCGCTGCACCGTCACCCCGCCCTGGCACGACGGCTCGACGCCGGCGCCGCGCACCACGGGCGCAGGCTCGCGCGGGCCGGAGGCGCACGCGCTCAGCGCCAGAGCGGCGCACAGCGAAGAGACAAGGAAACGCGCGCGTATCACGGGCGGCCTCGCGGGACGGATGGACGTTCACACACCATCATCGCCCCGCGAGCGTTAACCGCGCGTTGACCGTGAGATCAGCGGTTCGGAACGAGGCGCTGGTACTCGCCCAGCGCGCACGAGCCGCGCAGGATGTCGGCGTTATTGTCGTACACCCGGACAATCTCGCCGTCGCAGAGCTGACCGGTCGGCGTGTCGTACTGAAGGAAGGTGAAGCCCGACGCTGCGCCGTTGCAGCCCGCGCTGACCTCGTTGAGATAGAACGCGCCTGACGTCGTCTCGACGAGCCAGAAGCGGTCGTCGAGCGGAGTGATGTCGTCGATCCGGCGCAGGCTCAGACAGTTGTCCGCTTCGCCGGTCATGGTGAAGGCGGCAAGCCGCTCGGCGGCGGCGGGCGTCATCTCGGCGTCCATGCCTGCGGCGCAGGCGGACAGAAAGAAAAGGGCGGCGGAGAGGATGGAGATCTTGCGAAGCATGTCGCGCTCCTTCTGGTTTGCCGGACCGAACGATCCGGCATAGCTCACAACTACAGCACCAACACCGCCAGAACCGGTCGGGTTCCGGTGCGGCGCCCCCGCCCGATCTCTTTAACTTACAAGGTTTTCGCCGCGCCGGGAACAAGCGGGACGAAGCGCACGTCGAACAGCGCTTCTTCGCTGGCGTCTCCCGCCTCATCGGCGACATAGCGCATCAGGGTCTGGACCTGACCGTTCTGGACCGGCGCGACCATGATCCCGCCAGGCTTGAGCTGGGCGAGCAGCGCGTCGGGCCGCTCGCTCGCGGCTGCGGTGACGATGATCCGGTCGAACGGCGCCTGTTCGGGCCAGCCCTTCGCGCCGTCGCCGATGCGCGGCACGATGTTGGTGAGCCTGAGCCGGGCGAAGCGCGCCTCCGCCTCCTTGGCCAGCGTCCGGTAGCGCTCCACGGTGTAGACCCGGCGTGCGAGCCTTGCGAGCACGGCGGCCTGATAGCCCGAGCCGGTGCCGATCTCGAGCACCTTGCACCGGTCGTCGAGCTTCAGCGCCTGGGTCATCGCGGCGACCACGAAGGGCTGTGAGATCGTCTGGCCGCAATCGATCGGCAGCGGCCGGTTCTGATAGGCCTGATCGGCGAAGCTCTCGGGCACGAACAGGTCGCGCGGCGTGCGCTCGATCGCGCCCAGGACCGCCTTGTCGGAGATCCCGGCGGTCCTGAGCGCCATGACCAGCTGAATGACGCGGGTGTCTGCGGTCACGGCCTGAAATCCCTGAACGCGTCTTTCAGACGCTCGCGCGCGTCGTGCCGGGTGAGATCGAGATGCAGCGGGGTGATCGAGATCCGCCCGTCATAGATCGCCCTGAGATCGGTGCCGACGGCGGGGTCGGACTTCTTGCCGGTGAAGCCCAGCCAGTAATAGTCCCGGCCCCTGAGATCGGTGCGCTTTTCGGCGCGCAGGATCGTCTGGTCGCGCACGCCCTGCACGGTCACCTCGAGGCCGGCGACGTCGTCAGGCGCGCGATCGGGGAAGTTCACGTTCATCAGCGTGTTCTCGCTCCAGGGCGTCTCCAGCAGCTTTTTCAGCACGGCCGGGCCGTGAGCCCGCGCGGTCTCCCAGCGGATCTTCGCCCGCCCCTCGAAGCCGTAGGCCTGCGAGAAGGCGATCGAGGGGATCCCCAGCTGCGTGCCCTGCATGGCGCCGGCCACCGTCCCGGAGAACGTCACGTCCTCGGCGATGTTCTGCCCGGAATTCACCCCCGACAGCACCAGATCGGGCGCAGCCCCCTCGATCAGGCCGTGCACCGCCATGTGCACGCAGTCGGTCGGCGTGCCCGACACCGCGAAGCGCTTCTCCCCGAACCGGCTCACTCTCAGAGGCGCGTTCAGCGTCAGCGCCCGGCTCATCCCCGACTGCTCGTCGCTGGGCGCGACCACCCAGACGTCGTTGGACACCGAGGCGGCGATGTCCTCGAGCGCTTCGAGCCCCGGCGCGTGAACGCCGTCGTCATTGGTGATGAGGATGCGGGGGTTTTTCATCGCTGTATCCCGATGTCGCGGTGTCTCCCCCCGCGTGCGGGGGGAGTGGCCCGAAGGGCCGAGGGGGGCTGCGCCGTCGTCGGGGCTGCGCCGCCCCCTCCGTCTTCCCGGCTAGAGGCCGGGAAGACACCTCCCCCGCAAGCGGGGGAGGACATCGCGCCCGCGCTAGCCGATCTTCTCAACCCCGCCCATATACGGCCGCAACGCCTGAGGTATCGTCACCGAGCCGTCGGCGTTCTGGTGGTTTTCAAGGATCGCCACCAGCGCCCGGCCGACCGCCAGGCCCGAACCGTTCAGCGTGTGCAGGAAGTCGGGCTTTTTCTCGCCCTCGCGGCGGAAGCGCGCGTTCATGCGCCGGGCCTGGAAGTCCCCGCAATTCGAGCACGAGCTGATCTCGCGATAGGTGTCCTGGCTGGGCATCCAGACTTCGAGATCGTAGGTCTTGCGCGCGCCGAACCCCATGTCGCCCGCGCACAGCAGCATCACCCGGTAGGGCAGCTCCAGCCGGCGCAGGATCTCTTCCGCGCAGCCGGTCATGCGCTCGAGCTCGTCCTCGGACTGCTCGGGCGTGGTGATCGAGACGAGCTCGACCTTCAAAAACTGGTGCATGCGGATGAGCCCGCGCGTGTCGCGCCCCGCAGAGCCCGCTTCGGAGCGGAAGCACGGAGTCAGCGCGGTCATGCGCAGCGGGAAGTCGCCCTCGGCGTGGATCGCGTCGCGGACCATGTTTGTGAGCGGGACTTCCGCGGTGGGGATGAGCCAGCGGTCGTCGGTGGTGCGGAACAGATCTTCGGAGAATTTCGGCAGCTGCCCGGTTCCGAACACCGCCTCGTCGCGCACCATGTAGGGCACCGAAGTCTCGCGATAGCCGTGCTCTTCGGTCTGCACGTCCAGCATGAACTGTCCCAGCGCGCGTTCGAGCCGGGCGAGCGGACCTTGCAGCACCGCAAAGCGCGCGCCCGACATCGCCGCGGCGCGCTCGAAATCGAGCCCCAGGCGCTCGCCCACGGTGACGTGGTCGGCGATGTCGAAATCGAACGCGCGCGGCTCGCCCCAGCCGCGGACTTCCTCGTTGCCGGTCTCGTCCTCGCCCTCGGGCACGTCGTCCATCGGCCTGTTGGGCAGAGCGGCGAGGTGCTGGTTCAGGACTTCCGTCGCGGTGCGTTCTTCCTCGGCCAGGCGCTCCATCTCGGCTTTCAGCCGCTCGACCTCGGCGCGCAGGCTGTTGAACAGGTCCTCGTCGCCCTGGGCCTTGGCCTTGCCGATCTCCTTGGACTTCGCGTTGCGCTGGGTCTCGGCCTCCTGAAGCTTCGTCGTCGCCTCCCGGCGCCGGGCGTCCAGATCGATCAGGCGCTGGGCCTGCGGCTCCAGACCGCGTTTTTGCATCGTCGCGTCGAAGGCGGCCGGCTCGTCACGGATGAGGCGGATGTCGTGCATGGGAGAAGGGCTCGAAAATCAGGGGCGGATCACGCCCGCGGTGATACGCGGGCGCGCCGGTCGCGGCAACCGGGGAGGCTCTCTTATGCTCGTCTGTTACGGGTCGGCGTTCTTCGATCCTCACCCCACCCCCGCCCTTCGGGCGGACCCTCCCCATCAAGGGGAGGGAGTTGCGGTTGGCGATACTGAAGCGTCTTACTCACTCTCCCTTTGTGGGGAGGGTGGGCCGGCGCGAAGCGCCGGGTCGGGTGGGGGAGCGCCAGCGCCTTCATGTCTCGGCGCTCGACGATCTTCCGGGGCCTGCCGGCCCGGCGGACACCCTCCCCATCAAGGGGAGGGAGTGGGGGCGGGCGTCACTCTTCGGGCTCTTCCTTCCGCTCGACCAGCTTCACGGCCAGGATCGAAATCCCGTAAAGCCCGAACATGGCCGCGCCCAGGAAGATCTGACTGATGGGATCGGGCGGGGTGACGAAGGCGGCGAAGGCGGCGATGCCGACCAGCGCGAACTTCCAGAAGCGGATCAGATCCCCGCTCGTCAGGATCCCCGCCTTGCCCAGCAGCGAGAGCAGCACGGGCAACTGGAAGCTGATCCCGAAGGCGAGCGCCAGCGTGGTGACGAGGTTCAGATATTCGCTGACCCGCGTGAGCAGCTGGATCTGCGCGCGGCCGTCCGCGCCGAGCTGTTCCTGGCCCAGCGCGAAGCTCATCACGAAGGGCAGGATCACGTAATAGACGAACGCCATGCCGGCGGCGAACAGCGCCGGGCTCGCCAGAAGGAAGGGCGCGAAGGCCAGCCGCTCGTTCTTGTAAAGGCCGGGCCGGACGAAGGCCCAGACCTGATAGGCGATCACCGGGAAGGCCAGCGCGATCGCGCCGAACAAAGCGAGCTTGAGTTTGACGAAGAAGAATTCGAGCGGGGCGGTGAAGATGAGCTGCAGCTCGAGATCCTCGCCGCGCACCTGCCGGGCCGCGTCCTCGAACGGGACCAGCAGCACGTTGTAGATCCACTCGGCGTAGACGAAGCAGATCGCGAACCCGACCGCGATGGCGGCCAGCGACCAGACGAGCCGCGTGCGCAACTCCTCCAGATGGGCCATCAGCGGCGCGCGCGAGGCCTCGACCTCGTCTTCCTCGTCCACGCCTTCAGCCATGGTCAGCCGGTCTTCTTGGTGGGTTCAGGGTCTTCGATCGAGCCCGAAAGCTGGTCGAGATCGGGCGTGTCGGCGGCGGGTTCGGCCTTGGCCTGCGGCGGCGCTGACGCTGCGTCGCCGGCCTCGGCGGCGGGGCCGAATTTCAGCGGCTCGCCCTTCAGCGGCGCGTCTTTTTTGACCCGGGGATGAGGCCGGTCCTCGGCGGCGGCGCGGGTTTCGGATTCGGCGGCCTCGAACTCGCGGCGAATTTCGCCCATCGGGTTGTTGCGCTTGAGCTGTTCGATCTCGCGCTTCATCTCGGCGAGTTCGGCCTCGCGGCCCAGCTCGTCGAAGCTTCTCTGAAACTCGCGCGCAAGCCCGCGCATCTTGCCCACGAACCGGCCCACACGGCGCACCATCAGCGGCAGGTCCTTGGGACCGACCACGACCAGCGCGATGATCGCGATGACCAGAAGTTCCGGCGCGCCGATGCCCGGGTTCATCGCCTAGCTCCCGGCGCGCTCGTCCTCGCGGCGCGCCTGCGGCTCGGATGTCGCGTCAGACCCCAGCGCCTCGCGCCGGGCGTCCTTGTCCTTGTCGCCTTCGTCGGCCTCGTCGTCCTTGAGGCCCTTGCGGAAGGCGGTGACGCCCTTGGCCATGTCGCCCATCAGCGCGGAGATCTTCCCCCGCCCGCCGAACAGGACGAGCAGCAGGATCGCCACGATGAGAATGCCTGTCCAATGCGGACCCATGTCGCCTCTCCCGTAGACCGCGCGGCGCGCGGAGCCGTAACGTGCGCCCCACATGTAAGCGATCGCGCCCCGATAATCCATCGGGCTCGCCCGCCTTGCGCAGAGCCGCCGCGCTCAGTCCAGGCCGAACGCCTCGCGCAGGGTGGCGTTGATGAAGGTGGTGTAGCCCTCCGGCGCCCGGCGCTTGGCCTCCTCGACCACCTCGGGATCGAGCCGGATCTGCACGCGCACCTTCTTCTGAAACGGCGGCAGAGGCGGGCGGCCACGAAAGCCGCGACGCATGTCTTCGAGCGTCATTTCACGCGTGTCGGGATCGAGCGCGATGCCGCGATTGATCTCCTCGTCCTCTTCAGGGGTCGGGCTGATCAGTTTCCTGGGTCGCGATGTCATAGGCGCGCTCCTCTCTCGAATTCGCTTTGCGCAGCGAAATCACGCGAACATTCTCGTCCCGCCACGTCCAGATGAGGCAATGCAGCCGATCACCGATCGGCCCGACGGTGATGAAACGGGTTTCACCCTCCCGAAACTGCGGGTCGGAAATCGCTTGCCGCCAGTCCATGCCTCGTACGGCCGAGAAATCGACCTTGTGCTTTGCGAGATTCTGCGCCCGCTTGGCTTCGTCCCATTCGTAGATCGGCATCGACCCGACTTTTTGTACATACAATAAGTCGGCGCGCAGAGCAAGGCGCTCGCCCGCCCGGGGCGAAATGCTATACGATTCCCCCCCCCTCAGGCGAACATCAGTCTTCGTCGGGGTCTTCGCCTTCCAGGAAGTCGACATGGAACTGGGCGGCCTCCTCCTCGGAGAAGAGGTCTTCTTCCTGGCCCGGGATCGCGCCGGGGCTGGGGACCGCGAAGTCCGGCGGCAGACGATTGGACAACAGCCCCGCCGCCTTGAGGTCGGAGACGCCGGGCAGGTCGGACACCCCGGCCAGGCCGAAATAATCCAGGAAGGCGTCGCTGGTGCCGTAGGTCACCGGCCGGCCGGGACTGCGCCGCCGGCCGCGCATGCGGATCCATTTCATCTCGAGCAACTGATCGAGCGTGCCCTTGGAGACGGCCACGCCCCGGATCTCCTCGATCTCCGCGCGGGTGACCGGCTGGTGATAGGCGATGATGGCGAGGGTCTCGAGCGCGGCCTGCGACAGCTTGCGCGGTTCTTCCTGCTCGGTCTTCAGAAGGCCTGCGAGATCAGGCGCGGTGCGGAACGCCCAGCGCCCGCCTGTCTCGACGAGGTTCACGCCGGCATGCTCGTACTTCGCCTTCAGCGCGGCGAGCACGGCGCGCACGTCGGCGTCCTCGGGCAGGCGCGTGCGCAGCGTGTCGATGTCGAGCGGCTCGGTCGCGGCGAAGAGCAGCGCCTCGGCCATGCGCACCAGCTCGGCGTCGTTGTCGATCGCCAGGCGCACGCCCGGCGGGCCGTCGTCTCCGGCGGGCCGGGCTTCGGCCTGTTCGCGCAGGGCGCGGATCGCCTCGCCGATCGGATCGCGGTCGTCCTCGCTCACGCCTCGCTCTCCGTGTTCGCCCCGCGCAGGAAGATCGGCGCGTAGGTCTTTTCCTGGCGCATCTCGACCGCGCCGTCCTTGGTGATCTCGAGCGCGGCGAGCAGCGAACTCGCCGTCACGCTCTCAAGGCCCGGCGCGTCGGGGCCGAGCTCGCCGGGATCGGGCAGCAGCGTGTCGAACCGTTCCCAGCCCGGCAGCGACCGGGCGATCAGCGTCAGCCGCTTGCGCGCCTGCTCCAGCGAATAAACCTTCGGCGTCTCGGGCTGATAGGTGCGGAAGGCCTGGCGCTCGCGCCGGGCGGCGTAGGCCTTGAGAAGGTCGTAGAGCTCGGCCTCGTAGGCGGGGGTCTTCACGCTGCGCACGCCCTCGGGATCGCCGCGCATGAAGACGTCCCGGCCCAGAAGCGGCCTTGCGTAAAGCGCCCTGGCCGCCGCGCGCATCGCTTCGAGGCGTCTGAGACGGAAGGCGAGCGCGGCGGCCATCTCTTCGGGCTCGGGCTCGTCGTCGTCGGGCCGGGGCTTTGGCAGCAGAAGCCGGGATTTCAGATAGGCGAGCCAGGCCGCCATCACGAGATATTCCGCCGCCAGATCGAGGCGCTTTTCTCGCGCGGTCTCGACGAAGGCGAGATACTGGTCGGCGAGCTCGACCATGGAGACCACCAGAAGGTCGATCTTGTTCTTGCGCGCCAGCGCCAGCAGCAGGTGCAGCGGGCCTTCCCATCCGCCGATGTCGAGCACGAGGGTCTCGCCCTCGCCCGCCTCGCCGGCGGCGCCGAAGGCCTCGTCCTCCTCGAACCCGTCGAACAGACCGGCCACCTACACCTCCAGCTTCGCCTCGGCGAAGAGCTTGTCGAGCCGGGTCACGGCCTGGTCCGGATCGAAATCGTCCGCCGGCCGGCGCGCGGCCAGTGCGGCGTCGGCGCGCTTCAGCGCCTGATGATCGAGCCGCGGCGCGGCGTGGGCGACCTCGACCATCTCGGCCATCACCCCGTTGCAGTGAAGCAGCATGTCGCAGCCTGCGCCCAGCGCGCGCTCCGAGCGTTCGCGGAAGCTCCCCCCCAGCGCCTTCATGGAGAGGTCGTCGGTCATCAGAAGACCGTCGAACCCGATATGGCCGCGGATGACCCGGCCTATGACTTCAGCGGACACCGTCGCGCAGTCGTCAGGATCGATCGCGGTGTAGACCACATGGGCGGTCATCGCCATCAGCGCGCCCTTCACCGCCTTGAAGGCGGCGAAATCGGTCATGACGAGGCTTTCCTCCTCGGCGTCGACCACGGGCAGCTCGTAATGGCTGTCCACCCCCGCCCGGCCGTGACCGGGCAGGTGCTTGATCACGCCGAGCACGCCCTGATCGAGCAGGCCCTGCAGCGCCGCCGTCCCCATCGCCGCGATCGGGTCGGGCTTCGTGTGGAAGGCGCGGTCGCCGATGACGCCGTGAGCGCCTTCGACCGGCACGTCCAGGCACGGCGCGTAGTCGACGTCCACGCCCAGCTGCTTGAGTTCATGGCCGAGCAGGCGGTGGTTCAGCCGGACCGCTTCGAGCGCCAGCTCGGGCTCGCGGTCCCAGAGCTCTCCGAAGCGCGCCGCAGCGGGCGCCTGACGCCAGACCGGCGGCTGGAAGCGCTGCACGCGGCCGCCTTCCTGATCGACGAAGACCGGAACCTCGCGGCCCAGAAGATCGCGCAGGGAGTCCACCAGCCCCTTCACCTGTCCGGGCCGGTCGATATTGCGCTTGAAGAGGTTGAAGCCCCACGGATCGACGTCGCGGAAGAAGGCTTTCTCGTCGGCGGTGAGCTTTTCGCCCTCGAAGCCGTAGATGACCGCCGCGCTCATCGGCGCGCCACCAGGCAGGCCTGCCCCGCCGCAGTCAGCTGGGCGCAATAGGACGCCGCCGCCTCACGAGTCTGAAAGCCCGCCACGCGCAGCCGGTAGAACACGCCGCGATCGCCCAGATTTGCGTACTGGATGTCCGCAGCGCGCCCCTCGGCCAGCTGCGGCAGGCGGCGCACGAAGCTGGTCCAGCCCGCCTCTGCGTCGGCTTCGGAGCGGAAGGCGGCGATCTGCGCGACCCAGTCGCCCTGAACCGTCGCGGCGGGCGCCGGCGCAGGTTCGGGCGCGGCAGGTTCAGAGGCCGGGGCGGGTTCGACGGGCTCGGCTTCAGGCTCGGCCGCGCGGCGCGCCTCGCGCTCGGCGATGACGTCTTCGATCGTGCGCGCCGGTTCGGCCGGCGCAGGCTCGGTCTCGGCCGGCGCGGTGTCCGCCGGGGCGGGATCGTCGAGCTCGTCGGCGTCGGCGGTCTCGATACGCACCTCGGGCATTTCGCGGGCGGGCGGATCGACCGGTTCCTCGCGGGAGGCGCGCGCCGGAGCGGGCTCTGCGTCGCGGCCGGCGGCGGCTTCGCCGGAACGCAGCTCGTGCACGGTGAGGTCCTGATCGGGCGTCTCATAGCCGCCCGGATCGTCCGGCGCGACGCGATAGGGTTCGGCGTCCGCAGCGATCACCGGGCTGTCGGAGCGCTCGCGCACCCCGAGCTGGAAGGTGTTCCAGACCACCGCGACGAACAGGGCGAAGACCACGCCGGCCGCAGCCAGGAACAGCCAGCCGCGCCGATCCTGCTCGGCGTCGCGCGCGTCGAAGGTCTCGTAATCGTCCGGCGGCGGGGCGTAGGCCCCCAAACGGCTGTCCTCGCTCATCCATCGCTCCCGACGGTTCGGACCGATTCGGCCCAGCGCTTCGGTGCGCACCTTAACAAGGCTTTCGCCCGCGCGCGCCCTTGCGGGGCATATGAAGTCCACAGGAAAATTGAAACGGCCAGCGCAACTCCCTCCCCTTGATGGGGAGGGTGCCTGCGAAGCGGGCGGGTGGGGTGAGGATCGTAGAGCGCCAGCTTCTGCAGACGCCGGCGCTCCCCCACCCGACCCGGCGCTGCGCGCCGGCCCACCCTCCCCACTAAGGGGGAGGGAGTTAGGCGTCGCGATCTCGGAAACGTCGGAACCTAAGGCCGAAACGCAACTCCCTCCCCTTGACGGGGAGGGTCCGGCCGCAGGCCGGGGGTGGGGTGAGGATCGTAGAGCGCTGAAACCTGCAGACGCTGGCGCTCCCCCCACCCGTCTCGGCGCTATGCGCCGATCCACCCTCCCCACAAGGGGGAGGGAATTACGAGCGAGGCCTACCGCCATCCCTCCACATGGAAGAGCTTGCGGTGCTCCTCCACGGCGTAGCGGTCGGTCATGCCGGCGATGTAGTCGCAGACCACGCGCGCCGTGGCTTCGCCCTTCGGCCCGTCGCACTGCACATAGAGCGCGGTGGGCAGCAGCATGGGATCGCCCAGGAAGGCGGCGAAGAGATCGCGGACGACGCGTTTTCCCTTCTCCTTCATGCGCTTGACCTTGTAGTGCAGGTACATGTTCGCATAGAGGAAACGCCGGACCGCGGCGAGCTTCTCGGTCATCGACTCGGAAAAGCTCACCACCGGCGCGTCCAGCGCGCGCACCGCTTCGGGGCTGTCCGCGCCGCTGTCTTTGAGCCGCCGGCGGGTCTCGTCGAGCACGTCGGCGACCATGGCGCCGATCATCTCGCGCACCGCTTCGTGGATGAGGATGTCCTCGCTGATGTCCGGGAAGCGCTCGCGCGAGCGCCGGAACGCCTCGCCCACCAGCGGCAGGTCCATCAGCTGGTCGAGCTCGAGGATCCCCGAGCGCAGCCCGTCGTCGATGTCGTGATTGTTGTATGCGATGTCGTCGCTCAGCGCGGCGATCTGGGCCTCCACCCCGGCATGGGTGTGAAGCTCCAGCCCTTCCCAGCCGTCATAGGCGCGAAAGCCCCAGGGCAGCACGGCTGGGTCCTCGCCTGCGCGCATCAGCGGGCCGTTATGTTTGACCACGCCTTCCAGCGTCTCCCAGGCCAGGTTCAGCCCCTCGAACTCAGGATAGCGGGTTTCGAGCTTGGTGATCACCCGCAGGGTCTGGGCGTTGTGATCGAACCCGCCATAGCCTTCCATGGCGTCCTGCAGCGCGTCCTCGCCGCTATGGCCGAAAGGCGGATGGCCCAGATCGTGGGCCAGGGCGGCGGCCTCGGCCAGATCCTCGTCAACGTCGAGCGCGCGGGCCAGCGTGCGCGCGATCTGGGCGACTTCCAGCGAATGGGTCAGCCGGGTGCGGTAGGCGTCGCCTTCATGGGCGACGAAGACCTGGGTCTTCTCCTTCAGCCGCCGAAAGGCGGAGGAATGGATGATCCGGTCGCGATCGCGCTGGAACGCGGTGCGCATCGCGCTCTCGGGCTGAGAGAAGCGCCGGCCGCGTGTTTTTGCCGGATCGCAGGCGTAAGGGGCGCGCGCCATGTAAGCTCCGTGGACCGTAGGGCTTTGCAACCGCGTTGCAGGCGCTCCATATAGTGAATTGCAGAAAACGCGAACCCCGCCGCAGGACGAGCGCGCCATGACCACGACGACAGACGCCAACATCGCCCTTTCAGACAGCGCGGCCGCGCAGATCAAACAGATCATGGCCGCGCAGAAGAAAGCCTATCTGCGCGTCAGCGTGGTCGGGGGCGGCTGCTCGGGCTTCTCCTACCAGTACGACATGGCCGACAGCGCCGAGCCCGACGATCTCAAGATCGAGAACGCCGGCGCCACCGTGCTGGTCGATCCGATGAGCGCGGAGTTCCTGAAAGACTCCGTCATCGACTATGTCGACGAGCTGATCGGGGCGAGCTTCCAGATCAAAAACCCCAACGCCACCGCCGCCTGCGGCTGCGGGACGAGTTTTTCGATCTAGTTTTTCAGAGCACTTCCGGGGGGATCATGAGCCTGACCGTCGACGAGGCGCTTGCGCGCCGCATCTCCACGCGCGCCTTCCTGCCCGATCCGGTGAGCGAGGCCGATCTTCGCGACATTCTGGATATCGCCCGGCGCGCGGCCTCGGGCGGCAACGTGCAGCCCTGGAAGGTGGTCGCCGTCGCAGGCGAGGCGCGTCAGCGCGTCATCGACGCTGTGAAGAAGAAGCTCGAGACCGATCCCTTCACCAACGAGGCGGACTTCCCCGTCTATCCCGAAAAGCTGTGGGAGCCTTACCGCTCGCGCCGGTTCGAGGTGGGCGAGGACATGTATGCGCTGATGGGCGTGCCGCGCGAGGACAAGGGCGCGCGGCTCAGCTGGCTGATGCAGAACTACGAGTTCTTCGGCGCGCCGACGGGGCTGTTCTTCGCCATCGACGAGCGCATGAACCAGAACCAGTGGGCGCATCTGGGCATGTTCATGATGAGCGTGGCGCTGGCGGCCGAAGCCCGGGGCCTGGCCTCCTGCATGCAGGAAGCCTGGACCCCGCACTGCAGGACCGTGGCGAACGCGATCGGGGTGGAGGCGCCCTATATCGTCTATTGCGGCATGGCGATCGGCCGCGCCGATCCCGACGCGGCCGTCAATCAGCTGCGCACCAAGCGCGCGCCCGTGGACGAATTCGCCCGCTTCGAGGGGTTCTAGACCGAACGCCCTACTGGCTGGGCGCGGCCTCGGCGTCCGGCTGCGGGCGGAAGTCGAGATCGGTGTCGGCGACCATCCAGGTGAAGGCCGCCCAGGCGGCGACGTTCTGGGCCATCTCCTCCGGCACGATCTTGTCGAACGTGTCGTTCGGAGTGTGGTGGAATTCGAAATAGTCCTCGCCGTTCTGGTCGAGCCGGGCCATCGGCACGCCCATGAAGGCCAGCGGGATCATGTCCGGGCCGCCGCCGGACTCGTTGCCGCCCCGGATGATCCCCAGATCGGCGATCGTGCGGCCCACCGCGTCCATATAGGGCAGCGCGTGATCGCCCACATTGGTGGAGAAGCGCCAGACCTCGCGCGCGCCGAAATCGCTTTCAGAGCCGATGACGTGGTTTCCGACCGTGCCGTCGGCCATGCGTGCGTTGGCGTAGGCGCGCGCGCCGACCAGCCCCACCTCCTCGGCGCCGAACAGCACCACGCGAATGGTCCGCCGAGGCCGCTCGGGCAGTTCGGCGATGAGCCTGGCCGCAGCGGTGACGATGCCCACCCCCGCGCCGTCGTCCAGCGCGCCGGTTCCGGTGTCCCAGCTGTCGAGATGCGCGCCGATGATCACGACTTCCTCGGGCGCTTCGGCGCCGGGAATCTCCGCGATGACGTTGCCGCTCACCACTTCGCCGCGCCAGCCGGCATAGGTCTTAAGCCGGATGCGCAGCGTCTCGCCGCTTTGCGCGATGCGTTCGATCTGGTCGGCGTCGGGCGCTGAGACCGCGAGCGCAGGGATTTCGGGCCGGCGATCGTCGGGGAAGCTCATCATGCCGGTGTGCGCGAAACGGTTCGAGCTGGTGCCGACAGAGCGGATCAGAACGCCCGCCGCGCCGCGATCCTCGGCCTGGTGCCAGGCCTGGGTGCGCTTGCGGTTCGCCCAGCCGTATCCCTCGCCGGTGCGCGCGGCGGTCATCCGGTCGTTGATGAAGACCAGCTTGCCTTGAAGCGCGTCGGCGCTGTCGTCGGAGGCGATGAAATCGTCATAGCTGTCGAAGAACACCACTTCGGCGTCCAGCCCGCCTTCGGGCGTGGCCGACGCCCCGCCCAGCGAGGTGGCGTAAAGCGGCTGAGGGAAGGGCGCGGTGATCGCGACCTCTTCATAGATCGAGCGCCCGCGGGTCCACAGATCGAGCGGAAACTCCTCGACCCGGACGTTTTCAAACCCCAACTCTTCGAACATCTCCACCGCCCAGTCCCGGGCGCGCGCCTCCTGCGGCGTGCCGGCCAGGCGCGGGCCGATCTCGGTGGTCAGGTCCTCGGTGATCTCGTAGGCGAGGTCGCTCTCCAGCCCGGCCTGTTTCAGCCGCTCGGCGGTGGCGATCATCGCCGCGTCCGGCAGGACCGGGTCCTGGGCCAGCGCCGGCGCGGCGGCGAACCCGCCCAGCGCGAAAGCGGCGGTGAAAGCGCGAAGGGTCGGCGTCATGGCGGGCTCCCCGGGTCAGATCAGTCGGGGCGAACCTAGGCCGTCAGGGCTGGAAAAGGAAGGTTTCCAGCATGTCGGCGAGCCGCGAGGCGGTCTCGCAAGCGCAGCAAACAGCGAACGGATGGAGCGGTGTTCCAACCCGCGCCGCCCGGCTATAACCCCGCCCATGACGAACGAGCCCGATTCCAGGACGGACGCCCCGAACTCCATGATGGAGACGCCTGACGAGGCGATGAATCCGACGGACGGCGAGGGCGCGCTGCAGCCCGATTTTTCGCCGGGCCACGGCGCATATGCGCCTGGTTTCGTTGCGAAAATCGGCCTCGCAGTCGGCCGACGCCTGCCCACGGGCCGCGCAGGGCTGAGACTGGCCGGCGCCGCCCGCCCCCTCGCCCTGACCGGGCTCAGGCAGGGCCGCAGCGACGTCGAGGCGCTGGGTCTGAAACTGCGGCTGCATCCCCGGGACAACCTGTCTGAAAAGCGGCTGTTTCTCACCCCGCAATGCTTCGATCCGGCCGAGCTGGACGCGGTGCGCGCCGCGATGGGACCGGGGCGGACCTTCCTCGACATCGGGGCGAACGCGGGCGCCTACGCCCTGGTCGCGGCCAAGGCGGGCGGGCCGAAATCGCGCGTGATCGCAGTCGAACCCCAGGCCGAGATGCGCCGAAGGCTGAGCTTCAACGCGCATCAGAACGGGCTGGGCAATATCGAGATCACGGGCGTCGCGCTCGCCGATTATGAAGGCGAGGACGTGATGCGGCTGGTGGGCGGAAATCTCGGCCGCACCTTGCTTTCCGGCGAAAGCGAGACCTCCGGCGAGGCGGTGCGGGTGACCACCCTGCCCCGGCTGATGGAGGAGATGGGCGTCGGCAGGATCGACGCGATGAAGATCGACGTGGAGGGCGGCGAGTTCGCGATCCTGTCGGCCTTCTTCAAGACCGTCGATCCGGAGCGCTGGCCCGATCTCATGGTGCTCGAACGCGCCGACATGGGCGACCGGGACGCGCCGGACGCCGCCGCCCTCGCCCGCTCGAAGGGCTACGCCGTGCGCCAGCTCACCCGCATGAACGTGATCCTGTCGCGCTGACAGGTGAAGGGAAAGGAACCGCCGATGTCCGCCGTCGAACGCATCATCAGGGGCCGCAGCAAGGATCTCGGCGGGTTTTCGGTCGCGCGCGTCCTGCCCTTCGCCAAACGCCGCCAGATCGGCCCCTTCGTCTTCTTCGACGAGATGGGACCGGCGCGATTTAATCCCGGGACAGGCATCGACGTGCGGCCCCACCCGCATATCGGCCTGTCCACGGTCACCTATCTGTTCGACGGCGAGCTCGACCACGCCGACACGGTGGGCGTTCACCGCACCATCACGCCCGGCGCGGTGAACCTCCTGACCGCCGGGCGCGGCGTGGTGCATTCCGAACGCACCGGCCCGAAGGCGCGCAAGGCCGGTCACGACCTGCACGGCATCCAGGTCTGGCTGGCCTTGCCGACAGGGTCGGAAGAGATCGATCCCGGCTTCGAGCATCACCCCGCAGACGCCCTGCCCGAGATCGAGACCGGCGGCGCGCGGGTGCGCCTGATCATGGGCTCGGCCTGGGGGGAGACTTCGCCGGTCACCGCCTATCTGCCGACCTTCTACGCCCATGCGGAAATCCCCGCCGGCGCGGCCGTGGAGATGCCGTCAGGCTATCCCGAGCTCGGCGTCTACGTCGTCTCGGGCCAGGTCGAGATCGGCGGCGAGCCGGTCGGCGCGGGCTGCATGGCCGCCCTGGCGCCGGGAGAGACCGGCGTGGTCCGCGCCCGCGCAGACAGCCGGGTCATGCTTCTGGGCGGGGAGAACCCAGGCATGCGGGTGATGGAATGGAACTTCGTGTCCTCCTCCAAGGCCCGGCTCGAACAGGCGAAATCGGACTGGCGCGCCAGCATCGCGGCAGGGTTCGACGGCGCCGCCTTCGCGCTGCCCGAAGGCGAGAACGAATACATCCCCCTGCCCGGCGATCCCGAACCCGGCCAGCCACCCAAACGTACCCAGGACGCGCCGACCAGCTGAACCGCCTGCGCTTTGTCGCGCTGCAGCATAGTTTTGGGGGTGATTCCGCTTTTTCTCGCGGCTAGAACCGAACCCCTGCCGCAGCCCGGATCGAGGCGGGCGCGGCGCGTGTCGATACAAATTCAGACGGGGAGAGCCCGATGGCCGACGGGATGATGACGGGCCGCGACCTGAGCGATCTGGGCGTGAGCGGCGTTGCGAAGCTGAACGTCAACTGGTCTGAAGAGGCGCTGTACGAAGAGGCCGTCCGCCGCGGCGAAGGCCGCGTGGCCAAGGGCGGCGCGCTGGTGGTGGAGACCGGCCAGCACACCGGCCGCTCGGCGCGCGACAAGTTCACCGTGCGCGACGAGGACACCGAAAACACCATCTGGTGGGACTTCAACGCCTCGATGACGCCGGCGCATTTCGACGCGCTCTGGTCTGATTTCAAGGCGCACATGGCCGGCCGCGAACTGTTCGTTCAGGAGCTGTTCGGCGGCGCGGACGAACGCCATCGCCTGCCGGTGCGCGTGGTCAACGAGCTGGCCTGGCACTCGCTGTTCATCCGCCATCTGCTGCGCCGGCCCGACCGGTCGGAGCTCGAGGACTTCGCTGCGGAGTTCACCATCGTGAATCTGCCGAGCTTCAAGGCCGATCCGGAGCGCCACGGCACGCGCAGCGAGACCGTCATCGCGGTCAATTTCGCTCAGCGCCTGGTGCTGATCGGCGGCACCTCCTACGCCGGCGAGACCAAGAAATCGGTCTTCACCATCCTCAACTACCTGCTGCCCGAGCGCCGCATCATGCCGATGCACTGCTCGGTCAATGTCGGCGAGGCCGGCGACAGCGCGGTGTTCTTCGGCCTGTCCGGCACCGGCAAGACGACGCTTTCGGCCGACCCCAAGCGCAAGCTCATCGGCGACGACGAGCACGGCTGGTCGCCCGACGGGCTCTTCAATTTCGAAGGCGGCTGCTACGCCAAGATGATCCGCCTGTCCAAGGAGGCCGAGCCTGCGATCTTCGCCACCACGCGCATGTGGGGCACGGTGCTCGAGAACGTGGTCATGGACCCGGTCACCCGCGAGCTCGACCTCGACGACGCGACGCTGGCGGAAAACTCGCGCGGCGCCTATCCGCTGCACTACATCCCCAATTCCTGCGACAAGAATGTCTGCGGGCACCCCAGCAATCTGGTGATGCTGACCTGCGACGCGTTCGGCGTCATGCCTCCGATCGCCAAGCTCACACCGGCCCAGGCGATGTATCACTTCCTGTCGGGCTACACCGCCAAGGTGGCGGGCACCGAGAAGGGCGTGACCGAGCCCAGCGCCACCTTCTCCACCTGCTTCGGCGCGCCGTTCATGCCGCGCCATCCGTCCGAATACGGCGCCCTGCTGCGCGAGCTGATCGCCGAGCACGGCGTGGATTGCTGGCTGGTGAACACCGGCTGGACGGGCGGGCCCTACGGCGTGGGCGAACGCATGCCGATCAAGGCGACGCGCGCGCTTTTGAACGCCGCGCTCGACGGCTCCCTGGCCGGTTCGGACTTCCGTATCGACCCGGTCTTCGGCTTCGCCGTACCCACCAAGGTCGAAGGCGTCGATCCGAAGATCCTCGACCCGCGCCAGACCTGGTCCGATCCGGCCGCCTACGACGCACAGGCCGAAAAGCTCGCCGACATGTTCGTGGCGAACTTCGAGAAGTTCGAAGACCACGTGCAGCCCTATGTCCGCGCCGCCGCCCCGCGCCCCGACGGCGCAAAGCGGACCGCCGCAGAGTAGGGTCGCACTCGGAGCGAACAAAAAAGCCCCGGCGTGATGCGCCGGGGCTTTCGTTTTTTCTCGCGGCGAGCGCCTCAGCCCTGCGCCGCCGCGCCTTGCTTGCGCCCGCCGCGATTGCGGCGGCGCGGCTTGCCGCCGCCCTGACCGCTCTGACCGTGACCGCCGCGACCCTGACCTTCGCGAGACTGGCCGCCCTGACCGCGGCTCTGACCGCCCTGGCCTTGCGGACGGCCCCGGCCGCCACCGCCACCGCCACCGCCGCGATTACGCTTCGGCTTCGCCGCATCGCCCTTGGGCATGGGCGGGGCGTCGTTGAGCCCCTGCACCGCAAAGCCCATCAGCTTTTCGATGTCCCTGAGGAGCACCCGCTCGTCGGGCGCGACCAGAGCGATCGCCCGGCCCTCGGCGCCGGCCCGCGCGGTCCGGCCGATACGGTGGACATAGCTTTCAGACACGTTGGGCAGTTCGTAATTGATCACCAGCTCGACCGCGTCCACGTCGATGCCGCGCGCAGCGATGTCGGTGGCCACCAGAACCGGCGCCTCGCCGGACTTGAAGGCGGCGAGCGCGCGCTCGCGCTGGCCCTGGGACTTGTTGCCGTGAATGGCGCTGGCCTTGTGGCCGTACTGGGCGAGCTTCTTGGCCACGCGGTCCGCGCCGCGCTTGGTGCGGGTGAAGACGATCGTCTTCTTGCCCGCTTCGGGCGCCATCAGATCGATCAGCGCCTCGGGCTTCGCGCCGCCGTCGACATAGAACACCTTCTGGTCGATCCGCTCGACGGGCTTTGACGGCGGGGTCACCGCCACCGTCACGGGGTTCTTCAGAAAATCGTCGGCCAGCGCGCGGATCGGCGGCGGCATGGTGGCCGAGAACATCACCGTCTGGCGCGGCTTGGCGACCATGCTCATGAGCTTCCGGATCGCCGGGATGAAGCCCAGGTCCAGCATCTGGTCGGCCTCGTCGAGAACCACAAAACGAGTGTGGTCCAGCCTGGCCTTGCCCGCCTGCAGATGGTCGAGCAGCCGGCCCGGCGTGGCGACAAGAATATCGAGGCCGGTGGCGAGCGCGCGCACCTGCGGGCCCGGCTTCACGCCGCCGAAGATCACCGCATGGGTGAGCCCGGCATGCTTTCCGTAGACCGCGACGCTCTCGCCGATCTGGGCGGCGAGTTCGCGGGTCGGCGCGAGCACGAGCGCCCGGCAGGTGCGGCCCGGCGCCTGTTTGCCCTCGGCCAGCAGCCGGCTGATCAGCGGCAACACGAAAGCGGCGGTCTTGCCGGTGCCGGTCTGCGCAAGGCCGACCACGTCGCGGCCGTCGAGCACGGGCGGAATGCCGCGCGCCTGGATGGGGGTGGGGGTGTCGTAACCCGCCTCGGAGACAGCGCGCAGAACCGGCGCGGCGAGGGCGAGATCGGTGAACCTGGTCATATATCGTCTTTCCCGCGCGCCCGGGATCGCCGGGCGCGGCGTATCAATCGTTCATAAGGGACAACTGCATGGATCAGCCGCCACGGGCGGGCGCGCCCCACAGGGCCGCCCGACGCCCGGACACTGTGCCGCTGGAGGCGTCTCGCCTCCGGGCCGATCCGATCGCGCCCGGCTCGATGAAGCGTAACCGCTTCCCTCCATCGCCGGGCGACATGCGCAACGCCCCTCATGACGGTGTTTCGCGGCGAAAGCAAGGCGGGCGTTTGGGCCGGTGTTCATACCGGTCCTCTTCGCGCGCATCGCGTTTTGCACCGCAGCGGGCGAACCAGGCGCGCCCGTGCCGCGTTCGCCGCGCGTAAGAAGCGCGGAGTTCGCCATGTCCAGCCCGTCAGATCGACTCAAGGCCCTACTCGACCGTCACGGCCGCACCTATTGCGGCGAACTGGGTTTCGACATCGAGAGCGGAACGCCGAGCGCACTGTTTCAGTGGCTTCTCGCCTCGAACCTCTACTCGACCCGCATCGGCGCTGACCTCGCCACCGCCGGCGCCAGGGCGCTGTTCGACGAGGGGCTGACGACCCCGCAAAAACTCTGCGACGCCGGCTGGGAAAAGCGCGTGAAGCTTCTGAACGGAGCCGGCTATGCGCGCATGGACGAGCGGTACTCGGCGATCCTGGGCGACATGGCCGAACAGATTCTCGACCGGTATGACGGCGATCTGCGCAAGCTGCGCACCGAAGCCGGCCGCAGGGTCGGCGCCGAGATGGACGCGCTTCAGGAGCTGAAAGGCATCGGCCCGTCCGGTGCGGACATCTTCCGCCGCGAAGCGCAATCAGCCTGGGGCGAGATGGCGCCTTTCCTGGACAAGAAGGCGAAGTCGGCGGCCAAGGATCTCGATCTGCCCGACGACGCGGAAGAGCTCGCAGACCTCGCCGGCGGGGACTTTGTCCGGGCTGCAGCCGCGCTCGTGCGCTCGGACCTCGAAGGCGACGCCGAGGCGATCGTGAAGGCGGCCTGAAACCCGCCTCACGAAGTTGCGATCTCCTTCGGGCGTTGGCGCGGGTTGCAGCGCTGCGAGAACACGCCACTTTAGGCCGCGCACCGCAGAAGGAGACGCTTGTGAGCTACACCCCGCCGAAGGTCTGGACCTGGGACGCCGAGAGCGGCGGCCGGTTCGCGAAGATCAATCGCCCCGTCTCAGGCGCGACCCACGAAAAAGACCTGCCGGTCGGCGAGCATCCCTTCCAGCTTTATTCGCTGGCGACCCCGAACGGGGTGAAGGTCACCGTCATGTTCGAGGAGCTGCTCGAACTCGGCCATGCGGACGCGGAGTATGACGCCTGGCTTATCAATATCGGCGAGGGCGACCAGTTTTCGTCAGGCTTCGTGGACATCAATCCAAACTCGAAGATCCCGGCCCTGCTGGATCGATCCGGACCCGAGCCGGTCCGCGTCTTCGAATCCGGATCAATCCTGATGCACCTGGCCGAGAAGTTCGGCGCTTTCCTGCCCGCGAGCGGCGCGGCGCGCACCGAGACCTTGAACTGGCTGTTCTGGCAGATGGGGTCCGCGCCCTATCTCGGCGGCGGGTTCGGGCATTTCTACGCCTATGCGCCGGAGAAGCTGCAATACCCGATCGACCGTTTCGCGATGGAGACCAAGCGCCAGCTCGACCTCCTCGACAAGACGCTGGCCGGGCGGGCCTATATCGCCGGCGGGGACTACACCATCGCGGACATGGCGATCTGGCCCTGGTACGGCGCGCTCGCCATGGGCAAGCTCTACGAGGCCGGTGAATTCCTGGCGGTGCACGAGTACGGGAACGTCCGCGGCTGGGCGCAAAAGATCGCCGAGCGCCCGGCCGTCAAGCGCGGCCGCCGCGTGAACAAGGCCTGGGGCGATGACGCCGACCAGATGCACGAGCGCCACGGGCCGGGGGACTTCAAGTCCTGATCCCGTGGCGAGGCGGCCGCTCTATCGGCCCGCCCAGACCCAGACGTCTCGCGTCTCGCAGATCAGCGCGCCGGCCAGATCGTAGACGCGCAGCTCCGCCCTCACCGGCGCCTCGGCCGGTCCGGTACGGCGATAGTTCGACGTCGCCACGGTGGTTCCGCCAGCGACGGGCACGGCTGCACCGGCCCGGAAGTCCCTGAGCGGCGGACGCAGCATGCCCTGGCCGAGCACGATCCGGGTGAGCGGCCGGGCCGCGTCGGCGCCGACCTCGCCGGACTGCTCGCTGGCGAAGCCCCGGCCGCGCGACACGCTGAGCTCCCAGACGCCCGAAACGCCGGGCGCCGTCCAGGCGCTGATCGCGGTCATGTGGCGGCCGGTCTCGGCGCGCAGCCAGCACGCCTCGCCTGCGCCGCCCGGCCCGATCGGACCGGCGTGCGCGGGGCTTGCGAAGGCGGCCAGCGTTGCGGCGGCGGCGGTGGTGGCGAGCGAAAGGATCGGTTTCATGGCGGTTCACCTCTTCAAGGTCACATCGCCATGAAGACAGACCCTCGCTGAACGCTTGCGGAGCAAAGCGTTCATCCCGGCTTCAGGGCGGACCCCGAAACGCCGGGAGAAAAACCTAACCTGAAACGAAAACGGGGCCGGCGAAACGCCGGCCCCGTCTGAACTTTGGGTGCGGGGGTAGGATTTGAACCTACGACCTTCAGGTTATGAGTTTGCCCAAGCGCTGTTAGCGCGAGATAGCGGCAGATAGCGCTACATTACAAGGCGCTGATTTTTCTGGCAAATTCGCCGTTGCGGGGTAACGCTAGAGTGTCCTAGCTAAATGCAGCGTGCTGGTAACATGCTAGCTTTACCCACTCTGGAGACATCAATGCCGAAGCTCACCAAGTCGTTCATCGACAAAGTTCAACCGCCCGAAGGAGCGGCCAAGATACATTGGGATGAGACCGTGAAGGGGTATGGGCTGAGGGTCTCGCCCCCATCCACAGACTACCCGCGCGGGAAGCGCGCGTTTGTCGCGCAAGGTCGGCTCAAGGGTAAGACGGTGATTATCACCATCGGTCCATTCGGTCTTTACACTGAGGATCAAGCCCGCCGGAAGGCGCAGAGCATCCTTCAGATGATGCGGGAGGGTATCGACCCGCGCGCGGTCAAGAAGTCTGAGGAGGCGGAGCGGGTCACGCTTCGCGAGGTGATGACCGCCTACCTGGACCGCCCGGGCAAGCTCAAAGAGAGCAGCGCGTCAGAGGTTAGGCGGCACGTCGAAGTTGCGCTCGCGGCATGGGCTGACAAACCGATTGTGGCCATCAGTGAATACGATATTCGCAAGCGCCATCGCGAACTCATGGAACGCGGGCTGCGTGGAAAGGCCCCTGCCCCCGGTCAGGCGAACCTAGTGATGACCACGCTCCGGGCGCTCATCAACTTCGCCAGCCGCCAATATCGGCGTGCCGACGGATCACCGCTGTTCCTTTACAACCCGGTCGATGTGCTACGAGACCATTGGGCGAAGCTCGGCACGCGGACCCAGCGCTATATCGAGAAGGACAAGATCGGAAAGGTCTGGAACGCTCTCCACGATGCTCGCGCGGACCCGAAGAACACTGATGCGCTCTCCGGCTTCGAACTCACATTGTTCCTACTCCTGACCGGCGCTCGGCGGAACGAAGGTGCCATGCTCACATGGGACCGGGTCCATATTGATGAAGATGAGCCCGAGAGAAGCTACTGGCATCTTCCCGACCCGAAGAACGGGCGTGAAGTGTTCCTGCCGCTGAACACGCAGGCCGTGGCCATTCTCAAAAGCCGAACGCCCATTAAAGGGAACCCTCACGTCTTCACCTCACGCAGCAAAGCCGGGCACATCCTCGATCCGCGCGCACCGATGAAGCTCGTCAGCGAGATCGTGAAGAAAAAGCTTAGCTGCCATGATCTAAGAAGGACTTTTACAAATATTTCTATGCGAGAATGCTTGATCGAGAAGTTCAGAACTGACATTTTGACTTGCCATGTTCCAGCGCAAGCGGACGTGACCGCCCGGAATTACCTCGACCTGACAAAGCTGGACTGGCTTTATCCCGAGGCTCAACGCATCGGTGATTGGATCGAAGAACGGGGCAGGCTCGAAGCGGCGAAGGCCAGCGGGGCGAACGTGGTGGAATTGCGCGCGTAGGCCGCTACAGCGCGCGCAACTGGCTCGCCGCCGTGGGTGGGGCGACGAAACCGCTAAATGCACTGTAACCGGCCCCAGCGGCCCGCGCCGCACGATCTGGACACCAGCCCGCGCATGAAACATGAGGAAAGGCCCAGACAAATTTAGCGCTTGCAGACCTTTAATTGCGCTTGCTAAATGCACATAACGGTGCGCTACAAAAGCGCGCCAGCGCCGCACTGGGGCGCGCCCGCGAGGAAAATTCCAGAACCACGAGCCGGAGAGGCGCAAGGGTGAAAGTCCCCTAGGCCCCGGACAGTCTGCCAGCAGGATGTTCCTGCTGGTGCTGCTGACCACAGCTTCCTTTCTTCGCGCCGCATAAATCGGCGCCAAGCTGGAGCGTCAGCTATGACTGATGTGTCTTTTGAACAGCTGTGTGAGCTGTTCGGATACACCCCAAAAAATCGGCCGCTCTCCACCATCGAGGTCGCCGAAATGCTCGGCACCCACGAGGTGACGGTCGCACAGTACCGCCTTCGCGGAACCGGCCCGAGGTATTTCAGCCCCGAGGGGACGCGCCGCGTCTGGTACAGCGAACGTGATGTCCTCGCTTGGATGTACTCAGGCCGCCGCCACAGCACGAGCGAGCAGCCGGGTGACCGTCTCGACCCTCAAACGGCGAAGACGCCCGCCAGGTCGACGCATTCGCTTGGTGCAGCATAACGGCCCGCCGGAACAGTCGCGGGCTGCCTAGCCCATTGCAAGCCGCCCGCAATGAAAAGCGACCGAGCGCATGGCGCGCGCCCGGTCGCTGTCGAGATCTTTGGAACAGAGCACACCCGTCGGAGGTGCACATGCATACGCTACGACAGGCCGCCCGAAGCGGCAGCGAAAATCTGCACATTGATACGAAGGGGGATTGGCATGACTGAGTATCCCCCGATGACAAGCGCCGAATGGGATCGGGTCATGTCCACCCTCGATGCGCTCCAAAGCATGGACGAGAACGCCAACCTGCCGCCGCTTCCGGAAGAGCAAGATAAGCCGGAGCTGGAGTGGCCACCCGGTGTCGCAGGGCAGCTCGCTCAGGCGATCTACTATAGCTCCGCCCGCCCTGTGAGGACGGTCGCGATCGCATCGGCGCTTGCGATCTTGGCCGGGGTCTGCGGCAAATGCTGGAACACCTACACCGGAGCGGGCCTGAACCTTTATATCGCCGTGGTTGCCAGAAGCGGGATCGGTAAGGAGGCAATTTCCGACGCTATCCCCGCCCTGATCCGCGCATCGGTTAAGGCTGGGGAGCGGGATGCGCCCAGCTTCTTCACCTTCAACAGCATGGCGTCTGGCCAAGGGCTCATCAAATACCTGGGGGAGGCACCCTACTCATGCGTGCTGCATGTAAGCGGCGAGTTCGGCCACGACATTCAGTTCATGGCGGTCGACAAGAGCGGGCATCACGCCACCCTGCGCCAGCAGATGACAAAGCTCTATTCCAAATCCGCCCCCACCTCGATGACGGGCGGTATCAGCTACGCCAGCTTGGAAAACAACGTCTCGATTGAGGGAAGTGCCAGCTACAGCGTTATCGGGGAGACGACCCCTGGCACGTTCTTCGAGGCACTGAACGGCAAGATGATGGCTGACGGGTTTTTGTCCCGGTTCGTGGTCATCGAGTACGACGGCCCGCGCCCACCACTTAATGAGAACCGCCAGCCGTTTCCGGAAGTCGGCGTCAAATGGTTCTCGGCGCTGGTAAGCCAAGCGGCGCAGCAGGCGAACCGCGAGCCGCTGCAAGTATCGTCAAGCCCGGAGGCGCGCGAGCTTCTTCGGGCATTCGACAAGCACTGCGATGACCACGTGAACGCGACTGAGGACGAGTCCCGCCGTCAGATGTGGAACCGGGCGCACCTGAACGCGCTGAAGGTCGCCTCCCTGCTCGCAGTTGCAGATAACTACGTCGCGCCGACCGTGACAGCGGACCAAGCCCGGTGGGCGATCTCTCTAGTCCTCCGAAACATCGCGAACATGACAGGCCGACTGGAAAGCGGGGACGTGGGCGATGGCGACACGGCGCGCGAACGGAAGCTGGTCGACGTTCTGAGGCGCTACCTGCTCCGACCGCCTGCGCCCAGCTATAAGGTTCCGAAAGGGATGCGCGAGAACGGGATCGTGCCGCTGAGCTACCTAGTCGTTCGCACGTCGCAACACTCCGCCTTCTATAACCACAAGCTCGGGCAGAACTGGGCGCTGCGCGATACAGTCCGCAGCTTGGTAGAAGCCGGTCACTTGATGGACATGAAGAAGGATCGGCTTATCGAGAGCTTCAACTACCACGGCCAAGGCTATCGAATTCTCAACCTGCCCGACTACGGCGGCTAATGGCGAGAATAATACGGCGGCGGAAGCGATGCGCTTTCGTCGTCGTTCTCGTATTAGCGCTATGATCGCGTATTAAAGCGCATCACCCTGTAAAACATGGGGTATCTAGGGAACTTTATTACTTTAATATTTTATTCTTGGAATATCTAAAGCAGCCTTTTGCGGCTGTAGGGGGCGATATTAAAGAATAAACATTAAAGCCACGATGGCGGCATCGCTCGACCGTCAAACCCCTAACCTCACGGACGCGGGACCTAAGCGATTGATTGGTCTTGCGCCGTCGCTGTGGTCATCAGAACAGCATAGCCCGGTCCTAGCCTTTCAGCGTGCCTTCAAGACGAAGAACCGGGAGACAGACGGCTTCAATCGCCGCCACCTGAGCTTCGATGGTCTCGTTCATCTTGTTCGGCTCCTTGCTCCCGCCTGCACTGCTCAGGTCAGCGCGAAGCGACCGTTGAAAGTCCCTATCGTTGCCCGCATCGACGCTAGCCTCAGCTGCAATGCTGACCAAATGGAATTGTCGGTTGAGTTCGTCCAGCGCGTTTTCGACTTCTTCCCCGAAGAGCGCTCTCGCCATCGGCAGGCATTCGTCAATCGACTTGCGTTCCTCAAGGGTTCGGTTGAGCCGGTCGAAGTAGGTCTGAGCCGAAACCATTCTCCGCCGCAAAGCGGCATCCGCCATGGGCCAGTCATCGCGCTCGGTGAGCTCTTTCTCCGCAGCATCCAATTCGTGAGCCCACAACATCGGGCTGCGGACATACCTCAAGGCCCTTCGAGCTTTGTAGGTGGCCGTTAGTATACGTTCCGCCTGCTCGATCCGTCGCTCAGACAGCTTCTGCCGCCGCCAGCTATCGAAGGTGTTGGAGGCGAACCATGCGGCTCCGATTATCGCAAGTGCACCGGCAATTGAGCCAATGCCTTGGAGAACCGCGCCGACAGACGCAAGCTCGATAGAAGTCATTTGGCACTCCGGCTCAAAGGGCGGACACTTTTCCACATATGAGTCAACCGCACGCGAACAAAACAGCAACAGGCTATTACCATTTTACTCGCGACGGTTCAGACTGGGGTGATTTCGAATCCCTGAGAAGGAGCGATTGTGACCATTACTGATCCAGACACCGGCAATCGTGTTCCTCTAGATGATGATCTCACGATTCGGTACGCACAGGAGATCAACCAGCTCGCGGCTACCTTGTGCGATCATCCCAGGACGGAGCTGCGGCAGGGGCTGAATAGGGGCGGGTCGAAGGTTGTTCGCCAACAGTGTCTCGTCTGCGGAGAACTTCGTGGCAATCCGGTCAAGCAATCCCCGGATACTCAGCACCTCAATGAATTTGATGAAGCCCTTCGAGCGGCCTATCAGGCCGAGTACGATGCTAGACAGGATGAAGTGAGGCGACGGTACGTTGCTCTTCAAGCGAGCCGCTGGAAAGGCCGTTCTGAAGGAAAAACATACTTTCAGCAAGCGCACGACTCCTACCTCGCCTCGCCCGACTGGGCTGAACGTAGAAGGCTTGTGATGGAACGGGCCAATAGTCTTTGCGAGGGATGCCGCAAAGAACGAGCGACAGAAGTCCACCATTTGACGTACCGGAATTGGAGGGAGGAGTTTTTATTCGAACTGGTAGCGTTGTGCGGCCACTGCCATGACCGCTACCACCACCACGACGACGAAAGAGACACCGGATGCGTCGGTTGTGTTCATGCAGCGGATGATGGCGCGTGGTGTCTAAACTTCGACATGCCTACTGATGCAGCGACCCGCCCAAACGGCGCTTGCGGAACAGACCGGGCAAACTTCACTCCAGATGACGACTATGGTGTGAGTGCCGATTGAGCCAATCGACTTCCACGCCAAACAAACAGTTTGAGCGCCGAAGCGCCAACAATCGGACCTAAGATGTTGGTTTATTTATAAAATCGCTTGCGGACCGAAAATGGCAGCCGGTACGCTAACAGCACGTTTACAGCCGTATCAGGCTCTTAAGAGGCTGCCATGTCCGAAGTTGACCACCGTATCTCGCCTTCACTCCACCCTGACACCGTCACCAAGATTGACGGGTATGACGCCGACACCGAGGCTGTGTTGGCGCCCACCGTCACCGCCTTCAGCACCGCGTATGAGGGTCTACGGGCGATCCACGATACCCGCGCGGTCGTCCACCAGAACCCCGGCTGGACGGACGAGCAGAAGCTGCTCCAGGTCGATACGTTCGCGAAGAAGCACTTTGAGCGCATGACGCGCGCTTTCGACAGCGTGTTGGTCAGCCTCAACAAGGGCATCGACCATCTCGAAGGCGAGCTGTCGCAACCGGTCACGACCAAGGCGGCAGGGAGCATCGCGGGCGAAGTGCGCGCCCATGTGAAAGCGCTGCCCACGGAGCAGCGCATGTCGGTCATCCAGAAGGCCATCGCTGAGGGTGACCACGAGGTCGCAACGGCGGTCCTCGGCGCGCCCGCCATGCTGTCTGGCATCGAGGCGGGGATGCAGAAGGTTCTGCTCCGCCAATACCACGAGAAGAACAACCCGGCGGGGACCAAGCGGCTGAAGGCCATGCAGGGCGCGAAGGAGTTGGTGGAACAGCGCGCGGGGCTGATCTTCAAGGAAGTGGAGCGCGCCGTCGGCGGCACCTCCGCAGCGGCGAACAAGGTCCGCAAGGCGCAGGACGCGGCTGAGAAGGCGCTCGGCTTCAAGGAAGCCTGAATCGAGCCTGATTAGATCACGGGGAAGACCGTATGTCCGATGCAGCGCAGCCCGAATGGCTGAAGGGATACACGCCCAAGCCCGGCAAATGGGTGAAGGGGATGGAAAGTCCTAATCCGGCCGGTAGACCGAAGGGGTCGGGGTCCAAGCGGGACAAGATTGCTCAGGCGCTGAATGACGATGGCCCAGCGGTCGCGCGCGTGGTCATCGACGCCGCCTTGGCTGGCGACATTCAAGCCGCCGGTCTGGTTCTATCCCGCATCTCACCTCCGAAGAAGGCGCAGGCCGACAAGGTGGAGTTCGCGCTCGATAGCGATGCGCCCCTAGCCGAGCAGGCGCGGCAGATTATGCAAGCGGTCGCTGACGGCAACGTGGATCCCGACACCGCGCGCGTGCTCATCGGCTGCCTCAACGCCGTCGCCGGTATCGAGGCGGTGGCCGAGCTCGAAGCCAGAATTATCACCCTCGAAGGGAAGGCGGTCTAATGCCGGTTCACAGGACAAAGCGGAACATCGTCGCGGCTTACGAGCCGCTGCCTGATGACATGATGGTGCGGACGATCGTTCACGGCGGCGACGGCAGCGCCCGCACGCTCTCCACCCAGCATATCGACCAGTATAAGCAGGCAGTCGATTGGGCGGTGAGCTTGGCCGACCAGTTCGAACACCCGGTCCACGTCGTGCCGATCTCTGCGGAGGAATATGGCGCTGACCACGGTGACGCCCTCCAGCGGCGCTTCGACGCCATGACGCCCTATGAGCGGCGCGAGCTGCGCCAAGCGGTCGTGCGCGCAATGGCGACAGTCATGCGGGACTGTGGTGATACCAGGGTCCGCGCCGAAGCTTTCGATGTCCTCGTGCAGATCGGTGCAGTGCCAGCATGAGGAACAACGGCGACGATATTGAGAATCGACCTCGCAAGCACGGTTTGACGCAGGCCGAGCGCGAGGCGGTGCGCCAGCGGTACGCCGAGGAGGCCCAGCTGCGGAAAGCCGCTAGCGATGCCAACCTCGTGCGTGCCCTGGCTGCCGGGCGTGCCCTGAAAGCGCGCGAGGGTTAGCCGGTGTCCGGGGCCCGGTCGCTGCTGGCGCGGGTACGCCGCCTTGAGCAGGCTCGCGCCGCGCCCCGCTCGCCCTTCGAAGCCGCTTACGGGTCGCTCCACGCCTTCGAGGCGGAGGTCACCGCCGGGATCGAGGCGGGGAAGTATGACCACACCGACATGCCGATGGTCCTCGCCTGCGTCCGGCGGTGGCATACCGAGGGCGCGTTCCGCGCGCAGAATAACCTTCAAGTGTGGGAGCGTGGGCGTTGAGCGAGGCCGAGGCGGTCCCCGAATGGCTGGCCGCATGGCGCGCGGGGCGCACAGCGCCCCCACAGCCACGCGTGCACCCCAGCCAAGGGGGTAGCGGCGACCAGCCCCGCGCAAACGCTACAGCCCGGCCTGCGCGGCGCTACGGCAAAGGCAAGGAGCAGGGCTTCGCGGAGCCGGTCCGCTGGCCGAATGACGGCGGAAAGCGCCGCGAGCCGGTCATGGACCTAGATTGCGTCCCGCCGCGCGTGGTCAGGAAAGTGGGCTGGCGCACCTGTATGAAGTGCCGAAAGCCGTTCTTCAGCGAGGACGTCGCGGCCCTTCGGCTTTGCGACGGTTACGAGGGGTGCCGAGGCCACGAAGCTACCTAGAAACTTTGATAGCTTGGTGGCCTCCGCCTTTTCGCTACTTGAACTGGACGCCGTATCTCGAAGCCAGCGCGCCTTTCGGGTCGACCTCATGATCGACGCCTCCAGACGCCACTCCTCGTCCGATGATTTCACGAACGGCAGTGACAAGATCGCCAATATCCTCACTCGAGGCCCACGTCTTCTCCTCAATCTGGAAAACCCAGTCGAGGATCTCAGCGGAGTTCGTCATCTCATAAACCGGGAGCTCGTAAGGTCCCCCGGCTTGATGCTCCAGACAGCCGGTGTTGGTATTTAAGGTCCAATTTCCCCAAGCGGCATTTGCCATCGATGTCTCCTTTTCAAATTGATCGTTCGGCGGCTTCACGAAGTGGGGGTGCGCCGAACGGAGCACAACCCCTGCCAGGGACTTATTTTACGCGCTGGAGTTTCCGTAGCCCCCGAACCGGCTGGTAATCTGCTGGCAAGACCCCAAACGCAAAACGGGGCCAGCTTTCGCTGACCCCGTAAAGTGTTGCCCCGTATGGGGTATTTTGGGTGCGGGGGTAGGATTTGAACCTACGACCTTCAGGTTATGAGCCTGACGAGCTACCGGGCTGCTCCACCCCGCATCAGGGCGGCCAGACGCGCTTGCGGCCAGCCGTTTCGGAGAGACGCGTGTGTAACGGGGCCAGGCCCGGTCGTCAACGGACCAGGTTCATCAGATTGCAGCATTTCGCGCCGCGGCCTGATCTGTCGCCGAAAAGCGGGCTGTAGCCGGGATTGTTCAGACCTACAAAAGGCTTAAGCTGCGCTTCGAACGATTTTTAAAACGGCGCAGGCAGGGTGTGATGACGGCTGACGCAGATTTGAGGGGCGCGCTTCAGGCATGGTCCGAGGGCGATCTCGACAGGGCGATCGCCGGGCTCGAGACCGCCGCCCTGAACGGCGCCGAAGGCGCCTGGCCGGCCTTGCTCGACGCATCCAGCGAAGCCGGCCTCGATCAGACTGCCGCCGCGCGCGTTCGCGCAGCGCTCGAGACTGCGCCTAAACCGGAGACGGGAGGCCGGCTGGAGGCGCTTCTGGCCGTCTCCGGAATTGGAGCGGCGCCGGACTGGTCCGCCGCGATCAAGCTCCGGTCTGATGCCGCCGCGTCGGGCGATCGACGCGCCGCGCTCGAACTGGCGCTGCTCTGTCTGCTCGCCGGCGATGAGAATGCCGCGATCCCTCGGCTGGAAGCCCTCGCCGGCCAAGGTGGCGGGGAGGCGGTCGCCGCGTTGCTGCGCCTCGGGGCTGACGCCGGCGTCGTCAGCGAGACGGCGGCCGGCCAAGCCGCTGCGCTTGCGCAGGCGCATCCGCTCGGCGGGGCTCTGGCTCAGGACGTGGCGGGGTTACCGCGCCGCAAGGCCGAGCCAGGCGCCCGAGCGGCCGCAGTCGACGCGGAGGCGCTCGCAACGACGCTCTTCAAGATCGACGGCGGACGCCGCGCTTTGAGCGATGCGCCACGCGTCGCGACAGTGCCGAACGCCGTTCACCCGGCCGTGTGCGATTATATCGCCGCGGCGGCGGCGCCTTTTCTGAAGCCTGCCGAGATCTACGACCCGGGAACGGGACAGACCCGGCCCGACCCGTACCGGCGCTCGCTGACCGCTGCGTTGCCGATAAGCGCGATGGACCTGCCCGCCATGGCGATGCGCGAGCGCATGGCGCGCCTGGCCGGCGCGGATGCTTCACGGGCGGAGTCGCTCGCGATCCTAGTTTACCGGCCGGGCGAGGAGTATCGCGCGCACTTCGACTACATCGCCGAGGATCAGGGACGCGCCAGCCGCGATCTGGCGCGCCGCGGGCAACGGGCGCACACCGTCCTGGTCAAGCTCAACCATGAGCACGAAGGCGGTGAAACGCAGTTTCCCAGGCTCGATCTGAGCTGGAGCGGCAAACGGGGCGAAGCGCTCGTTTTCGATAATCTCACCGCCGACGGGCGTGGCGATCCCAAGACCCTGCACGCGGGCGCCCCGGTGAGCCAGGGCGCCAAGCTGCTCGCAAGCCTCTGGATCCGCGCCGGCAAGCCGGTCTGATCAGGCGCGCGACATGCACAGCCGGCCGCGGCCGTCCGCGGCGCAGAAGGTGATGCGGCGCAAACAAAAACGCCCCCGAGCCGGAGCTTCGGGGGCGTTTTCGTGTCGTCGTGAAGCGGAGGATATAGGCGGCGTCGAACGTGCGGAGCGGGCGGCGACCTACTCTCCCATGCCTTAAGACATAGTACCATCGGCGCTGAGGGGCTTAACGGCCGTGTTCGGAATGGGAACGGGTGCGGAACCCTCGCTATAACCACCCGCTCGGCGCGTTCGACGCGGTTTTCGTAGAGACATTCTGACTATCGGGCTCATGCGGGCGAAGCGATCGCCGAACATGAGCGTCTGAGATCAAGCCGATCGAGCAATTAGTACTGGTCCGCTTCACACATTGCTGCGCTTCCACTTCCAGCCTATCGACGTGGTGGTCTTCCACGGCTCTCAAGGGATACCTGGTTTTGAGGGGGGCTTCCCGCTTAGATGCTTTCAGCGGTTATCCCGTCCGCACTTAGCTACCCTGCAATGCTGCTGGCGCAACAACAGGTCCACCAGAGGTGCGTCCATCCCGGTCCTCTCGTACTAGGGACAGCTCCTCTCAAGTATCCGACACCCACGGCAGATAGGGACCGAACTGTCTCACGACGTTCTAAACCCAGCTCACGTACCGCTTTAATTGGCGAACAGCCAAACCCTTGGGACCTGCTCCAGCCCCAGGATGCGATGAGCCGACATCGAGGTGCCAAACAATGCCGTCGATATGGACTCTTGGGCATCATCAGCCTGTTATCCCCGGCGTACCTTTTATCCGTTGAGCGATGGCCCTTCCACGCGGGACCACCGGATCACTATGGCCGTCTTTCGACTCTGCTCGACCTGTCAGTCTCGCAGTCAGGCTGGCTTATGCCATTGCACTCAACGAGCGATTTCCGACCGCTCTGAGCCAACCTTCGCGCGCCTCCGTTACTCTTTGGGAGGCGACCGCCCCAGTCAAACTACCCACCACGCAGGGTCCCGGGCCCGGGTTCACGGGCCGCGGTTAGACGTCAATGAGGATAAGGGCGGTATTTCAAGGACGGCTCCACCAAGACTGGCGCCCTGGTTTCAAAGCCTCCCGCCTATCCTACACATATCGCCACTAACGCCACTGCGAAGTT